>DATEHQ010000063.1:0-31241 GCA_035279525.1 Candidatus Dormiibacterota bacterium
AACCCGCTTCATGGTGCACCTTATGAGGAGCTGCTCCGGCAAGCGAAGACTTAAGCCGGAACCGGGTGGCGGGATTCCTCGTCATACTGCGGTGATTGCGTAACGTGCGGCCGAACCCACCTTCCGGCGCGCCCCACGAGAACGAACCCGAAGCCCCGATCGCTCCAATCGCCGGGGTGCCTATTTCCTCGTGGACGCTAGATCCGAAGCGGCGCCGCCGCTACCTCCAGATTGGGTTCGGCGTCGCTGCGCTCATCGTCGCGCTGATCGTGCTCTACCTCCTCCGCGATTTCCTCGGGGCCTTCGTGTTGGGCGGCGCGATCGCGTTTCTCATCCAGCCGGCGGTGACACGGCTCGTTGCTGTCGGCGTACCGCGGATCCTGGCCATCGTCCTGATCTTTCTGGTGATCATCGTCATCGTTGCCGGCCTCATCCTTCTCATCGTTCCCCTCGGCATCAGCTCCGTGACTCACCTCCAGGCCCAGGCGCCCACCCTCGCCGCAGCTGCGCAGGACCGCATCAACAGCCTCCAGGGATCGCCGATTCAACTCTTCGGCATCACGATCGACTTGAAAGGCACCACGGAGACGATCAACTCGCACCTGAAGGACTATCTGCTTGGACAGTTCGGAAACGCGTTGACCATCGGCCTGACGGCGCTGACTCTGTTGCTTCAGCTTCTGTTGATGTTCGTTGTGGCTTTCCTCCTTTCGCTGGACGCGCCGGCAGTCCGCAAGGATCTGAGACGACTCGTTCCCAACGATTACCGCAGCGACTTCGACCAGATCTGGCGCAAGGTCCGCAAGATGCTTTACGCATATTTCCGCGGACAATTGATCATCGCGGGGCTGATCGGCATCTGCTCGGGCATCGCGTGTGCAGCCCTCGGCCTGGCGGACCCAGTCGCGCTTGGACTCATCGCCGGACTCACCGCGCTGATCCCATATCTGGGCCCTTTCATCGGCGCCGTTCCGGCGGTCCTGGTTGGTCTGGCCGCGGGCCCCATCAAGGCCTTGCTGATCGCAGTGATCTATTTCGTGATCTCGAACGTGATCCTCAACTTCGTCTATCCGAAAGTCATGGGTGACGCCGTCCGTCTGCCGCCGGTCCTCATCATCGTCGCGTTCATCGCCGGTTTCAGCTGGGCCGGGATCCTGGGAATGTTCGTGGCGGTTCCGATCGCCGCAACCCTTCGCATACTGTTCGACCACATCTACCCGCGTCTGTACGAGCGCCCGGCTTGAAGGTTGCCATCCTCTCGGACATCCACGCCAACTGGCATGCGTTGGAGGCGGTCCTTCGCGACTGTCCTGCTGTCGACGAGACGCTGTGTCTCGGCGATGTCGTCGGATATGGCGGCGACCCCAAGCGCTGCGCCGATGAGGTGATGAAGAGGGGGTGGCTCACGCTCGTCGGCAACCACGATCGCGCTTGCACAGACCCCGAAATTCTCGAATGGTTCAACGAGGACGCCGCGTCAGTCGTGCGGTGGACCATCGAGGTGATCGGCGACGAGCGACTTGACTGGCTTCGCGGCTTGCCGGACAGTCACGTGGAGCACGATGTCCTGATGGTGCACGCCAGTCCGCGCGACCACATCTATGAATACGTGCTCGACACCGCGGTCGCGCACGCCAATCTCGAGTTGCTCGACGGCGGAGTTTGCTTCCACGGCCACACACATGTTCCAGGAATCTTCGGTAACTCGGATGGCACGGTGACTCACGAATACAGGGTCGACATCTTTCAACTCAGCGGTCCAGCCCTCGTGAACCCAGGGAGCGTCGGCCAGCCGCGCGACGGATTGCCCACTGCGAGCTATGGAGTCTGGGACCTCGACAACAAGACCTTCGAGTTTCGCCGCGTTCGTTACGACATCAAGGGCGCCCAGCGCGCGATCAGGAAGGCCAGATTGCCTGAACGTTTTGCGCTTCGTCTCGAAACGGGGCGATGAACGAGCGGCGGGTGCGTCGGTGGCTGCGGCTTGGTTACGCCGGAGCAACCGGAGCGGCGATCGGCTCACTCGGCTTCTGGGCCTTCAACTGGCTCGCATTCATCCGAACCAACCTTCAAGGTCCGGACTTCGTGTCGTTCTACTCAGCCGCGCGGTTGTACATCACGGGCGGCGGTGGCGCCGTCTACGACATCGTGCGGCAGAAGCAGGTTGAGCTCCAGATCACGGGCTTGCCTGCGAATCAGTTCATCGTGCTGCCCTACTTCCACCCGCCGTATTACACGCTGCTGATCGCTCCGCTCGGCTACCTCGACTACCGCTCGGCGTATTTCGCGATGACGGCGCTCAATGTCCTCCTCGCGGCGGCGTCGATCGTCATCCTGGTCCGCTCGAGCGTGAGCGTGCATGGCCGCGCGGCCCTGGTCGCAGCGGTCTTGATCGCGGGTTTCTTCCCGCTCTTCGTGACCGTGCTGCAGGGTCAATCGGACCTGGTCGTCCTGGTTCCGCTGGCCGGCGCCTACGCGGCATGGGCGCACGGACGATACGGATGGGCGGGAGCATTGAGCGCGCTTGCCCTGGCGAAGCCGCAGCTCCTGCTGCTGATCCCCATGCTGTTCATCGCCCGCCGGGCCTGGCGGGCGCTGGCCGCGTTCCTCGGGGTCATCGTCGGGCTCAGTGCGCTCTCGGTGCTCACCTTCGGCTTCCGGCCGGTCGTCGATTACCTGAACGCGCTCGGCGGCTGGGCGGTGTTCGGCAAGCTGCCGGGAAGCGGCCAGCTCGTCTACACGGACACGGCGGCCTATTCGATGCGCAACATCGTGGAAGCACTGCCCGACGTCGGCCAGGTCGTCGCGCTCGCCGTCTTGATCATCCTCCTCGCCCTGGTCGCCCTATCCCTGAGCTGGCGGCCGGACAAGTCTCGCCTCGACTTTGCACTCGCAGTGGCGGCATCACTCGTCCTCAGTCCCCACCAGAACATCCACGACCTGACGCTGCTGGTGATTCCAGCGTTCGCGCTCGCGGATCTTGCGACCGTGGGAGGGCTGCGCTGGCCGAACCTTGCACCGGTGGTGCTCTTTTTCGCCTACGTCGCCATCAACCTGACGCTGGCGATCACATTCTGGTCGGCCGCCATCGGCGCGCTTGCGATTGCGGTACTGCTGTTCGCGGAGCGCATGACCGTGCGCCCGGATCCGATCCCGCTCAGCGACCTCAAGTGGAGCGGACCGCGGCCGCACCGCGTCATCGTGCTGCCCGCCTATCGAGCGGCCAAGACGCTGGTCGAGGTCGTCGCCGACATCCCGCCCGGCCACGCCGACCGCATCCTGCTCGTGGACGACGCGAGTGCTGACGCCACCGTGAGCGTGGCCGCCGCCCTGAGCCTCGATGTGATCCGGCACCCGCACAACCTTGGCTACGGCGGCAACCAGAAGACGTGCTATCGCAGCGCGCTCGAGATGGGCGCGGACGTCGTGGTGATGCTGCATCCAGACGGTCAGTACGACCCGGCCATCATTCCAAATCTCTGCAAGGTGATCGAGGACGGCGAGGCGGACATCGTGCTCGGATCGCGGTGGCTCGGTCTCGATCCGGCGAAGGCAGGAATGCCCTGGTGGAAGAGGCTCGGCAACCGGTTCCTCACCGCGTCAGAGAATCGCGTGCTCGGCCTCAACCTCTCCGAATATCACACCGGTTATCGCGCCTACTCGCGCCGCTTCCTCGAAACCATCCCGTTCCTCGAGAACAGCAACGACTTCGTGTTCGATACACAGGTGTTGATCCAGGCCGCGACCTTCGGGTTCAAGATCGGCGAGGTGCCGGCGATCGGCAAATATCACGAGGACGCGAGCTCGGTCAATTTCCGGACCTCGACCGTCTACGGGCTCGAGACGCTCGGCGCGCTCGCGCGCTATGTGATGCACCGTGCCGGTTTCGCGTGCGCCTGGCTGACGCCGCGCTCACACGCCGACGAAGAGGCGCTTGCGATAGGCCACGTAGCCCACCACCGCAACGTTCAATAGCAGCGCGCCGACCTTGAAGAGCGTCGCCCGGTGGATCACCTCGTACGCCTCGTAAGGAATCAGAATCCCGGTCGCGATCACCGTCAGGTACTCGGCCCAGCGCCGGCGCATGGCGAGGCCAACGCCTTCCGTCCCCTCGAGCAGCGCGTAGCCGATCGCCGCGGTCGCGATCAGGTTGACGTGACTGAAATGGGCAACGTAGACGAGCAGCCGCAGAAGCAGCTGCATGATGATGCCGTGGCCTACATCGAGGTTCAGCTGGTCTTGCGCGTAGTCGGCCCATGACGCAACCCAGCCCTTTCTGCCCGCGACGATGATTCCGATCGCCAGCGCGATGAGCACCGTCGACTTGACGAGGCGCTCGACGATGATGACCTTGATGAACGCGTCGTGCTCACCGCCGATGCGACCGAGCTCCGCCCACAAGCGGCGCAGATAGTGGGGGCCGGTGGCGGTGTTCGCCATCGAGCAGACCTTAACAAGCTGGGTGGGCACGGCCTGACAAAGCCGCTAGCGTCGAGGGTCAGGATCGGCCGGCTGGGGGAGGGGCAGCCGGGGAAGGGAGGGGCCCCGAAAGCCTACGTGGGGTTGGGCGGTTGGGTCACCGCAGCGGTTTCCCCTCGCTCAGTCCGCGTGCTCCCTGTGCTCCCGGAACAGCATCACCCGGCAGTTGGCGTTCTTCAGCACGTACGGCACGGTCTTGCCGAGGTTGAACTCCCCGAACCGACGCTTGTACGGCAGGCCCATCACGATCAGGTCCGCCCCCCACTCGACCGCCTCGTCGACCAGCGCCGGCCCCGTGTCACGAGCCTGCACCAGCTCAGTCTCAACCGGCAGCTGCGACGCGGCCGCCAGCTTCTCCACCTCATCGAGGATCTTCTCCCCCCGGTCGACCACCTCGTCCAGGACTGCCCCCAGCGGCAGCGAGCGGTTCACCTCGATGATGTGCACGCCATAGATCCGCCCTCCCTGCGGGTCGGTCATCTGGCACGCCAGGCGCACCGTCTCCGCGTCGATCTCCTGGCCGCCGACCGCGACCAGGACCCGCCTGGACGTCGTCGGGTGGGTGTGGCCTGCCTTCTCCGCCATCAGTGCTGCGGCCCGCGACGGACCCGGCGGATCAGGACGTAAGCCCCGAACGCGAAGCAGACCACCGCGGTGGCGGCCGCCAGCACCTCCGACCCCTGGTCGAGACCCCGATGCGCCGCGAGGTAGAGCACGACCCACAGTCCGATGGCAACGGCCATCACGCCCATGAAGGTGAATGGGAACCGCACGCGCCCAAATCCTAACAACGTGCGGCGCGCTCCCATGGGGCGTCCCAGGAGCCTCCCTATAATCAACCCGCCTTGAAGCTGATGATCGTCGGATGCGGCCGTGTGGGCTCCCAGATCGCCTCGGAAATGGACCGCGAGGGTCACGAGGTCGTCATCGTGGACAGGGACCCCAACTCCTTCTCACGCGCCGCCGTGCGCGGAGTCCTCGGCAGGGACTTCAAGGGCGATCAGGTCATCGGCAACGGCACGGACGCCGATGTCCTGCGCCGGGCCGGCATCGAGCACGCCGATGGCTTCGTGGCCGTGACGGAAGGCGACAACCGCAACATCATGGCCTCGCAGATCGCAAAGCATGTTTTCAAGGTGCCGCATGTGGTGGCCCGGATCTACGACCCGGAGCGCGCGGAGGCCTACTCGAAGCTTGGCCTGCACACGATATGCCCGACCATCGAAGGCGCCAACCACATCCAGAAGATGCTGCTCGAGGCAAGGTAGGCCGTGTACGTCATCGTGGTGGGGGGCGGAACCGTCGGCTACTACATGTCCCGCGACCTGGTCGAGCGCGGCCACGAGGTCACTCTGATCGAGCGAGACGCGCGCCGCGCGGACTGGCTCGAGACGCAGCTGGGCAGCATCGTCATGCGCGGTGATGGCTGCGAGGTGAAGTTCCTCTCGACCACCGGCATCGAGCGCGCCGACGCCATCATCGCCGTTACCGCCGACGACGAGGACAACCTCGTCGCGCTCCAGATGGCCAAGAAGCACTTCCGCGTCAAAAAGGCGATTGCACGCGTCAACAATCCGTCAAACGTCGAGATCTTCAAGATGCTTGGCGTCGACGATGCGGTTTCCGCCACGGACGTATTGCTCGGAGCGCTGGAGCCGCCCATCACGACCTGATCAGAAAACAAAAAGGACCGCTCGCGATCGAGCGGCCCTTGTCAGGATCTTGTTACGAGGCCTTGCCGATCTTGTAGATCTTGGTTCCGCAGACCGGACAAGTACCGACAGTCGCGGGCTTGCCGTTCTTCATCGTGATCGGCTGAGGGTCTTTCATTTCGACCTTTCTTTTGTCCTTCAAGCAGTAGCCTTCCACTAAGTCACCGTCCTTTTTCGAGATTCTGTTGAGGGGCGGACTTGCCCATTCTAGGGGTGGGTCTTTCCCCAATACAACCCAAGTTCAAACCGAATTCAGCGACAGGGGCCCGAACCTGCGGAAAAACGGACCGAAAAAGGGCCAATGTTGCGCACCGCGCGCCCGTTTCCACAGCTTTGTTGACGCGTGCGCAAAAACGCGGGCCGTGATCATCACGATTCGCGATTCGCTGATTCCCACACTTCGGCCATCCGCTGCTCCAGCAGCTGCGGAGTCGCGCTCGCCATGCCTCGGATCCCGATCGACTCGATGGTCAACGACGCGCATGCCACGCCGCACACGAGAGCGTCGCGCAAGCCGCTGCGCTGCGCGCCGGTGATCAACCAGCGCGCGAGCATTCCACCCGCGACGGCGTCGCCCGCACCGGTCGTGTCGAAAGCGGGATGCGTTGACAGCGCTGGCACGTGCACATGCCCATCCGCGGTGTGCGCGGTGACGCCCCTCGCGCCGCGCTTCAACACCAGACCTTCGAGCCACCACTGGCGCCGAAACTGCTCAGGGTCTTCGCCGCCCAGCGCCGCGAACTCGGCCTCGTTGCAGAAGAACCACGCGGTTCGCTTCAACACGTCCTTCGCCTCAGCGCTCTGCTTCTCGACGTAAGACAGCATGGCGTCCGCCGACAGCAGCTGAGCCGAGTGAAGCTGGCGCACCGCCTCCGCCTGCCGGTCTGGCCGCATCGACCCGGCGAAGGCCCACCCTCGAAACCCCGCCGGCACCTCGGGCTTCCACTGGTCGTAGATGGTGTCCGAACTTCCCAGGTCGATCGTATGCCCGTGCTCCTGGTGGGCCGACCAGCGATAGGTCGGCGCGTCGAGCACCGAGAGCATCGAGGTATCGATCGGTCGTGAGCCGAAGGCTCTCTTGACCCGGTCGACGGCGTCTCGACCCACCGGTCCGACCACCTGCACCGGACAAATCAGGCTTGCGGCGAGGGCGAAGTACACGGCGGATCCCCCCAGCTCGTCCGTCAGCTTGCCGAAGGGCCCATCGCGACTGTCCAGCGCAATCGAACCGACGACGAGCAGCTCGGGGGTGTCAGGCACGGCGACCCGTGCCGCTGGCGGCGGTCACGACATGCCGCGCGTACCGCAGCTTGGCCAGGAAATCGGCAGGCCCTGAAAACGCCTCGATCTCCATCCAGCTCCGACCCAGCTCGTGCGCCGCGTGCGCGTCCGATCCAGTGGCGGGCACTTTGCCCAGCTCGTCCGCCAGCCGAGCGGCGGCCTGGTTGGCCGCGCCATCGCACCATGGGTTGTACGTCTCGATGATGTCGATGCGGCTCGCCAGGTCGACGATGCGCTCCTCGCGAAAATGCGACCTATGGCGGTCGAACGGATGCGGGACGTAGGTCAATCCGCCCATCTCGTGGATGAGGTCCATGACCTCTTCTGGCTTCTGGAATGGAGGCAGGCGGCTGTTGATGAACAGGCCGATGACCTCGCCTTCGAGAGTCTTCGCCTCCTCCCCGATGATCGCAAGCTGCGGCGCGATGCGGGCCATCGCGAGCGCGCCTTCGACAGTGTTGTGGTCCGTGAGCGCGATGCGATCGAGGCCGCACTCGTTGCAGCGCGCAACCAGCTCCTCGATCGAGCTCCGTCCGTCGTGCGAGTAGTTCGAGTGAAGGTGAAGGTCGACCCGCACCGGCGGCGGCTAGAGTGCGGCTTCGCTGAGCCTCCGCTCGCGCGCACGCGCGAACAGAGGGATGACCTGTGCGGGTCCGCGGCTGCGCGACGCCTGGTCCATCAGCGCGGCCTGCGCGTCGTAGATGATCTCCATCACCTGGGCTGGGCGGCGCTCACGACCCAGCCGCGCCGCCATCTCCGGATGCGCCTGCCGGAGGAGCACCATCAATCTCGACGTGATCCAACCGGGCACGATGCGAACTTCCTGCACCAGACACTCCTCGACCCAGTAAAGCAACTGGTCGGATTCCTGCAGCAGGCGCCGCGGCGTCATCGCGCGGTTCCTACGTCGATGCCAGCGCATGTGAAGCTCTTGCTCTTCGATCGTCCGCTGGAGCATGGGTTCCAACCCACTATATCAGCGGCCTGCCGCGGCTCTGAACTTTGTCGGGTAGCACAATGTTCGCCATCCTCCCGCGGCCGGCACCAGATGCACCTGCCGATCGAAAGTCCACTCCCTCCAGCGCTGGCGTACGCGGTATCGCATGACCAGCCGCGCCACGTTGCTGTAAGTGCGGTGATGCGCCTTGTCTGTCCATCCGTCGAGGACGGCGACGCTCACCGCCTCCATGTCGAGCAGCTCTGTGTCGTCGTCCAGTCGAGGCATCTCGCGCATGAAAGCGTCGCGGCTGCCCCAGGCGCGCTGCGCATCCTCGGCGAGCATGTCCCACATCTCGTCGAACCTTCCCTCCATCTGCAGCTTCATGAATCGCATCTCGAAGGAGGCGGGTGCGACCGACGCCGGCGGCGTGGACCGCGTCGGCTCCGCAAAAGAAAGGTGCGGCACGGACCCGGCCATGCCGGTGCCCACCGACGCGCTGACGAAGCGCCCGAAGTCGTCGGCGGGCCAGGTCCTGAAAAGACCCGCGAGCTTCGCCGGCACCGCCCGCAGGCCCCACCGGCCGGCGAGCGATCGGAACAATCGCTTGACGATAGCCGCTAGATGTTGTGTGATGTCCCCAGACTGTATACAGAATGTGGATAACTCGCAAGTCCCAGTCGTACGGGCGGATCAAGCGATGATCAGGCTCGGGCGCGGTGGGTGGCGAGTCGCGCCGAGGGCTCAGCCCAGCATCAGCCGCCGGACGACAGCGCCGACCTCTTTCAGCGGAACGCCCACGGGGCACGCGGCGGCGGCAGCCTCGAGGTCCGACGACTCGCCCTCCAGGTCGGAGGACGCATCCCCCAGACGCGCGTAGAGGCGCATGTAAGAGGTCGCGAGGTCGGGCGTGCGCGTCTTGCCGATCCTGCCGGCCGCCAGCGCGCAGAGGCCGCAATTGATGCACCCGACCAGCTGCGGATGACGCGCCCTCTCTGATTCATCGAGCGGCCGGATCCCATCGGGTGCGTAGGTCTCCAACAGCGAATCGAGCTGCGCATGGCCGCGCGTCACGCGCCGCCGCGTGAGATGCACGCCATACGCCCACGCGAGCCGGGCAAGCGAATCGGTGCGCGCCAAGGCTCAGCTCCTCAGCCCGCGCATGGCGCCGTGCGCCAGCTCCTCCTCAGCCCAACCGGCGTGACCGAGCACCGGCGCGCGACCCAACCATGAGCCGGCCACGAAATCGCGCACGGCCTCGAACCGCTGTCCGGCGCTCCAACTCAGCTCGCGGCCGATGACCTCGGCGGCCCTGATCACGCACGCGGCGCCGGCGCATGGCCCCGCGGCAATGCCGACTCTTCGAAACGCGTCGGCGAGAGTACGCACCTGCTCGTGTCGTGCCGCGTAGGCGAGCTCGGCCTCGGTCACCGGCTCGCACCTGCACGCGATCCTGCCCACGCCGCCCTCGTCCAGCACCTTCTCGGCATTCGATCCGTGGCGGCTCTGCAGCTTGATCGCGGCGAGGGCCGTGATCCCGCAGCGCGCGGCGAGCTCAGCAGCCGGCTCCAGGTCCGATTCGTTACCTGGCAGGGGCGTCGTCGCCGTGGTGCACGAAGCCTGATGTCCGAGCTTGCGGCACACCACGTCAGAGGTCTGCTCGGCCATCAAGCGGTACATGGAGAGCTTGCCGCCCGCGATCGTGATGAAACCCTCCACACCCTGGGTCGAGTGGTCGATCACCTCGTACCGGCGCGACAGCTCGTCCTCGTAGCGACGCCACTTGAACAGCGTCGGACGGACGCCGGCCGTCGTGCGCACAGGGCGGTACGAGCGGATGGAGGGGAAGACGCGCTCGCACGCCTGCAGCAGGTACTCGACCTCATCCTCGAGCACGTCGACCGAGTCGAGGTCACCGTAGAAGTCGTCATCGGTGGTGCCGAGCAGCGTGAATCCCGCGTGGGAGACCATCAGCACGTCGCGCCCGTCCACCGACTCCGCCATGATCGAAAAATTCGAGATGCGGTGCGGATACACGAGGTGGATGCCCTTGGCCGGCCGCAGCGAGACGGGCACGCCGGCCATGCCGCTCACCTCGGGCGCCCACGGTCCGCTCGCGTTGACCACCACCCGCGCGCGGGCCTCTGTGGCGGAGCCGTCCGGACCGCGGTACTTGACCCCGATCACCTTCGCGCCGTCGCGGATCAATCCGGTGACTGTGCTGTGGTTGAAGGCGCGGGCGCCGTGGGACACGGCGTCGGCGACGTTGGCGAACACGAGCCGGTGCGGGTCGACGCCCCACTCCTCGTTCGTCACGGCGCCCACGATGTCAGGCGACAGGCCGGGCTCCGCGCGCAGCGCTTCCTCCGGCGTGAGGCGGTGGTGCGGGTGTGCCTTCTTCAGCGGCTGGTAGCGGTCGTACACCTCCATGAACGTCTCGACGCGCTCGATGTTGTTGCGGTCGTGGGCGAAGACCGGGACGATGAACATGACGCGGTAGACCAGGTTGCGTGCGATGGTCACGATGTGCCCCGCGTCCTCGCACGAGAGGCGCGTGGTGTCCCAGTCGAACTCGAGGTAGCGCGGGCCGCCATGGATCATCCAGGTCGAGGAGCCGCTGGTGCCGCCGCCCCAGTCGCCCTTCTCCAGCAAGAGGACTGACAGTCCGCGCAAGGAAAGGTCTCGCGCGATGCCTGCGCCGGTCACACCGCCGCCGATGACGGCGACGTCGTGAGAGGTCGGCGCACCCACGGACCGAAGCTTAGTGGCTCGCGGCGGCCGCCTCGTGCTGCTTCTGGAACTCTTCGATGATGCCTTTGGCCAGGTGGGCCGGCATCTCCTCGTAGTGCGTGAACTTCATGGAGAAGCTGCCGCGGCCCTGTGTGATCGAACGCAGGTCGAGGGCGAAGCGCAGCATCTCGTGCTCGGGCACCGCCGCGTGGACGTTCTGATAGCCGTCGTCGGGCTCGGTGCCCAGGATCTTGCCGCGGCGGCCGTTGATGTCCGACATGATGTCGCCCAGGTTTTTCTCCGGGACGCGAATGCTCGCTTCCACGATGGGCTCCAGCAGCACCGGGCCGGCGTCCAACGCTCCCTTTCTGATCGCCATCGAGCCTGCGATCTGAAAGGCCATGTCGTTCGAGTCGACGGAGTGGTACTTGCCGTCGACGAGCGACACCTTGACGTCGACCATCGGGTATCCGGCCACGACGCCCTTGGCCATGTTGTCGACGATCCCCTTCTGCACGGACGCGCGAAAGTTCTGAGGAATCGCCCCGCCGAAGATCCTGTCCTCCCACACGAAGCCCTCGCCGCGCCTGGTCGGGGCGACCTCGATCACACAGATGCCGTACTGGCCGTGGCCGCCCGACTGCTTGACGTGACGGCCCTCTGCCCGGCTGTGGCCTGAAACCGTTTCCCGGTAGGCCACCCTCGGCACCTGCGTGGTGGCTTCCACGCCGTACTTGCGCTTCAGCTTCTCCAGCGTCACGTCGAGGTGCACGTCCCCCAGGCCCGCGATCACGAGCTGCTTGGTCTCTTCGAGGCGCTCGACGTGCAGCGTCGGGTCCTCCTCCCCAAGTCTCGCCAGGCCGCTCGAGATCTTCTCCTCGTCCCCCCGAGCCTTGGGCGTGATGGCCACGCTGTAGGCGGGGCCGGGAAGGTCAAGCGGCGGGAGTGGCCCGCCGTCCTTGACGCCGATGGTGTCGCCCGTGAGCGTGTGCGTCAGCTTGGTCGCCGCGCCGATGTCACCGGCCCGGACCTCCGGCGTCGCGACGTGCTCCTTGCCGCGAGGGAAGAAGATCTGCGCCAACCGCTCGTCTCCGCCGCGGTTGAGGTTCGTGAGATGCGCGTCGGCCTTGACTGTGCCGGCCACGACCTTGAAGTAGCTCACCCGGCCGAACTGGTCGCCGCCGGTGCTGAACACCAGGGCCTTGGCCGGCTGGTCGGGCTCGACCTGAGGCGCCGGCATCAGCTCGGTGATGGTCGACATCAGCGTGCGCACGCCGAGCAGCTTGGTCGCCGAGCAGCAGATGACAGGAGCGACCTTGCCCTCCAGGATGCCCTCGCGCAACCCACGCTGGATCTCCTCCTCACTGAGCGTCCCGGCGTCGAGGTATTTCTCGAGCAGCGAGTCGTCGCTTTCCGCCGCGGCTTCGATGAGCTGACCGCGGAACTCGTCGACGCGAGCCTTCATGTCGTCGGGAATCGGCACCTCCTCGCCCTTCCCGTCCGCGGTGGTGACGAAGGCTTTCAGGTGAAGGAGGTCGACGATGCCGCGGAAGTCCTGCTCCGACCCGATGGGCAGGTGCAGCGGAAAGGGCCGCGGCGACAGGTGCTCCCGCATCGCGGCCACGGCGCCGTAGAAGTCAGAGTTCTCCTTGTCCAGCTTGTTGACCACCACGATGCGCGGGTGGCTCGTGCGGTTGCAGTGCTCCCACGCGACCTCGGCTCCCACCGGCAGCTGGGCGCTCGGCCCGACCACCACCACGGCGCCCTCAGCCGCGCGCAGGCCGCTGAAAACCTGCCCCGCGAAATCGAAAAAGCCCGGCGCGTCGAGGATGTTGATCTTGAAGCCGTTGTGCTCCGCGAAGGCGGCGCCGAGGTTGATCGAGATCTTCCGCTTCTGCTCCTCGGGCTCGAAGTCCGTCGTCGCGGTGGATTGGTCCGTCGATCCGAGGCGGGGAATCGAGCCCGAGGCAAAGAGCATCGCCTCGGCCAGGGTCGTCTTTCCATCGTGCGAGTGGCCCAGCAGGACCACGTTTCTGATCTTGTCCGCAGCGTAATCAGTCGCCAAGCCAAAACCCCCACACAACGGTCGCGGCGGTGAGAGCTACAAGTCTAAGGCGCGCCCAAATCGTGATCCGGAGGCGCCGATCGCCGCGGCCCGTACAATCTGATGCCTATGGCCAAGAAGACGGCGTCCATCGAAGAGGTGCTCGCCTCCATCGACGCCGCGCGGGACAAGGTCATGGCCGACGAGGTCAAGTCCCTGACCAAGCTCGGCATCCCCAAGGCGATGGCTTACCAGATGATCGCCAGCAGGTTCCACCAGAAAGTGGGCAACCAGGAGGAAGCGGAGCCCGACCCGTTCGAGGGGCCGGCCACCTCCTGGGAAGAGATCGGCTAGGGCTCGCGGGCCGTCCTCTTCCGCAGTGACCCGCGCCCAGCGGCTCGCTCGCCTGTTGCGCGTCCTGGCCGTGATCGTCGCCGAGCCAGGCCTCAACCCGCTGGAGCTGGCCGACCGCGCTGGCGTCTCCGAGCGCACCCTCCGGCGCGACCTGGCGGAGCTGCGCGAGCTCGGTTACGAGGTCACCTACACGAGCGGCTATGAGGTCCAGGAGAAGCTGAACCTCGACGCGCGCTCCGCCAGGCGCAAGAAGCCGACAGGCGACGAGGAGCTGATCGAGGCGGTGGCTCAGGTGCTTGGCGCGGCCAGGATCGGGGCCGCTGCCGCGCCGAGCCCGCAGCCGCGCAAGGCGCGCGGCGAGCAGCACCGGCCTGAGCCGGCGGAGCGCGCTCTCGTCCTCATCCCCAGCGGTGACGCCGACTTCCGCTACGCGTCGGGCTTCGAGGTGGAGTCAGGCCTCTACATCCGTTATCCGGACGGCCGCGACGTGCTGGCGGTGAGCCCTCTCGAGCTCGACCGGGCGCGGGCGCAGAGCAGCGTCGCCGAGGTGATCGAGGACCGCGAGGCGTACGTGCACCAGGCGTGGGCGCAGCTTGCGGCGCGGATGCTGCGCGCCCATGGTGTGACCGCCGCGCGGGTGTCGCCACGGCTGCACGCGGTGCAGCTCGAGGACCTGCGCGCGAGCGGGGTCGACGTCGAGGTCGACCGTGAGCTCTTCGCCGCTGAGCGCCGGCGGAAGTCGCCTCGGGAGGCGGATGCGATCAGGTCCAGCCAGAACGCCGCGGCGGCGGCGGTGGTCGAGGTGATCGCTGAGCTGGCGAAGGCCGAGATCCGAGGCGGGATGCTGTGGCTCGACGGCGCGCAGCTGACCTCCGAGCACCTCTACGCCAGGGCGCAGATGAAGCTGGGTGAGCTTGGCTTCACGTGTCCCGAGATGATCATCGCGGGCTCGCCCGAGTGCGCGCTTCCGCACTTCCGCGGCGAGGGTCCGATCAGGGCCAACGCGCCAGTGATCATCGACATCTTCCCGGTGAGCCGCGCGACCGGATACCACGGCGACCTCACCCGCACCGTGGTCGTCGGCGAGGCATCCGAAGAGGTCCGTCGCATGCACGCCGCCGCGGTGCAGGCGCTGGAGGCGGGAGTCGAATCGACGCGCGCCGGTGTCAGCGGGCGCGAGGTCCACGCCACCGTGTGCCAGGTGCTCGTCGACCGGGGATTCGGTACGACCACCAGTGGCTTCGAGGGCCCCGAGGGCGTGGCGAAGATGAATCACAGCACGGGCCACGGCGTCGGCCTGGAGGTCCACGAGGAGCCGGGCGTGAAGGAGGCGGCCACCTATCCCCTGGAGGCCGGCGACGTGATCACCGTCGAGCCCGGCCTCTACAAGCTCGGCCTCGGCGGCGTGCGGGTGGAGGACACCGGGATGGTCACGGAGCGTGGCTTCGAGAACTTCACGTCGCTGCCGCGCAGCCTCGACCCCCGCGACTATCTGTAAATCGGCCCTTTACAATAGGCGGCATGCCGGAAGACACCCTCGGCCAGCGGATCCGGCGGATCCGCAAGCAGCGCGGGCTGAGCCTGGCCAACATCGGGCGGGACGACTTCACGCGCGCCTGGCTGAGCCAGATCGAGCTCGGCAAGGCGACACCATCGACCCGAGTCCTGCGCGTCATCGCGGAGAGGCTCGGGACCCCCGTGGAGTACCTCCTCGAGGGGCGCGAGGACAGCCTCGAGCGCGAGCTGGCGCTGGAGAAGGGCCGCGTGCTGCTGGCCCGCGGTGAGCCCCGCCGCGCGCTGCGTGCGCTCAAGCCGGCGCTCGACTGGCTCGAATGGCCCCTCGGCACCGACGCCCGCCTGACGCAGGTCGAGGCGATGTACGCGCTCGGTCGCAAGGAAAAGGCGAACAAGATCCTGGCCCGCGAGAAGAGGGTCATCCTCGAGCACGACGACGCGGAGCGGCAGCAGCGCGTGCGCGCGATCGAGGAGGGAGGCCGGTTCATGTATGAGGGCGACGCGATCAAGACGCACCTCCAGCTGGCGGACCGCGCCGAGCGTTCGGTGCGGACCCACGACGCGCTGGAGCACTACCGCGCCGCCCGAGTCCTGCTCGAGGTCGAGGGGGAGACCGGGCAGGGAAGGGCCGGCTAGCGGCGCGCCTCTAGAGCCCCTGGTTCGAGGTCGAGTTCCAGTCCCACGACGGCGGAGGCGTGACCTGGGGCGGCGTGATCTCGAGGGTGATCACCTCGTGCGCCTTCAGCTGGATCGTGTTCGGGTCGCCGGTGAACACCTGGGGGCCCTTGCCGTCCTGGAGGTCGATGTAGACGACGAGCTTCTGGTCCGGCGTCAGCACGAACGTGCCGACGTGCGTCGCGTCGAGCTTCGGCACCGCCTGTCCGTTCTGCTGCGCCCAGGACTTCCAGACGGCGATGAACTGGCTGAGCGTGAAGGTGGAGCTCGCCGGTGACTCGATGTGGATCACGTTCTTGTTCGCGGCGTGGACGTGCAGCCAGTAGTAGCAGTTCACGCTCGTCTGGCTCGAGTCCGTGTAGTTGATGCCGAGGTTGTCAGGTAGGTTGACCACGTTGCCCTGGTACACGATCTGCAGCGCGGCGTGGTAGTGAATCTGGGTCTGCTCGAGGTGGTCGCAGGGCACGCCGCCCGCGACAGGCGGCCCCTGGGTCGGCTTCAGGCTCTGGACGATGAACACGATCATCACCACGGCCAGGGCGACGAGGACCACGCCGACCGCGATCGGCATGATCGGCAGGTCGCTGGCCCGCTTGACCCTGACCGGCGGCCGGCGGCCGGCCTTGCCCTTTCCGGCCCGGACGCCCGCCTTCGCCCGGGATTTGCTTGCCATGAACCACGTAGAATACCGGGGCAACCTTTCTGACTCCGGCCGGCTGCTCATTTTGGCCGCCGATCGTCCGGGGCCTGAACCCATAGGAAGGAGGTCCCGTTGAGGGATTACGAAGTTCTGTACATCGTCCGTGCGGACCTGGACGACGACAAGGTCCAGGACGCGGTGAAGCGGGTCAACACCGTGATCCAGCGATCCGGCGGGACCCCCGAGCACACCAACCTCTGGGGCAAGCGCAAGCTCGCCTACGAAGTCAAGCACCAGAAGGAGGGCTCGTACGTCCTCCAGGACTTTCAGATCGCGCCCGAGCGCGTGCCAGAGCTCGAGTCGGCGCTCAAGATCACCGAAGAGGTGTTGAGGCACCTCATCGTGCGCAAGCCGGAAAAGGTCGCCGCGGCCCCCGTTCCCCCGCCGCCGGCGGAGGTCGCGCTGGAGCCCATCGTGGCCGAGCCAGAGGTGGCTGGAACGCGCCGTCCGGATCGGGAGGATCGGGAGGAGTCTTAGATGTCGAACCTCAACAAGGCACTGCTCATCGGCCGTCTGACGAAGGACCCGGAGATGCGGTACACGCCCAGCGGCACCGCCGTGACCAACTTCAGCATCGCGACCAACCGGTGGTCGAGCGGTCCCGAAGGGGAGCGCAAGGAGTTCACGGACTACCACAACATCGTGGCCTACAACGCCGGCAAGAGAAACCTGGCGGAGATCGTCGCGCAGTACACGCGCAAGGGCGCGCTGGTCTTCATCGAGGGGCGGATCCAGACCCGCTCGTGGGAGGGCCAGGACGGCCAGAAGCGCCGGACGACCGAGATCATCGCCAACGACGTGCAGTTCCTCGACAGCCGCAGCGGCGGCGGCGCCGGCGCGGGTGGCGGCGGGGGCGAAGGATCGCAGCCCGCGCGACGGCCCGTGCCCTCGGACGACAGCATTCCCGCTCCGGACGACGCGCCTCGCGACGTCGACCCGGACGACATTCCTTTTTAGGTAGGAGTCACCAATGGCAGTCAATCGTCCCCCCCGTGAGCAGGGCGGAGGCGGCGGGCAGGGCGGACGTGGCCCGCGCCGCCAGCACCGCAAGGTCTGCAGCTTCTGCGTCGAGAAGATCCACTACATCGACTACAAGGAGATCTCGAGACTGCGCCGGTTCGTCAGCGATCGGGGCAAAATCCTGCCCCGGCGTGTCACCGGGACCTGCGCGAGGCATCAGCGTCCGCTGACCACGGCGCTCGAGCGCGCCCGCGCGATCGCGCTGCTTCCGTACACAACGGAGCTGCACTAGGTCAGAATTTGTGGGCCGCCAAAGCCCCAGGGGTCCCCGCGAACTCACGCCTGAGTACGGGCGAAGCCGCCAGAGTTCGTGGGGCATTTTGATGGAGCGCGCCCTATGACGTTCTCGACGCAGCTACGCATTCCGGGGCCGACGCCGCTCCCAGAGCGCGTCGTCCGCAGCATGAACCGGCCGATGATCGACCACCGCGGACCCGAGTTCGCGGCCATCTTGAGCGAGATCACCAAGGGCGCGAAGCGCGTCTTCAAGACCTCCAACGACCTCCTGCTGCTCACGTCCTCGGGCACGGGTGGGCTTGAGTCGGCGGTGGCGAACCTCGTTTCGCCCGGTGACGAGGTGGTCGTCGCGCTGTGCGGCAACTTCGGTGAGCGCTTCGCGGCGCTCGCGGCCGCGTACGGCGCGGACGTGGTGCGGCTCGAATTCGAGTGGGGCCAGCCGGTCGATCCGGACGACCTCAAGCGCGTGCTGGAGAGTCACCCGCGCTCCAAAGTCGTGCTCCTCACGCACAACGAAACCTCGACCGGCCTCACCAACCCGCTGCGCGAGCTGGCCCGTGCCGCCCGCGACGCCGGGCGAATCGTCGTCGTCGACGGGGTGAGCTCGATCAGCTCGATCGCAATCGAGACCGACGCGTGGGGTGTCGACGTCGCGGTCAGCGGCTCGCAGAAGGGCTGGATGGCACCTCCGGGACTGGCCCTGGTCAGCGTCAGCGAGCGCGCCTGGGCGCAGCAGGCGAAGGCGCGGTCGCCTCGGTTCTACTTCGACTGGAAGGAAGCCAGGGCCTGGGCGGAAAAGGGAATGACCCCCTTCACGCCGGCGGTCAACGTCGCGTTCGCGCTGCAGGAGGGCCTGCGCATGCTCGAAGAGGAAGGCCTCGACAACGTGTACGAGCGCCACGCGCGGCTGGCGCGCGCGACGCAGGCCGGCCTCGAAGCGCTGGGCTTCCAGCTCTACGCGCGCGACGGTTATCGCTCCAACACCGTCACGTCCGCCGTTCCGCCGCCGGGTCTCGATGTGGCGGCGCTGCGCAAGCTGCTGGACGAAAAGCACGGAGTGGTCATCGCCGGCGGCCAGGGCAAGATGACGGGCAAGATGGTGCGCGTCGGTCATCTCGGCGCGGTCGCCGAGGGTGATGTGGTCCAGGTCATCTGGGCGATCGAGCAGGCGCTCGAGGAGCTCGACGTGGCGCCGGCGGACGGCCGGGGCGTGACGGCGGTCACGAACTCGCTGCAGGGCGTCGCGGCCACCGCGCGCTAGCGCGGCCAGACATTTGCCGAGAATCCTCGTCGCCGACCCGCTGGCGGAGGACGGTCTCGAACGCCTGCGCAAGGCAGGCGAGGTGACGGTGGTCAGCAAGCTGCGCGAAGCCGAGCTGATCGAGCGCATCCCCGACTACGACGCGCTCGTCGTGCGGAGCGAGACGCGGGTCACGGCGCCGGTCCTCGAGGCAGGCCGCCGGCTCCGGGTGGTCGGGCGCGCAGGAGTCGGCGTCGACAACATCGACGTGCCGGCGGCGACGCGCAAGGGAATCCTGGTCGTCAATGCGCCGCGGGGCAACATCGTCGCCGCGGCCGAGCACACGATCGCGCTTCTTTTCGCGCTGGCACGATGGGTTCCCCAGGCCGACGCGTCGGTGAAGCGAGGCGAGTGGACGCGATCGAAGTTCATGGGCACCGAGGTGCGCGGCAAGACCCTCGGCGTCATCGGGCTCGGCAACGTCGGGTCCGAGGTCGCCAAGCGCGCCCATGGGCTGGAGATGGACGTCATCGCGTACGACCCGGTGGTCTCGGTCGAGCGGGCAGAGCTGTTCAACGTCGACCTCGTGACCATCGACGAGCTGCTTCAACGCGCCGACTTCATCACGGTGCACGTGCCTCTGGTCGAAGCGAACCGCGACCTCATCGGCATGTCCGAGCTGGCCCGAATGAAGCCGACCGCGCGGCTCGTCAACACCGCGCGCGGCGGAATCGTGAACGAAGACGCCCTCTGTGACGCGCTGAGCTCAGGTGCGATCGCCGCCGCAGCGTCCGACGTGTTCGCCAGCGAGCCCCCGGGCGAGAATCGCCTGCTCACGCTGCCCAACTTCGTCGCCACGCCGCACATCGCCGCCTCGACCCAGGAAGCGCAGGTTTCGGTCGCGTTCGACGTTGCCGAGGAGGTGGCTGCGGTGCTGGCGGGGGACCTTCCCCGCTTCGCGGTCAACGCGCCCGCGTTGCCGCCGGAGGAGCTTGCCTATCTCCGGCCATTTGCCGGTCTGACCGAGCGGCTGGCCGCACTTCACGTCCAGCTGTTCGGTGGCCGCGTGAGCGCCATCGAGCTCGATTTCGAGGGCGAGCTGGCCGAGCACGACGTCAATCTGCTCGTCGCGTCGGCGGTGAAGGGTGTTTTGCAGCCCTTCACCGAAGACCGCATCAACGCGGTGAATGCGCGCCTGATCGCCGCCAACCGCGGCGTGAAGCTGATCGAACGGCGGAGCAGGTCGCACAGCAGCTACGCCAGCCTGGTCACAGTGCGAATGCAGGATCACGAGATCGCCGGCACTGTTCTGATGGACGAGCTGCGCGCCGTGCGGATCGATTCGTTCCGCGTCGACCTGGTGCCCGAGGGGCGCTTCCTGGTGAGCCGGCACTCGGACCAGCCGGGCGTCGTGGGCCGTGTGGGGACGATCCTCGGCGAGCACGACGTGAACATCGCCAGCATGCAGGTCGGTCGAGACGCGCCGCGCGGAAACGCGATGATGATCCTGGCCGTCGACGACCGCGTGCCGCCAGAGGTGCTTGCCAAGCTGCGCGAGGTGGCGGGGATGTCCGACCTCCGCTTTGTCGAGCTTCTCGAGGGCTAGCCATCGCCGACGTTCGCGCCTTTCCGGGGATTCGCTACTACCTGGCGCGGGCGGGTGACGCCGGCCTGCTCGTGGCGCCGCCGTACGACGTCATACCCGACGCGGACCTTGCTCACTACCGGGCGCTCTCGCCCTTCAACGTCGTCCGGCTGACGCGGCCGGGCTCGGACTACGACGCGGCGGCCCGGACCTTCCAGCAGTGGCTCGCCGACGGGATGCTCGCCGAGGACCCGCCGTCGATGTACGTGCACGAGTGCGAGGTCGGCGGTCGCGTCCGGCGCGACCTCATCGCGGCGCTGCGCCTCCAGCCGTATGAGGACCGAGTGGTGCTGCCGCACGAGCGCACCCACCGCGGGCCGAAGGAGGACCGCCTGGCGTTGCTGCGGGCGACCGCGCTGAGTCTCGAGCCGCTGTGGTTCCTCTACGAGGGCGGAGGCACAGCGCTGGTCGAGACGGTCGGGCGGGTTGCGTCACGCGCGGCGGCCATCTCCTTCACAGGTCCGGAGGGCATCCGCCACCGGCTCTGGGTCATCTCGGACCCCGCCATCCACGCGGCCGTCCACGCCGCCTTCGATGAGCTCCAGGTGCTCATCGCCGACGGCCACCACCGCTACGAGACGGCGCTCGCCTACGCCGAGGAGGTGGGTGGCGCCCCCGACTCCGCCTCCCGCTTCACCCTCGCCATGTTCACCGACCTCGACGACCCCGGCCTGGCCGTGCTGCCGACGCATCGTGTCCTCAAGAGCGGGGTCGCGGTCACGGGCGGGGAGCCGGTGGGCTCGCTCGAGGAGACGCTCGAGGGGATCCGAGGACGCGTGGCCGCCGGCACGTACCGTGACCGCCAGTTCCAGGTCCTGGCGCTCGAGGGTGACCTGGCGGCCGTCGAGCTGCACGAGCAGGTGATCGACAACATCCTCGGCAAGCGCAACCCGGAGGAGTTCCTCCTCTACACCCGCGACCCGGCCGAGGCCGTGCGTTGGGTCGACGAGGGCGTCGGGGCGGCCGCGTTCCTCCTGGACGCGCCCGACCTCAGGGAGGTTTTGAAGCTGGCCCGGGAAGGGAAGACTCTGCCACAGAAGACGACTTACTTCCACCCCAAACCGCCGTCGGGCATGGTGTTTTTCAAGCTCGATCGAGACCGGCGACTATAGTTAGGAACCCCAAGAAACGATGCCCATCTACGGTTACCGATGCAGCAGCTGCGGACACCAGTTCGAGGTCCTGCAGCGCATGGCCGACGAACCGCTAAAGACCTGCCCGAAGTGCCAGGGGGCGCTCACGAAGATGGTCTACCCGACAGGAGTCGTGTACAAGGGCAGCGGCTACTACACGACCGACTACAAGGGCACGGGCTCGTCGAACGGCTCGGCCTCCAGCGGCGAGGGCAAGTCGGAGTCGAAGTCGGAGTCGAAGTCGGAATCGGGCTCCGGTTCGGAAGCCGGTTCGGAATCCAAATCGGAATCAAAACCCGCCTCGAAGGATTCCAAGAGTGTGGAGAAGTCTTCGTAGATGTCAAACATCCAGGCGGTCACGGACGGCGAGTTTGAGGCGGCTGTGTTGAAGGCCGACCGGCCGGTCCTGGTCGACTTCTGGGCGACCTGGTGTGGACCCTGCCGCATGATCGCTCCGATCGTCGAGCAGATCCACGGCGAGCTGGGCGACAAGATCAAGGTCATGAAGATGGACATCGACCAGAACCCGACGGTGCCGATGCAACTGGGGATCATGTCGATCCCGACCGTGATCATCTTCAAGGATGGCAAGCCCGCCGAGCGCACCGTGGGCTACCGCCCGAACATGAAGGGCGACCTCAAGGCCAAGCTCGAAGCCCTGATCTGAGCCTGCCGGCCGGAATCAGTCGAGGCCCCGACGGCGTGGCCCGATGTTCCTGGGCATACTCGGACGTCCTCTACCGCGGGTACCACGATCTCGAGTGGGGCCGGCCGTCGAGGGATGACCAGAGGCTGTTCGAGAAACTGTGTCTCGAAGGGTTCATGTCCGGGCTGAGCTGGCTGACGATCCTCCGCAAGCGGGAGAATTTCCGAGCCGCCTTTCGAGGCTTCGACCCGGGAAAAGTCGCTCGGTTCTCGGCCCGCGACGTGGCGCGATTGATGGGCGACGCAGGCATCGTGAGGAATCGCGCCAAGATCGAGGCCACGATCAACAACGCGCGGCGTCTGCCGGCGCTGATCGATGAGTTCGGAAGCCTGGCCGCCTACGCGTGGGCATTCGCTCCCCGGCCGCGCAAGCGTCTTTTGACATGGCCCGAGTTCACGCGGGCAGGGGTGATTCCGGAGGCCGCCGCGATGAGCACGGACCTTCGCCGGCGCGGCTGGGGCTTCGTCGGACCGACCACGGTCCATTCCTTCATGCAGGCGATGGGGCTGGTCAACGACCACGTCCGCGGCTGCGAGGTCGGTAAGGAGATCCTGCGTCTGAAGTGAGGCCGATCTACGCGACGAGCGCATTGGCCTCGAGCCTCTACTCGATGGTCATCGTCGTCTGGATCGTCTCGGAGGCGACAGTCCTGATCCGCACGATCGGGTCGGTCGGGGCGCGAGCGCATTTGGCGGCCCGCGGTCAGGACCGGTCCTCCGGTCCTCTGCTTTTTGCCGGCGTCCTGCTCGCGCTTTGGGTCGGCGCTGGGCTGGCCCAGGCCGTGCGAGGCGCTGCCATGGGATATCTCCGGCCCGAGCTCTTTGCGTTGGGCTTCCTTCTGGCGCTCGCGGGTATCGCCGTGCGCTGGTACGCGATCGCAACGCTCGGACGCTTCTTCTCGATGCGCGTTCGGACCACACCCGACCAGCAGGTCGTCGTGTCGGGGCCTTATCGGTTCGTCCGCCACCCGAGCTACACCGGCGCCTTGATGACGGTGCTTGGCGTGTTGCTGATGTCGACCAACTGGTTGGCCCTCGCGTGCTTCGTGATCGCGCTGCCGGGGTTCGCCTACCGGATCCATGTCGAGGAGGGGGCGCTGGTCGAGTCCCTCGGCGACTCCTACCGGCGGTACATGCACCGCTCCAAGCGCCTGGTGCCGTTTCTGATCTGATACTTACTCAGGTAGATGGAAGACCGGGACCTCGAGGCGCGCCAGGAGGCGAGCAGCCTCGGCAGGGTCGAAGCATTCAGCGACGGCGTGATGGCGGTGATCATCACGATCATGGCCTTCCAGCTGAAGCCGCCTGCCACCCCCGACGCGGCGGGGATGGCCGACCGGCTGCCCGAGCTGCTGGTCTACGCCTTGAGCTTCGCCTTCGTCGGCATCTACTGGAACAACCACCATCACCTGCTGCGCAGCGCCGCGCGGCTCAGCGCCGCCGTGATGTGGTCCAACCTTCTTCTGCTGTTCTGGCTTTCGTTGATCCCAGTCCTTACGGCATGGATCGCGAACGATTACGCGAGGAACCTGCCGGCGGCGGTGTACGGGATCGACGCGCTCCTGGCCGCGCTCGCCTACTTCGCGCTGGTGCGAGCCCTGATCAGCGCCAACGGTCGCGACTCAACGCTCGCGCGGGCTGTCGCTCGAGATGTGAAGGGACGCGTATCGATGGTTCTATATGTCGCCGGAGTGGTGAGTGCCCTGATCATTCGCACTCCCTGGGTCGCCTATGCGCTTTACGTCGCCGTGTCGGTGATGTGGATCGTCCCCGATCGGCGACTGGCGCCATCAAAATGAGGTTCCGGACGCGGGGATGAACGAGGACTGGTGTCCTCCGCAGTCTTCAAAACTGTCTGAGAGGCGCTGTGAGGTGTCTCTGGTGGGTTCGATTCCCATCCATCCCCGCCAAATTCGGGCTCATAGCAGCCAACATGACAGCATGGATCACGTCGTTTGAATAATTGTTTCCAAAGATGACAGCGACAGCACCGACGCCGCAATGGAGGCGATGAGGTGATGGCGATCACGACCTATAAGTCGCACGACAAATTCGTGGTTAGTGTGTCTCCCCCTGATGGCCCCTTATCGAGAAGCAAAGGGCCGATGGCCCCCGATGAAATCTTCGACAAACTGATCGACCTTGGCTGCCATACGACCGACATCAGCGACGCCTTCTGCGCAGCCGATCCCTTCTGGACGCGCAAAGAAGGTCAGACGAAGCATTCGGAGAGCGGAGTCTTGATGGCACGCCGGACATCCCACCATCCGGGCAAGATGCTATTTGCTGTTCCGCCGGACACTCTTGTTTGGGCGATCCACGAAATCGGCTTAGCCAAATCGGCCGATCTGTTGGTCAGCCGCTGAGGATGCCCAGCCACCCGATCCCGAACGCGATGCTGATGACGAAGGCCCCGTAGCGAAGCAGCCACTCGATCCGGCCGCCCTCGCGCTCGGCGATCTGTCGTGGCGCATAAATGAGCATCGCGTAATAGATCGCCGAGAACGCGGCGAGGAACAGCAAGATCGGTGTCGTCGCGTGGAGGTTTGCGAATGCCGCCTGCCTCAGCGCGCCCACGTCCGAGGGCCGCACCACAGACTCGATCAAGGTCCAGTACAGGCCGCCTGAGACGGCGACGAACGGACTGACCAGCACGCGGCGGACCGTCGTCGTCAAAGGCGGTGCCACAAATCGGACCAGGACCGCGGCGACGCCGGTGATGACCAATGCGGCGAGCACAAGTGACGATGGTGTGTCCAATGCAGTGAAACCCGAGATGGTGACCAGCAGCAGTCCACCGACGAACGGACCGAGCGCCCCGCGCTGGATCATGCCCTGCCTGGGAGAACCGTCCGGCACGGACGTCTGGCGCGCGGCGACGCACACAATCACCCCCAGCACCGCGCCGATGCGAAGCAGGCCGGGAAGCGGCTCGCCGGGGTCGAACGGCCCCTTGTCCCCACCCAGGCGGTAGAAGAGCGGGCTGATGATGGCGACCCAGCCTGCAAGCACGAGGTCTTCCAACCTGAGAGCGACCGATAGCCGAGAGCGCGAGTTGGCCGCCTCGGTCACATTCACGGCGCAGGTGTCAAACGCAGCCCTTGTCGATCAGCGTGATGAGGACGAACCCCACGCCCATCGCAGCGTCCAGGCCCGCGAAGCCGGCCTCCGCGAGTCCGAGCCACGGTTGAGCGGCGCTGAACGGAGTGCCCGGGTCGGCCTCGTGGTTGAAGATCGCGGCGACACATAGGACCGAAGCCAGCGTGTTGATGCCGAGGCAGAAAAACGGAAACACCGCGGCCGCGAAAGAGCACATGATCGCAATGATTGCGACCTGGAGCGCGAAGCTGTCGGAGTTGCTCATGTGGCAGGCGGCCCTCACGAATCCACCGCCGGTGCTGTCGAGCAGCACCGCCTTGGCCACGCCCATTTCACGATGCACGGCCCAGAAGGCGTCGGCTGCGCCCGCGGCCGGCAGGACGAGGTGATAGTCGCCGTACGCGCCGGTGACTTCCTTCCACGTCTCGAGCTTCTCCGCCGGCACGGTTTTCAGCCAGTTGGCGAGCCCGCCGAAGTCGTCGTTCTGAATCCCGATCAACTGAACCCCCGACAGGCGCGTGTAGGCAGTGTCGGTAAAAGTCGCCGCCTCGTTGGCGCACTCGAGGACCGAGGTGGCGATCGCGGCTTTGAACGCCGCGTGCCTGTCGCCGGACAGCGGTACCAGCTCGTTGAGGCCGACCGCCAGGTCAGCGTGAGCCTCGATCGTGGTCGGGTTGGGGGCGCGTCCCTGGATGATCGCCACCCTCGTCCCAGGTACGCAGGCGGGGTCCACAGCGGTCGGGCGCAACAGCGACGGGAGAAAGACTGGGGTCGAGCGAACGCCATTGGGAACCGCTTTCAGTATCGCGTCGCTGCCATTGCCCCAGATCGGCACCAGCGGCGCTGCGCTCAGGTAGGACGCGATCACGTCATCCAGCAATGCAGCCTGGGTTGGCGTTCCCGGCTCGACCGCGATGTTGGTCGTGCCATCCATCGCCGCGCGTGTCTCGAGCACGGCGTTTGGATCCGACTGGCCGGCCAGCGGGTCGCTGCGCAGCTGTACGCCGGCGATGCGCCGCTCGGCGTTCAGGTTGGCGTACTGGATCGTGACATATAGGCCGGCGAAAGAAGGCGGTGGCAGCGGCTGCGCCGGCACCTGGTAGGTGGCGCTCGCCCCCGGCTGCGCTTGCCCCGCAAGACTGACCGTGACCGTGCGCTGGGCGGGACCGGTGGCCGGCGCCTGGTAGCGGATGCGGTAACCGCCGCCGACCCATCTCGCCGCCTGCGCGCCGGCGAGGCTCGCGACCTTGGCGGGTGTCGCCCCGTCGCCGATGTCAAGCAGCTGGCCGCCGCTCATCGAGGTGATCAGCTGGGCGTTGTTCGTCTTCACGTTGCCGACCGGCATGAAGTACACCGGCACCCCGGACGCGACCAGGCGGCGCTGAAAGTAGGCGGTCCTGGGCGTGTTGGGGTCCAATACGTCGGCGTCGCCGACCGCGATCACGGCGCTGATGCGCTGGTCGACCGCAGCACCGCCGACGCTCCGCCATGGGTCGTCCGCGTCCGTGATGCCTGTGAACAAGGCGACCAGGCCGGCCTGGGTGGGCGGCGCCCAGCCGTTTGGGTCGGGCTCGTAGCCAGGCCGAATCACCTGCACGTCGAACGGCGTCTTTGCCGCTTGCGCGACGATCGCCGCCGCAAGCGCTGCCGGGAAGGCTTGCTTGGCGGCGTTGCTCTTGAACGTGGTGGGGTCGGGCAAGCCCTCGTAGATCACCAGGACGCGGGCCCGTGGCTGGCTGTCCGCGTTGGAGTAGAGCACGAAGCTGTCGACGGCGGTGCCCTGCTCCTTGATGCTGAACGCCGGGCCGTCGAGGCCCGGAACCGGGTTGCCGCTGCTGTCGACGAGCGCCAGCTCCAGGTAGACATCGGGAAACGACGCGGCCGACACGGTCGCCGCGATCGACTTGACCCGCGCCAGCGCGGCCGCGCGATCCGCGCCGGTCAGCACCTTGATCCGGCCGAAGGGGCCCGCCACCCCCGCGCTCGGGTCGGCGGGCTCGGTCGTCGGGCCCAGCACGTCGCCGTGGACCGTGATGTAGGGGCCCATCGCGATCAGCGCCGCCTGCTTGTCTGCCGGTACGGAGTCGTTCTGCAGGCGCAGCATCGGCACCCTCAGCGGCAGGTTTGCGAGGCGCGAGTCCAGGATCGCTTTCGGTCCCTGCGGCGGAACAAACGCCAGGACCACCTGGTGGCCGAAGACCTGGTCCGCCGGCCAGCTCGCCTTGACCAGGTCGATGACCTGCTGGCGCGACGTGGTCGCACCGGGCGCGGCGTTGCTCAGGACGGACACCGTGATGTTGACGTTCTGCAGCGAGTCCTCACCGCCGGGCGCCGTGTGCGCGGGCGCGCTGTCGACGACGCCGATGTCACCGATCGCGAGCGCGTACCGCTGCTTGCCCGCGTCCTCGTACACGACCACCGGCACGTGCGAGGGGAGCAGGTCGTTCCGGGTGTGTGCGCTCTGCGCCGTCATGGGCAGAGCGCCGAGGATCGCGGCGGCCTGGTCCGACCCCGGGCTGAAGGCGTGCTGAGCAGCCGGCGCGGGAACGCCCGCCTGCCGTAGCAGCTGCCGAGCGAGTTCGACGCGAGCCTTGTCCGGCGCAAACCCTGGAGCCGGTCGGGCCTTGTAGAGAGAGGCCACGGTGACACCCGCCGGGCGATCGCCGATCTGCACCTCGGCCTTGAATCCGGCCTGAGTCAGTAGGTCGGCCATCAGATCGGCGCGGTCGCGCAGCGTGCCCAGTCCGCCGCGCAGGGTGGCGGCGGTTCCCCAGCGCCGGCTCCAGGCGGGATCGCCCGCGCCCTCGATGATGGGGATGACGGCGATCCGGTCGCGGACGAACTCGACGATCTTGGTGGCGTCTTGGGTCGCCACGACATCGGCCGCGCGTCGAGCCAGGTGGTCGGGGCTGGACCGCACCGCCTGCTGCAGAAGCTTCAGAGCCGACTCGATCGGGCTGTTGCCCGGGGGAATGGGGATGCTGCCGGACGACGTCTGGCTCGCCTGGCCGAACGTGCAGCTGTCCAGCCACAGCAGGATCGACGCTGCGCCGGTCGCAAGCATGAACTCGCGACGGGACAGACCCTTGGTCATCCGGCTCTCTGGAGCGAGATGCTCTGGCCGCCCATCACCACGGTCAGCCGGCCGCCCACGATCCATGCGTCGACGCCCTCGGTCGCGCCGGCCACGTCAGCGACGAGTCGACCGTTCGCATCGACGGACCAGTGCCCCTGCTGGCGCATCCCGCCCATTGAAGAGGTCATCGACGCGGTCCCGTCGGCGTCAAAGACGAGGGTGATCATGGGGTTGCGCCACGTGCCCAGGATCGCCTGGGCGAGCGGACGCGAATCGCGCGCCGAGGCAGGCGGGGGCGATCCATCGGCGGAGAACTGGCCTTTCATCGCGTTGCCGATCGCGGCCAGCTCCGCGCGCGCGTCCGCGTTGCCGCGGAACGCCTGCTTCGCGTCGCGCAGGGCAACCGTCGGGTCGGTCATCGCTCCCTGCGGAAGTGGGCGGTCGGCCAGCTGTTCGAGGTTGATCAGCCGGTGGCTGACCGGCAGGTAGTAGATGCGCACCATCCCGGCCTCGGGGATCGACTGGTACCACTGCGCGTTCGTCTCTGCTCTCACCTCACCGACCTTCACGTGGTAGGTCGTGCTCGAGCTGCCCTTTACGTGCGTCGTGTTCGCCCATTTCGTGACGGCGCCCTCCAGCGATTCGACCCGCCCGTTTCGCACGTCGCGCGTCATCGCGTCCGCGCCCAGGAAAGCGCGGACGAACAGCGCTCCGGCGATGACCAGGAAGGCGATTCCGACGAGCGGTTTGGTGGTGGCGTAGCTTGCGGGGCCCGGCGCGAACCAGACGAGAAGGCCGAGGATCGTGCAGACGACGGCGAAGTAGAGCTCGTTGCCGCGAGTGCCGCGTGACATCGAGCGGTAGTTCTTGCGCTGAGCGTCGGTGAGCTTGCCAGCTCGATTCGCTTCGAGCGCGTCTGGCGCCAGGGCGGTCATGGCAGGCGGCTGACAGCGGTAGAAGCCTGCGCCTCCATCGCCGAGATGGTCGGGACGCCGTGGTTGGCGGCGATGTCGACGATGGCCACGAACGCCGGCCCCTTGAGCAGATAGACCCCGGTTCCGGACAGGGTGACGCCGTTGAGGCTGCCGCTGAACGTGCCCGCGGCGGCTCGGTCCGCGCCGGTGATGTTGGTGTCAGCGACGTTGACCGTGAGGTGAGACTTGGCCGTGCTGTTGAGCTGGGCCTCGACCTCGGCCTTCTTCGCGTCCCACTGCGATTGCGCGGTTGCGGCGTCCGACGCGATGCCCACGAACACCTCGAATACGTCGGTGGTTTGGGCGCCGTAAAAGCAGAGCTTGCCGCCGCCGGAGGTCGTCTCCGTCTTGCCTGCGCCGTAAGTCACGCCGGTCAGCGACGACGCCTCGCCCATCGTCACCAGCTGGCACGGGTCGGTGGTCGTGGCCACGGCCGAAGCGGTCGCTGCCGCGCTGGCGCTGGCCGTGCTGCTGGACGCGGGTGAGGTGTTCGCGGGGTTGTTCGAGCTGCTGCATGCGGCGAGTAGCGCCACTGCAAGGCCCGCCGTCAAACCAAACCATCTACGCGACATGGGATCCATCTCCTTCTGCTTTTCTTGTCTGGACCGCGGCCCAGGGCGAGCCGGCGGTTTCGAGGATTCGCTCGAATGGGATCAGGGCCATCTCCGCTGCCCGCCGCACCCCTGCGGCCGAGCCCTCGAAGAAGCACAGGACCACCTCGTCCGAGCGCATGAGGACCGACCCGAGATAGCGCACGTTCTCACCGTCGCCGGCGAGGCTGGCGATCGACCTGGTCGCCCGCTCGTCGAGAAGGCGGAGGTCGTCGTCGCCGACCCCGACCCAGAAGCACTCCGCGACGTAGCCCGTGTGTGTCCCTGGCACTGGCAGCGAAGTTAGGCTCGCCCCACCCCGACGCGAATCAGGTGTTTCCCTATGTTTTGGCCCCGACGCAAACTAACCTTCCACGCGTGACTGCCTTGCAGCTCGACTCGCCCGTAATTGGCAGGGACTCTGAGCTCAGCGTGGTCGACAGATGGCTGGCGGGTCCCGCGGCCGGCCCGTTCGCGCTGATCATCGAAGGCGAGGCCGGCGTCGGCAAGACGACCGTCTGGCGTCACGCAATCCAGTCGGCCGAGGCGGCCGGGATGCGCGTCCTCCGCTGCCAAGCCGCCGAGTCTGAACTGAAGCTCGGCTACACCGGCCTCGCCGACCTCCTCGATTCAGTCGCCGCGAAGGAGCTCGACGACCTTCCGGCCCCCCAACGCCAGGCTCTCGAGGTGGCGCTGCTGCGAACCGAAGTCCCTGAACGCTCGCTCGACCCAAGGACGGTGGCGACGGCTCTGCTTTCGCTGTCCCGGGCGCTGGCCGCTACACGCGCGCTCGTGATCGCCGTCGACGATGTCCGCTGGCTGGACGCCCCCTCGGCGCAGGCGCTTGCTTTCGCCGGCCGGCGCCTGGATGACCAGGTGAAGCTGATCGCCACCACCCGCGCGTCGGGCGAGCTGCCGATCGGGTTGGCCGAGGACCGCGTGAAGAGGCTGCGTCTGGGTCCGTTGTCACTTGCCGCGCTGCACCACCTCCTGACCAGCAGGCTCGGACGGTCGTTTCCAAGGCTCGTCCTCGTGAAGGTCCACCAAGCGTCGCGCGGTAACCCGTTTCATGCGCTCGAGATCGGCCGTGCTCTT
>DATEHQ010000064.1:0-13356 GCA_035279525.1 Candidatus Dormiibacterota bacterium
TGTACAGGGTGCGGTTGGCGAACCCGAGGTTGCCGTGACCCGCCGCGTTGCGGGCCTGGTTCGCGAGAGCGACGATCGCCGCCCACTGGGGCGATCCGCAGCTGGTCCCGCCGACGAGCCAGATGTACGGTGAGGCGATCACCTCCACGCCGCCGTCGATGGCCGCGTTGTAGGCGACGTCGGGGATCGTGCGGGCCTTGCTGCCGGTATCGCCGCGCTGCCATGACGGGGCGCGGAAGAGAACGCTGGGCGCTCCGCCGGTCGCGGCGTCGAAGGCGGGCTCGTTCCAGACCTGCTCGCCGCCATAGGCCCCATTCGACACCAGGCCGGCCGGGTAGGGGTTGCCCTGCGTGCCGCCGACGCTGGTGACCAGCGGATCGGAGGCGGGATACGAGGCCAGGACGGGTGAGGTCGTGCCGACGGCCTGGGTCCACGTGGCGCCAAAGTCACCGGCGGCGGCGAGGATGGTGTCGCCCATCGCGTTCGCCGCCTTGAAGATCTCGTGCTCCTGGGCGAACGAACTGCCCGCCGTCGCGTCCGTCTCCCAGTCGCCGAAGCTCTGGGAGATGATCGCCCCCGGGTACTGAGGGAAGACCGCGGCCTCGGCCGCGTTGAGGTCGAAGTTGTTGTCGGTGGCGGCCACGGCGAGGACGATCTTCGCCCCGGGCGCCATGGCATGTGCGTACTCGACGTCGAGCGAGGTTTCGACCTGCCAGCTGGTCAGCCAACCCGACCCGGTGACGCCGGTGCCGGGCACGTCGACGATGGTGAACGACGGCGGGCTCGGGATCCCGAAGTAGCGGTCGAAAATCGCGAGGTCCTGGTTGATGGTCGCGCTTCCATACGCGTCGACGATGACGATCGTCTGGCCCGACCCGTCAAGGCCGGCCGGGAAGTTGTATGCCTGCGCCAGGTCGTAGGGTCCGTAGCAGCTGAGGCCGCGAGCCGCGAAAAGGCAGTTGCGGTGGACGGCGTCAGGCGCCAGGCTCGCCACCGCGGGACCCTGGATCATCGCCAGGCGCGGCGACATGTGCGGTCCGGCCGCCGCCGCAGCCGGCGGCCGCAAGGCCACCCCGAGGGCAAGAACCGCGATGGCCAGGGCCAGCGCGGGCGCGCGGAAACGCCGACTCAGCGTCGTACTCAACGTGACACACCCCTTCCTTCAATGCGGTCCGGACGGACACGCCGCCAGGACACCCTTCCTCGTTAGGCGGGGAATCCTAGCCGTGGCCGGTCGCAAATTCAATGGGCTAAAGCGGAAAGTCCAGCCCGCGGGTGGAGGACTCAGCTCCGAGCCTGTGATCGGTGCCGTTCACACCATCCTCTACGCCCAGGACGCGGAGGTCGCGCGGGCGTTTTTCCGCGACGTCCTGGGCTTCGACTCGGTCGATGGCGGCGGCGGCTGGCTGAGTTTCGCCCTGCCACCCGCCGAGCTGGCGATCCATCCAGACCCAGAAGGCGGGCGAGCCGAGGTCTTCCTGATGTGCAAGGACCTGAGACGGACGAAGCAGGAGCTCCAGGCCAGGGGAGTCGAATTCGTCGGTGACCTGGAGGAGCGCCGGTTCGGCTTGATGGCGCGGATCAAGGTCCCCGGTTTTGGCGAGCTGGGCCTCTACCAGCCGAGTCATCCCAGCCCGATCGACCTCGATTAGCGCTGTGCTGAGAAGGGTCAGCTGGTCGACAGGAAGACGTTCTTCAGCTCGGTGTAGTGCTCGAGGGCGCGCGGGCCGAGCTCGCGTCCGATGCCCGATTGCTTGAACCCGCCGAACGGCGTCGTCACCCGCACCGAGGTGTTCGAGTTGATCGAGATCGTGCCGGTCTCCAGCGCGCGCGCGACCCGGAAGGCCCGGGCGGCGTTCGTGGTCCAGACCGACCCCGAGAGGCCGTACACGGTGTCGTTCGCGATGCGGATCGCGTCCGCCTCGTCCTCGAATGGGATCACGGCCACGATCGGGCCGAAGATCTCCTCGCGCGCCACGCGGTCGGTGGGGGAGACGGGGGAGAGCACAGTCGGCGGGAACCAGTAGCCCGGACCTGACGGCGCGCCGCCCCGGATCGCCACGCGAGCCCCATCGTCCAGGTACGACGCCACCTTGCTCCGCTGCTCCGCTGACACGAGCGGACCCATCTCGGTCTGCTCGTCGAGAGGATCGCCGACCCTCAGCGCCTTGACCGCAACCTCCAGCGCCTTCATGAACCGGTCCACCGCCCGGCGCTCGACCAGGATCCGCGAGCGGGCGCAGCAGTCCTGGCCGGCGTTGCCGAACACGGCAAGCGGCGCTGATGCAGCCGCTTGCTCGAGGTCCGCGTCGGCGAACACGATGTTGGCCGACTTGCCGCCCAGCTCGAGCGTGACGCGCTTGATCGACTCGGCGGCCAGGGCACCGATCCGCCGGCCCACCTCCGTCGAGCCGGTGAACGCGATCTTCGCCACGTCCGGGTGCTGCACGAGTCGCTCGCCCACGGTGCGGCCCGCCCCGATCACGACGTTCAAGACGCCCTCCGGAATCCCCGCCTCAAGGGCGATGCGCTCGAGCTGCAGCGCGGTGAGCGGGGTGAGCGCCGCCGGCTTCAGCACGATCGTGTTGCCCGCGGCCAGCGCGGGCCCGACCTTCCAGGACGTGATCGCGATGGGAAAGTTCCACGGCACTATGAGGCCGACCACGCCGAGCGGCTCACGAAAGGTCATGTCCACGCCGCCCGCGACAGGGATGGTGTCGCCCAGCAGCCGCTCCGGTGCACCGGCGTAGTAGTCGAGCACCGAGACCACCATTCCCACCTCGCCGCGCGCGTCCGCGATCGGCTTTCCGACGTTGCGCGCCTCGAGCTGGGCCAGCTTCTCGGCTTCGCCTTCGACCGCGACCGCGAAGCGGCGCAGCAGGCGAGCTCGGTCGCCCGGGCTGACGGCTCGCCACGCCGGGAACGCCGCCCTGGCTCGCGCGACCGCGCGGTCGGCGTCCTCCATGCTCGCCTCGGAGACCTCAGCGAGCACCTTCTCGGTCGCCGGCTCGATGACCTTCAACTCGCCGTAACAATAACCAGCGGCCTGGAGCCAAAACTCACACCCGATTCCAAGCCCGTTTTGAGGATCGGCCAAGAAGATTGGCCCGTGAACAGAGCTCGCGTCTTCGCATTTGGCTCGGTGGTGGCGGCAGCGCTCGTGGTGGGCGGCATCGTCGGAGCCGCGGCCTCCAGCAACTCTTTGCTCCCGGCCGGAGCGGCGATCTTCGCCACGACCCCTCCCAGCCCTTCGGCGGCCAGGTCCAACGAGACGCCGGCTCACGAATCGGGTGAGAGCGCCTCGCGTGAGGCGGCCGAGAACAACGGCACGTTTCGAGGCGGTCCAGGTGGTCCAGGTGGTCCAGGTGGTCCAGGTGGACACCCCTGTGGCGGGGTCGGCCACTCGAACGAGGCTTCCGCCCACGAGACGGGCGAAACCGCGGCCCAGGAGGCGGCCGAGAACGCACCCTGCCCGGCGGGCACGACCAGCCCCAGTCCAGCCAGATAGCGCGTCGCTTCGCTGAGTGAGCAGGGCGCCCCACGGCGCCCTGCCCTCGTGCTTTTTCTAAGCTGTCGTCAGCGTGGCCGTCAGCACTCGCGTCTATGTCGAGACCGGAACCAAGCGCACGTTCGCCAGCGCGGCGGATTGGCCCGGCTGGTGCCGGGCCGGCAAGAACGAGCAAGCCGCGCTCGAAGCGCTCGCCGCGTATCTGCCGCGCTACACCAGGGTCGCGAAGCTCGCCAGGATCGCCGCGCCCAAGGTCGCCGCCTTCACAGTCGTCGAGCGCAGGGCGGGCAATGCGACGACGGACTTCGGGGCGCCCGCCATCCCCGCCAGGGACGAGAGCGAGAGGATGACCGGCCAACGGACGGAGCGCATGTGCGCCCTGGTCGAGGCGTGCTGGGCATATCTCGACCAGGCGGTCGCGAAGGCTCCCAACGAGCTGCGCAAGGGACCGCGCGGCGGCGGACGCGACCGCGACGGGATCTTCGATCACGTGCTTGGCGCCGAGGTGGAGTACGCCAGGAAGGTGGGCACCCGGCTAAAGCCGCCTGACGGCCGCGACCTCGCCGCGGTGCGCTCCTTTCGCAAGGCGATCCTCGATGGCTTCAGCGATGCGAACAGGGAGGAGAAGTGGCCGGTCGCCTACGCGGCGCGGCGCACCGCATGGCACGCGCTCGACCACGCGTGGGAGATCGAAGACCGCCTACATTAGCTCGCTGTGGAAAGCGCTGACATCGAAAAGATCGAGACCGTCCCAGGCGGTCTGCTGGTGGTGCTCGCGCATCCGGACGATGAGTCGATGGGCACCGGCGGCCTGATCCTCCGACACACGCGCGCGGGCATCCCGGCGTATCTCATCTGTGCCACCTATGGCGAGAAGGGTTGGATGGGCAAGCCACCCGGCGCCAGGGAGGAGGACCTCAAAGAGATCCGCGCGACCGAGCTCGAGGACGCCGCGGCGGCGCTCGCGCTCACCGCGGTCATCCTGTGGGACTACCCCGACGGCGGGGTCAAGGAATCAGACCAGCAGGAGATCACGCAGCGTGTCTGGGAGCAGATCTCGAGGCTGCGCCCACGCGCGGTCGTCGGCTGGGGTCCCGACGGCGGCTACGGCCATCCGGACCACATCGCGATCGGCGCGTGCACCGACGCCGCCGTCGCGGCGATGACCGAAGGCGAACGGCCGGCGCTCTATCACATCGCGGTCGACCAGCAGCTCGGCGATTTCTACGCCGAGGCGGAGCGCCTGGCGGGTGGGCGCGACGTGCTGCCGCTGCAGGTCAGCGAAAACGATCTCACCAGCCTGGAGCTCGACGCCGACGAAGTGATCATGAAGCTGCGTGCCATCGACTGTCACAAGAGCCAGCTCCAGGACTGGCGGATCGCCATCCGCGATCATCCCCAACTGATGCAGCGCGGATACGGCCACGAGCCGTACGTCGCGATCTCGTCGAAGAAGAACGGTCTGACCCCGACAGGTTTGCTCGGCGAGTTCGCATGAGGCGCGGGGGCGGGGGCGGGGCCCGCACAGTCCACGAAATGCAGGACTACCTCAGGGACATCCTGTGGTTCATCGGCGAGTCGACCTACGCCAGGCGCGGCGCCAATCCCGAAGAGTGCGACTTCTGCTTCGGCAATCCCCAGGAGATGCCGCTGCCCGCGGTCCACGAAGCCATCACGAGATGGGCGGCCCCTCAGAACAAGGATTGGTTTGCCTACAAGTTCAGCGAGCCATCCGCCGTGAAGGTCGCCGTCGAGTCGTTGAAGGAGCGCCACGGCATGAACTTCGAATCCGCGGACGTGACCATGACCAACGGGGCCTTCGGCGCGCTGTCGGCGACCCTGCGCGCGATCGTCGATCCCGGCGACGAGGTCATCTACCTGGCGCCACCCTGGTTCTTCTACGTGCCGATGATCATCTCGCTCGGCGGAAGGGCTGTGAAGGTCGAGCTCCCTGCGCCGGGTTTCGAGCTGCCCGTCGGTGCCATCCAGCAGGCGATCACAGAACGCACGCGCGCGGTGATCATCAACTCGCCGCACAATCCCAGCGGCCGCATCTTCCAGCCCGAAGAGCTCGAGGCGCTCGCGGCCCTGCTCCGCGGCGCGAGCCATCCCATCTATCTGATCTCCGACGAGTCCTACAGCCGGATCCTCTTCGACGGCCGGCCCTTCCACACGCCGGTGCGCTACTACGACCGCTCCTTCCTGGTCTACACGTACGGCAAGACTCTCCTCATCCCCGGCCAGCGCGTCGGTTACGTCGCCATGCCCCCGTCGATGCCAGATCGCGAAGAGCTGCGCGCCGCGCTGATGACGGCTCAGATGGTCAATGGCTGGGGCTTTCCGAATGCGGTCATGCAGTACGCGCTCGGCGATCTCGAGCAGGCGAGCATCGACGTCCGCGCGCTGCAGCGCAGGCGCGATCGCATCGTCAGCGCGCTGGGTGAGATGGGCTACCACACGGTTCGCCCGGCCGGCACTTTTTACGTGCTGGTGCGCTCGCCGCTCGCGGACGAGGTCGCGTTCACCGAGCGGCTCGCCTTGGAGAACGTCTTCGTGATGCCCGGCAGGGTCTTCGAATTGCCCGGGTGGTTCCGGATCTCACTCACCGCAAACGACGACATGGTCGAGCGATCGCTTCCTGGTTTTGCCAAGGCGCTCGCCGGCATCGCGGTCACAGCTTCCGATTCATTGCCTGGCAAGGTCTGAACATTCCTGTCCTCGAATTGCAGCCTTCGTGGGCTAACCTTTAGCGCCTGATTCCCGCCGCGCGCGGAGCGTCGTGGAAAATTCCAAGTCGGGGGTGACGCATTGATGGACGTCCAGGAGGCAGTGGCAGAAGGCACGGCTTCTGCGGAGAACGGTGAGGTAAAGCGCGACGGGCGCAAGCAGTTCACGATGGGCCCGGGCGACAGTCTTGAAGGCAAGCTCATCTACGACGGATCGGTTCATGCCGATGGCAAGGTCGAGGGCGAGCTTCGCGTGACGGGCAACATCGACGTGGCCAACGGCGCCACCGTCAAAGCGCTGCTCGAGGGTTCGAACGTGACGCTCAAGGGCCAGGTCGAAGGCGCCGTCACGGCGCGCGACAAGCTGACCCTCGGCAAGAACGCACGGCTCAGCGGAGACATCGTCGTGCGCAGGCTCCAGATCGACGATGGCGCGACGTTGAACGGCCACGTCAGGATGGGTGACTTTGAACACCAGGCGTCCGGGCAGTAGGGTCGCGACGCCGGTCCCCGCGGAAAACGGCTCACCCGACGGCGGTCACAACTCGGTCACCCTCGGTCCGCGAGACCGGCTGATTGGAAAGCTGTACGTCGAAGGTGACGTGCACGTCTCGGGCACGGTCGAGGGCGCGCTCGAGGTCACGGGCGACGTCGAGATCAGCGGCGGGGGTCAGGTCAGCGGTCCTGTGACGGCGCGCAAGCGGCTGCGGGTGGGCAGCGAAGGCTCGCTCAGGGGCGATGTGCGCGTGGCGCGATTGGTGATCGAGGACGGGGCCAGCTTCAGCGGCAACGTACAGATGGGCAAGGCGTTCGAGGCTCTGCCGGTCGAACCGGCGGCCGCCGTGGTCGCCGAGCCCGAACCTGAGGTCCCGGAGCCCCAGCCCATCGAGATCAAGCTCACCGACCCGAAGAAAAAGCGCCGCTGACCTGACAATTCGTAGGGTCAGGGGTAGGCTGGCGCCAGGGAGGAGTCGGAAGGGCTCGACCGGGCCTGGGCTCACGGGCCCGGCAGGCGCGCCGCTGGAAAGACGCGAGGGAGGACACCTATGAAGCGCTTCCTGTTGGGGCTCATCGTCGCGTCAGTAGCATCGATCGGACTAGGCGGCATCACAGCGTTCGCCGGATCCTCGACACCGTTCACAGCGAGCTACTCGAGTACTGGCACGGACCACTGGAACTGCTCGGGCTATCACGACGTGCACCACAGCGGAATCACTGACAGCGAGACCTGCTTCGTCACCGGGAACACGTCTGGCTATGTGGCCGGCACCTACAGCAGCGGAACCGTCTGTCCCGCTGGCTACGGCGCGGCGACCGGTACCACGGACTGTGGGTACATCCCACCGCTCGGCCTGGTCTACTGGCTCTCCGACTACAACGGCCACCTCGCCACGAGCTGGACCATGGTCGTGACGGGCGAAACCAACGGCACCTTCAGAATCGACGTCGACTCGGCGTACAGCAGCTGACAGTCAGGAAGACGATGCCTTCCCTCTCCCCCGCGAATGCGGGGGAGAGGAGAGGCGCGGGGCCGAAGAGTCAGCCCTTGCGGCCGGCCGCCTTCTTCGCTTTCGGCGCTTTCGCGGGCATCTCTCGCGCGACCTCGAGCGCCCGCCTGACCAGCGTCTTTCCGGACGCCGCGCGCCAGTCGCCGGGCACGATGACGTAGCCGCCCATCTTGTGCCCCGCCATCGGCTCGAAGTCCCGCCCACCCTTCGCCTTGACCTTCGCGATCTCGGTCTCGGGCAGCTTGACCGTCAGCTCATCGCCCCAAAGCCCGCAGAACATGTTGCCGTTGATGAACGCCGAGACCTGGCCGAACATCGGCTTCAGCTGGATCCCCGGCTCGTCAGGGACGATCCGGGCGAAGTCCGCCTTTGCCTGCTCGCTGGGCTTCGGCATCTTCATCGGGCCTCGTGGCGCGGGGCTCATGCGAGGATGGTAGTGCCTCGGAAGCCTGCCGGAAACCGCCGTCCGGGCTGGCCCGCGGCGGCGGCGGCGGTGGCGGTGCCTGAATAACTGATCCAGCGCGGCGCCGTTAAGTGGACATGAGTCGGATCCGGCTCGCGTTGCTCGCCTCGGTGGCGATCGTCCTCGGTGGATGTGGGACCTCCGGGACACCTGCCGCCGCCGTGGTCCACTCGCCTTCGACGGCGCAAAGCTCGCCAGGCGGCGCCGGTCCGACGCCGGCCCTGACACCAAGCGCAAGCTTCGACCTGCTTCCCGTTCGACCTGGCGACGGCCCGGGGGACACATCCGTCATCACGTGCAAGGGCAGCATCGGCCTCAACGATCCGGTGGCCGTGGTCCAGCTCCACGCCGGCGCGGCCATCGTGCTGCGGGACTACGCCGACGTGAACCACCCGCGGTCGGTCTGCACGTTCCAGGCGACGACCGTCCTGGAGCTCCTCGATGCGACACACGTCGTGATCGGTTCCATTAGACCCGGCGTCTATGCCGTGGTCGACCTCCCGTCGGCGGTCTACCACTGGTTCGTGCTGCCCGACGCGTCGGCGCAGCTGCTCGCCGTGTCTGTGGACCTGAATCGCGTGGCCTGGCTCACCTCCGACCAGGCCAACAAGGTCGACTTGATTCACCTCACCACGACGTATGCATCGGATCGGGTCGTCGCCTCGCTGCCCAACGCCCATCAACTCCAGAACACGTGCACCCAGGGCGTGTCGCGTACAGCCGCGTACGCCGATGCCGGTCCGGGAACCGGAGGCTACTTCTTCGTGCTCGATCAGCCGAGCGCCCCCGGCCTGAACAGCCTGCTGGTGATGAATGACAGCCAGACCCTGTTCAAGCTGACGCCGCCCAGCTCCGATCGTGAGCAGCCGGCGATGGCGTTCTGGTGGAAGAGCGCTGTCAACTACCTGCTCGGTGGGAACCGGTTTGCCCTGGACGTGACCGCCCCATCGTCCACCCCTCATCAGGAGGGTCTGCCGGACTGGAACCACCCGACCGTGTCGGCCGATGGACGACATGTCGCGTACGAGCTGCTGGGCGCGGACGGGTCGAACGACGTCTACGTCGACAGCTTCGATCAGGGTCTCACCAACCCGACCCTTGCCACAGCGAAGCGGACGCACCCGGTCTTCCTCAACTCCACGCAGCTCTGGTACAGAGTCGACGAGTCCCACACCTGCGACCACAGCGCCGGGACGCCGTTGATCTACGACATCGGCAACCGAACCGAATACTCGACCATCATCGACCGCGTCTACGCGGTGTGGCCTGCGACGTCGGCCGAGGTCTGAGACAGGGCGCTGCGGACAGAGCGTCCCGCTTAGCGGACGATCTCCACCAGCATCACCCAGGCGCCGATGATCGCCGCGACCATCGCCGCGAGAAGCCCAGGCACGACCCAGTAGAGGCCACCCCCGCCGTGCAGCAGCATGGTCGCGCCGCCGACCAGGAGAAGCAGAGGGCCCGAGTGCGCGCCGGCGACCCTGCCGGCGAAGTTCGCGGTGCTCACCCCCATCACCCGCCTCGGAGCTCGCGCCTGGATGATGCCGAGCAGGATGACCTCGGTCACGGCGATGCTGATGATCTCAATTGCCGCCGATTCGGGCGGTTGACCGGGCATGAGCAGAAGAGTCGAGATGAGCAGCGCCGAAACGAGAAGGACCAGCACCTCGACCGCGCGCGGGATCAGACCCGGGCCCTTGATGACCTGGCTGAGGTTGATCGACAGCGCCACGAAGAGGAGCCCGGTCAGTGCCGCGGTCGCGCCCGTGATCGCCGAAAAGACAGCTCCCCAGTTCGCGGTCGAGTAAGCGTCCACCCGCGGACGGATGGTACAGCCCGCCCCGCGTCATCCTCAGTGGCACCATGGCCCCATCCCCGGCCTTCGGCCGGTACTTCCCCGCCCAGCGGGGAAGACCTACTCCCCCGGTGATCGCGCCGCAAGAAGCCCGCCGCTTTCCCCAAGACCAGTGGACCTGATGCCTGCGGTGGTCACGGCGGGCTCGCGAAAGGTTGGCCGATAAGCGGGGCGGAAGGCAAGGGAAATGGATAGGACATTTGTCCCAGTTCTTCTTGTCCCCTGAATGACCGGGTGCCGGACGGGCGGCAGGCGTTGCCTGTCTGGGCGCCTTTTCCGGCACCGCATGCGAAGGGTGATTCGACCGTTGGGTGTGATCTCGGAACTCAGATTTCTGCGCCTGAAGCAGGCGCGTCCCCCTTAGCGCCGATCCCTCTCGGAGTTTTGATCCTGACTCCAGTCGGATTCTTAGGGGGTTGTTGGTGATGAGACTCAGGACGTGGTCCTTTGGTGCGGTGATGCTTCTGGCGTTCGCCGCATCGGCAATCAACGCGGTGCCGGCCTCAGCTGCCGGCAGCGTCGTCGTGGTGACGCACGACGGCCAGCATGGTTGGCAATCGCGGGTCACTGATGCGAACGGAGTTCCGAACCCGGCATTCGGATCAGTGACATTCGTGGTGGGCCCCGCCACTCCACCTCGCGGCGTTGGAAGCCTTCGTCTGATGACAAACCTGGGGATGGGCGATGGGTCGGCGCAGATGCGGAACTCCAATTACAGCGGAACCCTGCTCAGCAGGCTGACCGCGCTCGACTATTGGGCCTATCACAATTTCGTCGCCGCAAGCGGGAACCAGCAGCAGTGGCCCTATCTCTCACTCAACGTGAGCTGCGCCGGCTGCACGCAGGGTCCCGGTGACACGAGCAACACAGACACCCTATTTTTCGAACCGCCATTTCAGCAGCCTCTCACGGGCGGCCCGGATTGTTCGATTCCCGGCCAGAATCCGACCATCACCAATAAGTGGCAACAGTGGGATGCCCTCGGCGGCTGCTGGTGGGACAACGGTGGTGAGCTTGGCACCGGAGGCACCAACACCAAGCGGCTGAGCGATTTCATCGTCCTTCACCCCGACGCGACGATCTTCAACCCCAATGGCCTGGGAGGCCTGCGCCTGGCGGTGGGATTCGCCTCTGCCGGGGACACGTTCGATGGAAACATCGACATGGTGACAGTCGGGGTCGGCGGGAATAGCACCAGCTACGACTTCGAACCTCCCCCACCATGTCGCGATGCCGACGCGAATGGTGACTTCCACGGCAACCATGGCGATGGCGATGTCAAAGCAGACAACGACAACTGTGAGGAGACGGGCCACGGCGGAAACGGCGAGGGCAACGATAATGTCCAGTCGTCAAACCGCGGTGACGGCAAGGACTTTCATTCCACGACGATCGACAGCACGTCATTCGACAGCACAGCCAACACCATGACGATCACGGGTCTCGGTGTTAGCGGAGGAAGCCCGGTCGCGTTCACGATGGTCGTCCTCGAGTCCGGCCCTCTGACTCCTGGCTGGGTCAGCATGGCATTCAGCGACGGATACACCAACGCGGGCGACCTTTCGGACGGCGGCGTCGTTCTCCACTGATCTCAACCGAGGCGGGCCCACGTCGGGCCCGCCTCGATCCTCGCGTCGAGCAGATGTTTAGGTCGGCGGATGCGCCGAGCGCTTGCTGGTAACGGGGCCTCCGGTCACGGTTCATTGCCGACTTACGCCCGATTGGCTAGGGCAGAGCGAGCTGAGACCAGGTATTGCCGCCGTCGGCCGTTTGATAAAGGCCCGTGTATGAGTAGCAGTCTGACTTGAAACCCTTACAACCCGACGTCGTGATGGTGACCCATCCCGACACCTGGTCCGCGAAATAGATCGCATCGATGGCACCGGTCGGCAGGCTGCCTCCAGCGTGCCAAGATTGCCCGCGATTCGTGGTAATTCGGAAATGTTGGGATGAGGGTGCGGGGGGCTGGGAAGATTCTGGCACCAACCAGTCGTCAGGACCTACCACCGCCAGCGGCAAATCCTGCCCGCTGCCAGACCCAACAGGGGAGGTTGCTTCTACCTGCCAGGATTGGCCACCGTCGACAGTACCGAAGAAGCCGATGCCCTGAGGCTGGCGATTCCCATTTAGAAGGTACGACGGGACGACGGCAGCTTGAGGACCGACCCATCGTGGCTGGCCGAAGACTTCGAATGCATACGGACTCGGCAGAGTGACCTGCAGCGGTTTCCAGGTCTGACCACCATCATGCGTTACGAAAGCACCGCGCGACGCTGGACCTGATGAGCTGATTCCGTCATTGCCGTTAGCGAAACTAACAACGGCGCTCTGGGGTGCGACGACGCGGGACCAGCTTTTGCCGCCGGTCGACGTTCGATACAGCGACGCGTAGCTGAAGCCGCCATGCGAGCCCTCATCCACGACGAGCCATCCGTACGAAGAGTCGACAAATGTGAGGTATAGCGGGCCGAAGCCCCGGTCGGAAGGCGCGATTGACATGCTGTTGGTGGTCCACGTCGCACCTTCGTCCGATGATTCGTAGACTGCGGCCCGGAATTGGCCGGCACTCTGAGCTGCTGGGTTGGAAACCGCCCAAATATGTGTCGAGTCCAATACGAAGGCGGAGCCGAGAGTACTGCCCGCAGCGCGCGGAGTTATGTCATGCCAGGCGCCGCCATGGCTCTTCTCGAGCAGAACTCGGTCGGTGAGGATGATCCCGGTTTTGTCCGGAGCCAGGCCACCGGCGAGGGGTGGTGTATCGATCACACCAGTTGGTGGAGGCGAGGCGGCCGGGGAGCCGCCCGCGATCGGGGTCTCAATCGCCGAGCCACACGCAAGCCCAAATATGAGGGCAGTCGCAAGGGCGAGAGCGGTTGCAGCGCGACTCATCTCACAACAAAACCGCCGCCTGCTGCGGCACGCTAAGTCACTCCATCCAAGGTGTCAAGTCATTCCAAGGCGCGGGGTCAGCGAAAACGACGGTCACTACCTCGAGGACGCTGGCGCTGCTGTGCTCGGCCTCTCCGCCCAGGTCGCTCCCTTGGCGCTTGACACCGAGCCGCTCCTGATCCTCGTCCTTACTAATGCGGCAGTGGATGACGGCCGGCGTCGTCCTTGAGGATGAGGCGAAAGATCGATCTCGCGGCTGACGACACCGCGACCGGCGAAACCTACCGTGGTGCCCATGCAAAACACCACGATCGTCGAGACCCACAGTCTCACAAAGCGATACGGCAGCGGAGTCCTCGCCGTCGACTCCGTTGACATGAGCGTGCGACGTGGCGAGGTCTACGGCT
>DATEHQ010000065.1:0-3479 GCA_035279525.1 Candidatus Dormiibacterota bacterium
GATCCCGGCCTCCGCCCAGGTTACCGCCTACGAAGGAGCGCGCCTCATCGTGGGCGACGGGCGAGTGATCGACGGCGGGACGCTGGTGGTGGACGGAGCGAAGCTCGCGCAGGCGGGCCGAGCCCGGGAGGTGCAGGTGCCCCCGGGCGCCGGGCGCGTCGACCTCAGGGGCAAGACGGTGATGCCGATGATCATCGACACGCACGTCCACCTCAGCACCACGCGCGACGGCCTGCTGCGCGACCTCAGGCAACGCGCCTACTGGGGCGTGAGCGCCGCGCTGAGCCTGGGCCTCGACGGCTACGCGCTGCTCGACGTGCGTAATCAGGCGCTGCCGGGCGCGGCGCGCTTCTTCAGCGCCGGGCGCGGGATCACCATGCCCGAGCCAGGGCGCACGACCGCTCCCTTCTGGGTCACCACCGCCGCCGAGGGACGCAAGGCCGTGGACGAGAACGCCGCGCACAAGGTCGACATCGTGAAGATCTGGGTCGACACTCGCGACGGCAAGTTCAAGAAGCTCACGCCGGACATCTACGGCGCGATCATCGACGAGGCGCACAAGCGCGGCTTGAGGGTCATCGCGCACATCTTCGATCTCGAGGACGCGAAGGGACTGATCCGGGCCGGCATCGACGCGTTCGCGCACGGGGTACGCGACAAGGACATCGACGACGAATTCGTGGCCATGTTCAGGGCGCATCCGAATCTGGTGCTCACGCCGAACCTTCCGGACCGCGGCGTCAAGGTCGACCTGGGCTGGCTGAAAGCCGGCCTGGCACCGGAGGAATTCGCGAAGCTGGAGAAGGCGAACACCGACCGGCCGGACGAGCAGACCTTCTACGGGATCCAGGCGCGCAACCTCGCGAGGCTGCACGCGGCGGGCGCGCGCATCACGCTCGGGACCGACGGCAACAAGCCCTGGGGGCCGCACCAGGAGATGCTCGACATGGTCGTCGCCGGGATGACCCCGATGGAGGTCATCGTCGCGGCGACGCGGAACGGCGCGGAATTCCTGCACATCGCCGACTCGGGCACCCTGCAGGCCGGCAAGAGCGCCGATTTCATCGTGCTCGACGCGAATCCGCTCGACGACATCACCAACACGCGGCGCATCTCTCGGGTGATCCTGCGCGGCGCCGCCGTGGACCGCTCGCGCCCGGTCCGCTAGGCGCCGGCGGCCTTTCCGCTCCATACGAGGAGGACCCATGACCAATCCGGAGCTTGTCGGCGTCGCCGCATTGCTGCTGCGCTTGTCGCTCGCGATCATGTTCTACGCCCACGCCTGGGTGAAGGTCAAGGTGTTCACCCCGGCGGGCACGGTGAAGTATTTCGAGTCGCTCGGCGTTCCGGGGTGGTTCGCCTACGCGACCATGGCCGCGGAGATCGGCGGCGCAACGCTGCTGCTCCTCGGCATCGAAACGCGATGGGTGGCGCTGCTGCTCGTACCGCTGATCCTTGGCACGATCGTCCTCGTCCACGGCAGGAACGGCTGGATGTTCACCAACAAGGACGGCGGCTGGGAGTACCCGGCGTTCTGGACGGTCGGGCTGCTCGTTCTCGCGCTGCTCGGCGACGGTTCCGCCGCGCTCGGCCCGATGATGGGCCTGTAGCTACTTCGCCTTCGGCGCAGGTTCCAGCATCACGTTGTCGAGGAAGCACCAGCCCCAGTCTTCTCCGGGGTCGAAGCTCCTCATGACCGGGTGCCGCGTCTCGTGAAAGTGCCGCGTCGCGTGCTTGCCCGGCGAGCTGTCGCAGCAGCCGACGTGCCCGCAGGCGAGGCACATCCGCAGGTGGAGCCACTTCATGCCCGTCTTCAGGCATTCCTCGCAGCCCTTGGGCGTGCGCGGCTTGACCTTGCGGACCTGGTCGAGATGGGCGCACTGGGCGGCCATCTTCAGCCTTCGTAGTTCTTCACCACGCCGGCGGGGCGCACCTTCGCCTCCGACGGCTCGTGGCCGGTCTCCTTGAGCGCCCTGCGCTGGCGCAGCAGGTCCCAGCATTGGTCGAGCTCGATCCGGATGTCGGCGAGGCGCCTGGACTGGTCCGCGGAAGGCGAAGGATGCTCGAACAGCTGGTGCTCTTCCGAGACCAGACGCTGGATGTGGCTCAGAACCTTGCCTTCTTCTTTCATGTTTCGCTCCTGTAGCCTCTCGTGAAATACTCTAGCACCAAAGGAGACGACTATGTCCGATCCCGCCGCGACCATTCCGAGCGAATCCCCCTCCGAGGCGTGGCTGCGCCGGCTCCTGGGGACGATGTCGCTGTTCACCATGCTCATGACCGTGCCGCAGGTCTGGATCATCTGGGTCGGCCACCAGGCCGCGGGCGTGTCACTGCTTTCCTGGGGCGCTTATTTGCTTTCGGCCTTGCTCTGGTTCTGGTACGGACTGCGCAAAGGCGACAGGAATATCTACCTGGCTTGCCTGGGATGGGTCGGTTTGGATATCGCGGTGATCGCCGGCACGCTGGCATACGGATAGGATGGCGATCATGTCCCGCCCGTTCTTCTGCGCGCTGCTGCTCTTGGTCGCGGCCCCGTCGCCCGCCGCCGACATCTCGAAGGAGGACGCGGCAGCCATCCGCACGGTGATCTCGGAGCAGATCGACGCCTTCGCGCACGACGACGGGCCGCGCGCATTCTCGTTCGCGACCGCGGGAATCCGTGCACAGTTCGGAACGCCCGAAGTCTTCATGGAGATGGTGCGCAGCCAGTACGCGGTCGTCTACCGCCCGAGATCGGTGCAGTTCGAGCCGGCGCAGATCGTCCACGGCCAGGTCGTCCAACCGGTCAGGATGACCGACGACGCCGGCGACGCGTGGCTCGCGGTTTACCCGATGCTGCGCGAAGCCGGCGGCTGGCGCACCAACGGCTGCCTGCTGCACCGTCTGGCGGGCATGCAGACCTGAGAGCCCAACGCGGGGCCTCGCAGGCGGGTCGGGGTCGCCGCGAACCGGAACGCATTCGCCGTTGGGCGAGCCCCTCGGCCGAGCCGCACCAGGAACCGCAGCTTCGCTTCAAAACCGTGCCGCTACTTGCCGAGCTCGATCTCAGCTTCCTTGATCGGCGCGGCGACGCTCGCGAAAGGCGCCCACTTGACCTTGACCACGGTCACGTTTGCGTTGATCTGACCGAAGAAGGCGGCCTTGGTGACGGGTAATTCGGTCGAGGTGCTGCTCGCCCTCCACTCGGTGGTGCCGTCGGACGCGATGGCGCTGCCGACGATCGTCAGCGTTCCCGCCGCGGCGTCCGCGGCCGTCACCGGCCCCTGCAGAAACGCCTGGGTGGATGCGCCTTGCACTAGGATGCGCGTGGCGACGAGACTTCCGTTGCGGTCGGACACCGCGCGGACTTCGATGTGGTTTCCGTTGGCGACAGGACCGTTGTCGACCCGGGTGAACTGGTTGATCACGACCGCCTTGCCAAGAACCGTCAGCCCGGCGGCGGTGACGCCGGAAGCGTCCCCCTCGATCCTGATGTT
>DATEHQ010000066.1:0-15007 GCA_035279525.1 Candidatus Dormiibacterota bacterium
CACGTCTGTTCATCTCGGAGCGCACCGTCGACAGTCACGTGCGCAGCATCCTGAACAAGCTGGGCTTCAACTCGCGTGCCCAGGTCGCGGCGTGGGTCGGATCCTCACGCACCGGCGCCGGCGAAGGGTTGCCAACCCGACGCTGACGCCCACGACTCGTTCGGAGATGTCCGCGTTGAAATGGACTTTTCTGGTCACGCGATAAGGATTTCGGTCGGGGCTTCGGCTCAGGCCACCGCGCGGCCGAACGACCGCGCGCCCCACAAGACGGCGAGGATCGACAGCACGAGCATGACCACCACTCCTTTCGTGACGCTGGGATCGTCCAGGTGGGCGAGGAACACCGCGCGCGCGGCGTCCACGGCGTAGGACAGCGGGTTCAGGGCCGCGATGTTGCGCAGCCACTGCGGCGCAAGACTGAGCGGAAGGAGGACACCCGAGAGCAGGAGAATCGGAAGTGTCGACGTGAAGATGAGCGGCGCGTACGTGTTCTCATCGCGAGCCCAAAGGGCAACTGCATAGGCAATCGAAGCAGTGAGGAGGCCGATCAATCCGATCAGGGCCAGGACGACCACGACGCCGACCGGGTTGACGCTCAGCCCGAAGGGCAGCGACAGCAGGATGAGGATCAGCGACTGGACGACGATCGAGATCACGTCGCGCAGGGCGCGCCCCAGCAGCAGCGCGACGCGGCTCACGGGCGTCACCCGCAGCCGCTCGATCACGCCCATGCGGAGCTCGGAGATGAGGCTGAACCCAACACCTGCCGCGCCGAACATGCCGAGCTGCACGAGCAGCCCGGGGACGAACACGTTGTAAGCACCGCCGTGCGGGAAGCCGGGCACGGCCTGGATCGACTTCAGCAGCGGCGCGAAGAGGATGAGGTAGAGCATCGGCTGCAGGACGCCGAGCGCGATCCACACAGGGTTGCGGATGAGCAGGCCGAAGTAGCGTCCGAAGACGAGCCATGTGTCGCGCGGCAGGTTCATGCGGCGGTCTCCCGCAGCGATCGCCCCGTCTGCCTGAGGAACACGTCGTCGAGGCTTGGCCTGTGCAGCCCCATCGTCAGCAGCTGAAGGCCCGCACCGTCGAGCAGGCGGAGGATGGCGGGCATCGCGACCTCGCCACGATCCACGTATAGAAGGACGGAGCCTTCCTCGAGCCGCGCTTCGCGCACAAAGGGCTGGTCCTCGAGGACGTCGAGCGCGCGCTGCTGGTCGCCGGCCACGGTCAGCGTCACGACGTCGCCCGCCACTGCACGCTTGAGCTCCTCCGGCGTGCCTTCGGCGACGATCTTTCCGTAGTCGATGATCGCGATCCGGTCGCAAAGGGCGTCCGCCTCGTCCAGGTAGTGCGTGGTGAGGAACACCGTGGTGCCGCGGTCGTGCATCCGCTTCACCTCGTCCCACACGCGGGCGCGGCTCTGCGGGTCGAGCCCGGTCGTCGGCTCGTCGAGGAACAGGAGCTGTGGGTTGTGGACCAGGCCCAGGCCGATGTCGAGGCGGCGCTTCTGCCCGCCTGAGTACGTGCCCACCTTGCGGTCCGCCGCGGCGTCGAGCTCGAGCATCGCGATCAGCTCTCCCGCCCTCCGCCGAGCGGCTTCGAGGGACATGCCGTACAGGCGACCCTGGAACACGAGCTCGGTGCGGCCGGTGATCGACGGGTCTGAGCCGCCCGCCTGGCCGACGTAGCCGATCCGCTCGCGGATCCTGTCCGGCTGGCTCGCGAGCTCGTGACCGGCCACACGCGCGGACCCGCCGCTGGGCGGAAGCAGCGTCGCCAGCATCCGCAGCGTCGTCGTCTTGCCGGCGCCATTCGGACCGAGGAAGCCGAAGATCTCGCCGCGCATCACGGTGAGGTCGACGCCGGCGACGGCCTCGACCACCCGCTTGCGGGACTTGAACACGCGGCGCAGCCCGCGCGTCTCGATCACAGCTTCAGGTCTGGCTGCTTCCATCGCCGTAGATTCTCTCGGAAGCCTGCAGCGAGCCGCCAGTTCTCAGCCGAGCGCCTCACCGGTAGGTCATTTACAAACTGTTGAAGATCAAACTCTTAATAAATGCCGGAGGGCTGCGTTAAACGGCTACAGTTCCGCAAGCTCGCGGGTTCGCGAGAAAGGAGGTAAATGCAGGTGAGTCGCCGGTCCGCCCGCACCCAGAGCGGTCAGGGAATGGTCGAGTACGCCTTGATCCTGGTCCTCGTGTCGATCGTGGTCATTGTCATCCTCTTAACCATGGGCAACCAGATCCAGAACGTCTTTTCGAACGTCGTCGCCGCCCTGGGCTGAGCCCATCTCATGCACGTAACGACCGCGGGCCGGGCTGTCCCGGCCCGCAGCTTTTCCGGTGAATACAGTTAGCCCATGCCGCGCCCCTGGTGGTACGGAGCGGTCTTCTACCAGGTCTACGTCCGCAGCTTCGCGGACTCGGACGGCGACGGAGTTGGCGACCTTGCGGGAATCACCGAACGCCTCGAGCATGTGAAGCGGCTCGGCGTCGACGCGATCTGGCTGACTCCTTTCTATCCATCGCCGCAAAAGGACCACGGCTACGACGTCGCCGACTACTTCGACGTCGAGCCCCAGTACGGCACGCTCGCCGACTTCGATCGCCTGGTCGCCCGCGCCCACGAGCTCAGGCTGCGCGTGCTCGTCGACATCGTTCCGAACCACACGTCGGACCGACACGACTGGTTCAAAGCCGCTGTCGCAAAGCCGGATGACCCGCATCGGGCGCGCTATGTGTTCGCGGACGGCGGCGCGAACGGCGATCCGCCCAACAACTGGACGTCGTCCTTCGGCGGCCCGGCGTGGGCTCGCGAGCCAAACGGGACGCAGTGGTACCTCCACCTGTTCGCGCCCGAGCAGCCGGACCTGAACTGGTGGGATCCCGCCGTGCCGGCCGAGTTCGAGCGGATCCTGAGGTTCTGGCTGGACCGCGGCGCGGACGGTTTCCGCATCGACGTCGCCTCGGCGCTCTTCAAGCGCCGTGACCTGGCCGACCGCCCGACCATCCCCGACCGCATCACCGGCGCGCCGCGGCCTGACTCCGCCTTCTCGATCATCGACCAGCCACAGCTGCACGACGTATACAGGCGTTGGCGGCAGATCGCCGCGGGATACACGCCCGACCGGGTGCTGGTCGGCGAGATCTTCGACCCGCGACGGCACTCGAAGTACATCGTGCCGGATCAGCTGCACATGGCCTTCGCGCTCATCCACCTTCCCTGGGACGCGGCGTCGTGGAAGAGGTCGATCGACGTCAGCCGGGCGGCGGTCAAAGGCCCCGGCGCGCAACCGACCTGGACGCTGTCGAACCACGACGTGGTGCGCCAAGTGACCCGCCTCGGCGGCGGCGCGCTGGGCCGGGCGCGCGCGAGGGCCGCCCTGCTGCTGCTGCTGGGGCTGCCAGGCCAGGTCTTCCTGTACCAGGGAGAGGAGCTCGGGCTCGAGGAGGTCGACGTGCCGCCCGAGCGGCGAGAGGATCCGGCGTTCCTCCATTCCGAGGGCCGCCAGGCCGGCCGGGACGGCTGCCGCGTACCGCTGCCATGGCGTCGCGGCGCCCCAAACGCAGGGTTTTCCACAGCGGAGCCATGGCTGCCGATGCCGCCGGGTTGGGACCGCTTCGCCGCCGACGCCCAGGCGGGTTCGGGCGGCTCGATGCTGGGTCACTACCGCCGGACGATCGCCCTGCGCAGGGAGCTGGCCGGCCGGCTGCCGGACTCCATCTCATGGTCCCGGGCGCCCTCCGGCGTGCTGGCGTTCGAGCGCGGCCTCCTGACGGTCGCCTGCAACTTCTCCGCCCGCCCGGCCGAGCTCGAGATCGGGGGGCGGCTACTGAAAGGAAGCCAGGCCCTCGTGAAGCTGAGCCGTGGGCGGCTGACCCTCCCCCCGAACTCGGCCGCCTGGCTGGCCTGAGGGTCGGTGCTGCCCTTCGGTCAGGCCGGACTATCCGGGGTCAGCAGGGCGAAGCGACGCGATCTGCGATTAACCGCCCGTTAGCCCGACCCCGGGACCCAGCGGGTAAAGTTCATACGTGGCGGTGGGAGCCCAGGTCGAACCCGACGAGACGCCTGTCCTTGCGCCTGCACCGCCCCGCTACATCAACCGCGAGCTGTCACGCCTCGACTTCGACGAACGGGTGCTCGCCATGGCCGAGGATCCCAGGTTGCCGCTCCTCGAGCGGGTTCGCTTCCTGGCCATCTTCAGCCAGAACCTCGATGACTTCTTCCAGGTCCGTGTCGCCGGCCTGAAGGAGCAGCTGCTGGCCGCGATCGCCGTCGCCTCGCCCGATGGCATGTCACCGCTCGACCAGCTCAAGGCGATCCGCGCCCGCGTGGAGGACCTGGCCAAGCGGCAGGCGGGCGTGTACACCGAAGAGATCCTGCCCGCCCTCGCTCAGGCCGGCATCGAGATCGTGCGCGCGAGCGAGGTCAGCAAGAAGGACCTGGCCCAGCTCCACACCGTCTTCCGGCAGCAGATCTTCCCCGTGCTGACGCCGCTGGCCGTCGACCCGGGCCACCCGTTCCCGTACATCTCGCACCTCTCGCTCAACCTTGCGGTCACCGTTCGTGACCCGCAGCGAAAGCTGCACCGGTTCGCCCGCGTCAAGCTGCCGCCGGTCCTTCCCCGCTTCATTCCGTTGATCGAGGGCCGGCGCTACATCCCACTCGAAGATGTGACCGCGCTGCATCTCTCGGCGCTCTTCCCCGGCATGGACATCGTCGCGCACCATCCCTTCCGCGTCACGCGCGACGGTGACCTCGACGACGTCGACAGCGACGCCGAAGACCTGCTCGCGGCGATCCAGACCGAGCTCCGGCGCAGGCGCCGGCACGCCAGGGTCGTGCGGCTCGAGGTCGACCCGGGCATGTCGGCCGAGGTGCTCGAGCTGCTCACACGGGAGCTCGAGCTGCAGCCTGCCGACGTCTACCAGTCGGACGGCCTGCTCGACCTGGGCAGCCTCTCCGCGCTCACGCAGCTCGACCGGCCGGACCTGAAAGAAGACACGTGGACGCCGACCACGCAGCCGCGGTTGCGCGGACTCGGGGCCGAGGTGCCGGACCTGTTCGCGGTGCTGCGGTCCGGCGACGTGCTGGCCCACCACCCGTACGACTCGTTCGCGACCTCGGTGGAGGCGTTCATCGACCACGCAGCGAGCGATGCCGACGTGCTCGCGATCAAGCAGACGCTTTACCGGACGTCGGGTCCTGCGAGCACCATCGTCAGGGCCCTGATCCGGGCCGCGGAACGTGGCAAGCAGGTGGTGGCGCTGGTCGAGCTCAAAGCCCGCGGCGACGAGCAGGCCAACATCGGCTGGGCCAGGGCGCTGGAGGAAGCAAACGTGCACGTCGTCTACGGCCTGCTCGGCCTGAAGACGCACGCCAAGGTGACGCTGGTGGTGAGGCGCGAGGGCGGTCACATCCAGCACTACCTGCACGTCGGCACTGGCAACTACAACCCGAACACAGCACGCGCCTACGAGGACGTCAGCCTTCTCTCCGCCGACGCGGACCTCGGCTCCGACGTCACCGAGCTGTTCAACCTGCTGACTGGATACAGCCGGCAGAGCAAGTACCGCAAGCTGCTCGTCGCGCCAATGAGCCTTCGCGCGGGCATCACCCAGCTCATAGAGCGTGAAGGAATGGTGGGCGGTCGAATCATCATCAAGGTCAACAACCTGATCGACCCCGAGATCATCGACGCGCTCTACGCCGCCTCACAGGCGGGCGCGCACATCGACCTGCTCGTCCGCAGCATGTGCTCGCTGCGCCCGGGTGTGCCGGGGCTCTCCGAGCGGATCAGGGTGCGCTCGATCGTCGGCCACTTCCTCGAGCATTCGCGCATCTTCTCGTTCGGCAACGCCGGCCAGCCCGAGTACTATCTCGGCTCTTCGGACCTCATGCCGCGCAACCTCGACCGGCGCGTCGAGGCCGTCGTGCCGGTCACGGACTCGAAGCTGCGCAAGCGCCTGTCGGAGATCCTCGAGACATCGCTCGCCGACGACGTCCTGGCGTGGGAGCTCGGCCCGGACGGCGTGTGGAAGCATGTGCCCACCGTGAGGGGGCTCAACTCGCACCGGCGCTTCCAGGAGCTCGCCCTCGAGAGCGCGCGCGGCAACGGCGTGGTGAACGGCGTCCCGCACACGTAGTTTCGATGCTCGAACGTGAGGTAAAGCTCGGGGCCGGTCCGGCGTTCCACCTGCCTGATCTGAACGGCGTCATAGACGGCGCTGCAGTGACCCCGCCCGAGGCGGTCCGCCTCGAAACCGTGTACTTCGACACGCCCGACCTGCGCCTGGCCCGATGGGGGGTATCGCTGCGGCACCGCGCCGGCGAAGGCTGGACGCTGAAGCTCCCCGGCTCGCTGGCGGGGGCGATGCTCCAGCGCGACGAGCTGACGTTCCAGGGCGGCTCGAAGAAGCCGCCGGAGGCGGCGCTCGCCGTGGTGCGGGCATACGTGCGCAAGGCCGAATTGCTGCCGGTGGCGCGCCTCTCGACCCTGCGCCGGCGTGTCCGACTGGTCGATGCGTCGGGCACGCGGCTGGCCGAGGTCGTCGACGACGAAGTCTCGGTCCGCGACGGCAGACGGGTTGCCGCGCGTTTCCGCGAGATCGAGGTCGAGGTGCCGGCGGCCAACGGCGACGGGGGCGACGGGATCGTCACGCCACTCGTCGGCCGGCTGCGAGGCGCCGGAGCGGGCGCGCCCGATCCCACCCCCAAGCACATCCGGGCGCTGGGGCCGCGCGCCATGGAGCCGCCCGAGGTCGCCGCCGAGGCGATCGCGCCTGCCGCGCCCGCCAAGGAGGTCATCCGCCATGTGCTCGCCGGGTCCGTGGCAGCGCTGCTCCACAACGACCCGCTCGTGCGGACGAGCGCCGATCCCGAGGCGGTGCACCAGGCGCGCGTCGCCACCCGCAAGCTGCGCTCGAACCTGCGCACGTTCGGTCCGCTGCTCGACGTCGAGTGGACGGAGCCGCTGCGGGCGGAGCTGGGCTGGCTGGCCATGGGACTTGGCGCGGTGCGCGACCGTGAGGTCCTGCTCGAGCGCCTCCGGGAGCGCGCGAAATCGTTACCGTCGGCCGACCAGCGCTCCGCCGCCACCCTCCTGCAGCTCCTGGAGAAGGAGATCGAATCGGCGCGCAAGAAGCTGCTGACCGACATCGACTCGACACGCTATGTCGATCTGCTGGAGCGGCTGGTGGCCGCGTCGCACACGCCCGCCACCACACCCGAGGCTGACCAGCCGGCGACCGCGGTGCTGCCCGCCCTGGCCACCAGCCCGTGGCGGCGTCTGCGCTCGGCGGTCCGGCACCTTCCCGAGCCTCCTTCGGATCCAGAGCTGCACCAGGTCCGCATCCTCGCCAAGCGCGCGCGCTACGCGGCCGAGGCGGTCGCTCCCGTCGTCGGCGGTGCAGCTGAGGCTTTCGCGCGTGCCGCGGCCAAGCTCCAGACGGTGCTCGGAGAGCACCAGGACAGCGTGACCGCCCAGGCGTGGCTGAGGGGCGCACCGGCAAGCGGCCGCCGCGCTTTCGTCGCTGGAGAGCTGATCGCGCTGGAGCACATCGCTGCCCAGAAGGCGCGCGCCCAGTGGCCGAAGGTCTGGACGTCGCTCGATCGCAAGCGGCTGCGCGGCTGGATGCCGTAGCTTCGACCTGTTGGGCACGTTTTACGTCGTCCGCCACGCCAAGGCGGGCAGCCGCGGCCACTGGACAGGCGACGATCGCCTGAGGCCGTTGAGCAAGAAGGGCTTGAAGCAGGCGCAGGCCCTGGTCGACGTGCTGAAGCCGTTCCCGATCGCGTCGATCGCCTCGAGCCCCTTCCTGCGCTGCGTTCAGACGGCGGAGCCCCTGGGCAAGGCGCATGGGATCGAGGTTCAGCAGTCGGAGTCGCTCGCCGAGGGTCATGGGCTAGAAGGGGCGATGCGTTTCATGGGCGACCCCAAGCTCGACCACGCGGTGCTCAGCACTCATGGGGACATCGTGTGGGAGCTCGTCGAGGAGCTGGTCAAGCGTCACGTGATCAAGCCAGGGGATGGCGGGTTCGAGAAGGGTTCGACGTGGGTGGTCGTCATCGAGAGCGGCTCCCCGGTGCGAGCACGCTACCTCCCCGCCCCCAGCCTTTCAGCGTGACGGTCACGCTGCGCGGGCCAGGCCTGACGGAGGCCCAGGTCGTGTCAGTGGCGCGTGAGGGAGAGAAGGTCGCGCTGGCGGCGGGAGCGCGCACCCGCATGGAGAAGAGTCGCGCGCGGGTCGAGAAGGCGGCCCAGTCCCGCGAGCCCGTGTACGGCGTCTCGACCGGCTTCGGTGCGCTTGCCTCGACGCGAATCGCGCCGCTGCGGCAGCCCGAGCTGCAGCTCGCGCTGCTTCGTTCGCACGCGGCCGGCATGGGACCACCGGTCGACGCCGAGGTCGTGAGAGCGACGATGCTGCTGCGAGCGCGCACGCTGTCGATGGGCCTTTCCGGAACCAGGCCGGTGGTCGCGGAGGCGCTGATCGCGATGCTCAACGCCGGCATCACACCGGTCGTGCCCCGGTACGGCTCTGTCGGATGCAGCGGAGACCTCGCCCCGCTCGCGCACATCGGCCTCGCCCTGGTCGGCGAGGCGGAGGTGTTCGACGAGAGAGGCGAGCGAAGGCCCGCCGCCCAGGCCCTGAAGGCCGCCCGGCTGAAACCGCTGAAGCTCGAGACCAAGGAAGGTCTCGCCCTGATCAACGGCACCGACGGGATGCTCGGCATGCTCGCGCTGGCGTGCACGGACGCCGAGCTGCTCTTCCGCACAGCCGACGTCACGGCCGCCATGTCCGCGGAGGCGCTGCTGGGCACCGACCGCACCTTTCAGGCGCGCCTGCACGAGATCCGGCCCCATCCGGGCCAGGTGGCGAGCGCCGCCAACCTGGTGAGGCTGATGCGCGACTCGCAGATCGTCGCCTCCCACAGGCACTCGCAGCATGCCGTGCAGGACTCGTACTCGGTGCGCTGCAGCCCGCAGGTCGCCGGCGCGGCCCGCGACACGCTCGACTTCGCGCGGCGCATCGAAGCAGTGGAGCTTGCGTCGGCGGTCGACAACCCTGTGGTGCTCGAAAATGGCGACGTCGAGTCGACGGGCAACTTCCACGGTGAGCCCATCGCGTTCGCGGCGGACTTTCTCGCCATCGCGGCTCACGAGGTCGGCGCGATTGCGGAACGGAGGGTCGACCGGCTGCTCGACCCGCATCGCTCAGCCGGTCTGCCGCCCTTCCTGGCGGACGAACCTGGGGTCAACTCCGGGCTCATGGTCGCGCAGTACACGGCGGCCGCGCTGGTGGCCGAGAACCGCCGCCTCGCGGCTCCGGCGAGCGTCGATTCGATTCCGACCTCAGGCATGCAGGAGGACCACGTGTCGATGGGCTGGGGCGCTGCCCTGAAGTTGCGTTCCGTCCTCGACAACCTGAGCCGCATCCTGGCCGTGGAGCTCATCTCCTCGGCGCGTGCACAGGACCTGCGCCGTCCGTTGGAACCGTCGCCGGCGACGCTTGCCGTGCGCAACCTGGTGCGCAAGAAGGTGAGCGGTGTGGGGCCCGACCGCGTGCTGGCGCCCGAGCTGGCGGCGGTCGAAGCGCTCATCAGCAGCGGGGCGGTGCTCGAAGCGGCCGAGCTGGTCACCGGCCGGCTCCAGTGACCCGGGTCGTGCGCGCTCCGCGCGGCTCGGACATCAGCTGCGTCGGGTGGCCCCAGGAGGCCGCCATGCGCATGCTGATGAACAACCTCGACCCCGACGTGGCCGAGCGTCCGGAGGATCTCGTCGTCTACGGGGGCACCGGCCGGGCGGCGCGCTCATGGGAGGCGTTCGACGCGATCGTCCGCGAGTTGAAGCGTCTGCGCGGCGACCAGACGCTGCTGGTGCAGTCAGGCAAGCCCGTCGGCGTGTTCGAGACGCATGAGTGGGCGCCCCGCGTGTTGATCTCGAACTCGATGCTCGTCCCCGAGTGGGCGACGTGGGAGGAGTTTCGCCGCCTCGAGGCGCTCGGGCTGACGATGTACGGCCAGATGACGGCGGGCTCGTGGATCTACATCGGCTCGCAGGGCATCCTCCAGGGCACCTACGAAACCTTCGCCGCCATCGCTCGCAAGCGATTCGGCGGCTCGCTGGCCGGAACCGTGACGGTAACAGCCGGCCTCGGCGGCATGGGCGGTGCACAGCCACTGGCCGTGACGCTGAACGGTGGTGTCGCCGTCTGCATCGAGGTCGACCCGGCGCGAATCGAACGGCGCATCGAGCATGGGTACCTGGATGTTCGCGCGAGCGACCTCGAGAACGCGGTGCGGATGGCGATCGACGCGAAGCGGAAAAAGCGTGCGCTCTCCATCGGCGTCCTGGGCAACGCGGCCGACATGCTCCCGGAGCTGGCCAGGAGCGGATTCGAGGCCGACGTGGTGACCGATCAAACGTCCGCGCACGATCCGCTCAGCTACATCCCGGCCGGTTTGAGTCCTGACGATGCGCAGGAGCTTCGCCTCGATGACCCTGTCGCGTACACCAAGCGCGCGCGAGAGAGCATGGCGCGGCACGTCGACGCGATGGTCGATTATCTCGACCGCGGCTCAGAGGTCTTCGACTACGGCAACAGCCTGCGGGCCGAGGCGCGCCTTGGTGGAAGCGCGCGAGCTTTCGATTTCCCAGGCTTCGTGCCCGCCTACATCAGGCCGCTGTTCTGCGAGGGCAAGGGTCCGTTCCGCTGGGTGGCGCTGTCCGGCGATGCGGCGGACATCGAGGCGACCGACAGGGCGATCGTCGAAGAGTTCTCCGACGATCCGGCGCTGGTGCGCTGGATCAAAGCGGCTCAGGAGCACGTGCACTTCGAGGGCCTTCCGGCGAGGATCTGCTGGCTGGGCTACGGAGAGCGCGCTCGCGCGGGCCTCCGCTTCAACGAGCTCGTCCGGACCGGCGCGGTCAAGGCGCCAATCGTGATCGGCCGCGACCACCTCGACTCGGGGTCGGTCGCGTCGCCCTATCGCGAGACCGAATCGATGCTGGACGGTTCGGACGCGATCGCCGACTGGCCGATCCTCAACGCGCTGCTGAACACCTCGAGCGGCGCGGCCTGGGTCAGCGTGCATCACGGTGGCGGAGTCGGGATCGGCCGCTCGATCCACGCGGGGATGGTGGCCGTCGCGGACGGCACAGAGGCCGCGGCCCGCAAGCTCGAGCGGGTGCTGACCAACGACCCGGGCACCGGGGTGGCGCGGCACGCCGACGCCGGCTACGAGCGCGCGCTCGACGTGGCGCGCGAACGGGGCGTTCGCATTCCGATGAAGGAATGAACGGGAGCGGCATGTGGCATGCCGACCAGGCGTGGCTCGGCCATCACGCGGAGAACGTGCTCATCGAGGTCGACGAGGGCCGCATCACGGCCGTCACCGAAGGGGTGCCGCCACGGCCCGATGCGACCACGCTCAAGGGTTGGACCTTGCCCGGTTTGGCAAACGTGCACAGCCATGCCTTTCAGAGACTGCTCCGCGGTGAGGTCGAGTCGGGTGCGGGCGACTTCTGGCGCTGGCGCCGGCGCATGTATGAGTACACGGACTGGGACCCGGCCGATTATTTCGAGCACGCGCGCCGCGTGTTCCGCGAGATGCTCATGTCGGGCATCACGGCGGTGGGCGAATTTCACTACCTGCACGCGCGCGGCAACGAGCTCGGCGCAGCGCTGATCGCAGCGGCCGTGGAGGAGGGCATCCGCATCACGCTCATCGACGCCTGCTACCTTCGCGGCGGCCTCGACGGTCGGGTGCTCGATGAGCGCCAGCGGTCGTTCTCCGACGCCGACGCGGACGCGTGGGCGCGGCGCGTTGACGAGCTCGAGGATGCGGATGGCGTGCGGATCGCGGCCGCGATTCACAGCGTGCGTGCGGTGGACCCCGGGTCGATGCGAGTCGTCGCGGCGTACGCGCGCCGGCGGGGCATGCCGCTGCACATGCATCTGTGCGAGCAGCCGGCCGAGGTCGAGGAGTGCATGGCCGTGGAGGGCTGCACGCCGGTCGAGCTGCTGGAGCGGGAGGGCATCCTGGGGCCGGACCTGACCACGGTTCACACGATCCACGTCAACGGTTTTGACCTCTCGCTGCTGGGCGCCGCACGCGCCGGTGTGTGCGCGTGCCCCACCACCGAGCGCGACCTGGGCGACCGGGTCGGTCCTCTGCAGGAGCTGGCGGCGGCGGGGTGTCCGCTCAGCGCAGGGAGCGATTCGAACGCGGCGATCGACCTGCTTGAGGAGGCGCGGGGCATCGAGCTCGACCAGCGCCGCGCGACAGGGCGCCGGGTCCTTCATCAGCCGGATGCGCTGCTCGAAGCGATCACCGTCAACGGCATGCGGGCGCTGGGGTGGGACGGCGGTGAGCTGAGACCGGGCGCCCTCGCCGACTTCGTCACGTTCGATCGTCCGGAGCTCGAGCGAAGGCGGCTGACCTCGGACCAGGTCGTCTTCGCCCTCTCGGGCCGCGACGTGACGAACGTGGTCGTCGGCGGCGACACGGTGGTGTCGAATTGAGGCGGCTGCGCAACATCGGGCGGCTCTTCACCGGCACGCCCGCAGGAGTGATCCAGGCCGCCTCGGTCATCTGCGACGGCGAGTTGATCGCGTGGTGCGGCAAGCAGGGCGACGAGCCACGCGAGCTGATGGAGTCGGTCACCAACGAGGACGACTGCGCCGGTGGGTTGGTCACCGCCGGCTTGATCGACGCGCACACACACCCCGTGTACGCGGGTGACCGCATGGCGGAGGTTGCGATGCGCACAGCCGGCGCCAGCTATTTGGAACTGGCGAAAGCCGGAGGCGGAATCCGCTCCACCGTCAAGGCCACCCGCGCCGAGCCGCTGAGCGCGCTCGAGCAATCCACGGCACACAGGCTGTGGCGATGGCTGGAGGGTGGCGCCACCACGGTGGAGGCGAAGACGGGTTACCACCTCGAGAAGGAAGGCGAGCTCGCCGCGACGCGCATGCTGGCGCGCCTCGGTCAGCGCAAGGACCTGCCCCGCATCGACGTCACGTTCCTGGCTGCGCACGCCGTGCCGCCAGACCGCTGGGCGCGGGCCGGCGCTTACGTGAAGCAGGTCGCGCAGTGGTGCGTCGACGCCCACGCCGCGGGTGCGCGTTTCTGCGACGTGTTCTGCGATCGCGGTTACTTCACTGTCGCGCAGTCGCGCGTTGTGCTCGAGGCGGCGATCGAGGCCAGGCTGATTCCGCGCCTCCATGCGGACGAGCTGGCGCGCACCGGAGGCTGCCGGCTTGCGGCGGAGCTGCACGCGGTGTCTGCGGATCATCTCCTGCGCGCGAACCGGAGCGACGCGGTGATGCTCGCCCGCGCAGGCGTCGTGGCCACGCTCGCGCCCGGCACTGCGCTCTCGATCGGCCGCCTGCCTCCGGTCAAAGAACTCCTGGACGCGGGTGCTGTGATCGCGCTCGGCACAGACCACAACCCCGGGACGAGCGGGATCACGAGCATGAGCCTGGTCGTCGCGCTTGCGGTCGGGGTGTTCAAACTCTCCGCGGAGCGAGCCCTTCTTGCGGCGACTGCGGGCGGCGCTCATTCGCTTTCGCGTTCAGATCGGGGGGTGGTGGCGGCTCACAAGCTGGCCGACCTCGTGCTGTGGGAGGCAGACCACGAAGGGGCCTTCGCATGGGCGTACGGGCTCAAACCCCGGATCGTATGGCGCGGTTCGTCGCAAGTTTTTGCTTGAAATAGTGTTGCTAAACCCGTGCAATCCGCCTATAAGTTGCACTTGAACGGCCGCCCCGTCATCAAGCAATCTCTAACCCAGCGGTCGAATATGGAGGAAGGCAAGTAGTGGCGAAGTGGAATCCAATGGCGCTCAAGATCCTGATGTGGGTGCTGGGAGTCCTGCTCGTGGTGGGCTCGGCGCTCAGCTTCATCGGGACGTCGTTCTTTCAGTTCGATAGCTGGTGGGGCGTCACGGCTCCGGTGGCTGGAGTCGCTTTCGGGGCCGGCATCATGATCGCCGGGTTTGACCCGATCGCCAACGTGAGCTGGGTTCGCGCCGTGATCGTCTACGCGATCCTCGAGATCGTGTGGCAGATCTTCAGCGCGATCAGCATCGGACGTTTCGACATCATCTCGTTCGTGGTGGCCATCCTCGTCGCGGTCCTGCTGCTTGTTCTCTACCCGAACAAATCTGCCCTCTGGATGCAGGGCGGCAAGGCCGCGGGAGCCCGCGCCTAAAAAGACACGGTTATGAGAGGGAACCCGAGTGGTTCCCTCTCATCATTCACCCCGTCCCCGGTTCGTCGCCGGAGACGATCCAGCGGCCGCCGCCAGTGGCTGCCACGAGGTCGTCGGAGGCGCGTGGTCCCCACGAGCCTCGGGAGTAGACCTCAGGGTGGCCGGAGGCCTCCCAGGCCCGGACCAGCGGGTCGACTATCTCCCACGCCAGCTCGATCTCTTCCGCGCCGGGGAAGGCCGAGTGCCCTCTGTCGAGCACCTCTGAAAGCACGTTCTCGTATGCATCGGGCAGCGCCGTCCGGGTCAGCTTCGAGTAGTCGAGACGCATTCCGGCCGGCACCAGCTCGAACTTCGTCCCCGGCCGCTTGGCCCCGATGCGAAGCGAGATGCCCTCGTCGGGCTGGATCCGGATCACGATCAGGGTCGCAATCCCGCGCTGCCGCCGGGCGGCGATCCGCAGCATCGGCGCGTCGCGGAGCTTGATCATCACCTCGGTCACGCGGCGCCGAAGCGCCTTGCCCGTCCGGACGAAGATCGGCACGCCGTCCCACCGCCAGTCCTCGATCTGCACACGCGCCGCGGCGTAGGTCTCTCGCCGCGAGTCGGTGGCCACCGCCGGTTCGTCGAGGTAGCCCTCGTACTGTCCGCGGACCGCCATCGTCGGATCGATGGGGAGCATCGCGCGCAGCGCCGCCCGCCTGGCCCGCCGCACGTACTCAGGGTCGAAGGTGGTGGGCGGATCCATGGCGATGAGGGCCAGCAGCTGCAGGGCGTGGTTCTGGATGACGTC
>DATEHQ010000067.1:0-7240 GCA_035279525.1 Candidatus Dormiibacterota bacterium
TCACCCCCTGCCGACCATGGAGCAGCGGATGGACGACGTGCGGGCGGTGCTCGACGCCGTCGGCTCGAGGCGCGCCGCCCTGCTCGGCATCTCGGAGGGCGGTGTGATGTCGGCCCTGTTCGCCGCCACCTATCCCGAGCGTGGTCTGAGTCAGCCGTCCGGCATCTCCCATCGCCACGGCGGATCCGCGCCTGACCGGGAGCACGTGATGGCGGCGGCCTGGCAGGCGAACCTCAGGGCTGCCGTCAGCTGCTCGCGGTCCAGCTGGACGTCCGGGCGCAGCGCGTGGTGGTCGTGCATCCACGCGAGCACCGCGGCGCCGAACGCGTCGCCTGCGCCGATCGTGTCGACCACGGGGACCGGGACGGCGTCGACCCTGACGCGATGCTCCCCGTGGGCTCCGTAGGCACCTTCGGCGCCGAGCGTGACGACCACGAGCGGCACGCCTTCGCCGATCATCCGGTCGGCAGCGGACTGGAAGGTGTGATCCGGATAGAGCCACGCCAGGTCCGCGTCGCTCGCCTTGACGATCGTGCTCCGCGAGATGACGTCCTTCAATCGGGCGCGGTAATCAGCCTCGTCCCCGAGCCCAGGCCTGATGTTCGGGTCGAGCATCACGACGCGTCCGTCCCGCTCGCGGCGCAGGAGATCGACGAGCGTCGTGGCCATCGGCTCCAGCACCATCCCGAGCGAGCCGACATGGAGCGCATCCACCTCCTGGCCGAGGTGATCGGGCACCATTTCGCGCGTCAGGTTCGGCGCCGAGGTGCCGTCGACCAGGAACCTGTACTCGGCCCGCCCGCCGGCGTCGATGCCGGCCAATGCGATCGTGGTCGGCTCGGGGCCGATGCTCGCCAGCTCAAGGCTCGCGCCGTCGGACGCCAATAGGCGCGCCAGCTCCTCGCCGAACTCGTCGCTGGAGAGGCGGCCGAGGAACGCAGCCGGCGCTCCCAGCCGTGCCAGCGCCCGTGCGGTGTTGAACGGGCCTCCACCCGGTGTGGCGCGGGGAGGGGCGTCGCCGTGGTGGACCATGTCGATCAGGGCCTCGCCGCACACGACGATCAAGGGTCAATCATCTCCGCCGGCCCCGGACTCGAGCGGATGTCGAGTAGTTCTGCCTCGTGACGCGGTTCTCCATTGAGGCGCATCAGACACGCGTCCGCGTATTTCGCGGGGTGGACTGGCACATGGCAGCCCTGCCAGCTGTTTCGGGTATTTCCGGAAACGAGACATGGAGGACCCCATGAAGTCACTTCGCTGGCCGCTGCTCGCAGTCGCCGCGGTGCTCGCGCTCGTGCCTATCACGACCCTGGCGGACAACGGCGAATCATCGCCGACACTCAGCTTCTTCTCCGGCGGCGGCGGCGCGCAGGCGCACTGGATCGTCACGGCGGATCAGCCGCCGGGCGACACCGACAAGCAGGCGATCGAGATCCACACGACCACGACTGGGTCTGCGGGAGTCCTGGTTCATCACGTCACCGGAATCCCGGCCACGGCGTTCCCCGACTCGAGCTACTGGGTGAAGGGACCCGCTGGTGCGACCCTCGGCTCGCCTCGGCTCATCGTCACGTTCCAGACCCCCGCCGGCACGCCGGATGGCGACGCTCAGCTCACCCCGAACGCGTTCACCGGCGACTGGCAGTTCGTCTCGGACACGTTCCTGCCTCACGTCCAGAACGGATGGGACATCCACTCGGCGACCTGTCCCTTCGTGTATCACGACACCTGGACCACGGCGCAGGCATGCCACGTCAACGACACCGTGTCGAGCGTGTACATCGTCACCGACCCCTACGGGATCACCTACCTGGTCGACGACATCACCGTCGACGGCAAGTCCTTCTCGAGCGCGTCCGACAATGGCGGCGGGATCAACGACGCAGCCGGGCCGGCGGCCACCATGGACACGAGCCTCTTGCCTCCGCTGCTCTTCCCTCCGTTCTAAGCGCGAGCCGCGCGATGATGGAGGCCTGAAGTCCATCGGAGGAGGCGATATGAACCCACCCGCCGGAGTCCAGTCGCGAACCGCGCGCCCGAGCCGCCTCAACATGCGCTATATCGAATCGGGTCCGGCGGAAGGCGTCCCGATCGTCATGCTCCACGGCAACCTGTCGACCGGCCGGTTCTTCGAGCACCTGATGCCTGGAGCTCCGGATCGCTACCGCATCATCGCGCCCGACATGCGCGGCTTCGGCGACACCGAGCGCGTGCCCATCGATGCCACCCGCGGCCTGCGTGACTGGGCGGACGACACCTTCTCGCTGGTTCAGGCCCTCGGCATCCAGCGGCCCGTCCACCTCGTCGGATGGTCGACCGGCGGAGCCGCGATCGCCAACTACGCCGAGGACCGGCCGGTCGCGTCGCTCACCTTCGTCGATCCCGTGTCGCCCTACGGCTTCGGCGGCGTCCGGCTCGACGGCACACCGTGCTTTCCCGATTTCGCCGGATCAGGCGGTGGGACCGGAAGCAAGGACTTCGAGAAATGCCTGGCCGAGCATGACACGTCCGCCGGCACGCCCTTCGCTCCGCGCAACGTGATGAACTCGTCCTACTGGGCGCCCACGCACCACGAACCGAAAGAACGGGAGGACATGCTGGTCGACGAGATCCTCAAGTCGGTCACGGGCGACGACGGCTACACGGGTGACCTCACCGCCTCGCCGAACTGGCCTGGCGTGGCGCCTGGCACGCGCGGAATCCTCAACGCACTTTCGCCGAAGTACTGCAATTGGGCGTCGATCGTGGACATCGATCCCAAACCGCCCATCCTCTGGACCCACGGCAGCGCCGACATCGTGGTCTCGGACGGTTCCGCGTGGGAGATGGGGACGCTGGGCAAGCTGGGTGCCGTGCCGGGCTGGCCTGGAGAAGACGTGTTCCCGCCTCAGCCGATGGTGGCGCAGATCCGCAACGTGCTCGACAGGTACCGCGTCCGGGGCGGTCACGTGGAGATGGAGATGTTCGAGGGTTCGGGCCACGGTCCGATCTTCGACGCCGCCGAACGCTGGAGCAAGGTCTTCTTCGAGTTCGTCGCCATGGCCGAGGAGAAGGCGGTCCAGCACTCGGTGTAGGTTCGAGCAATGGAACAGCGCGAGCGCCCGCGCCGGCACCGCGCGGTCATGAACGACGCACGTCGGAAGATCGAGCGCTCGCTGATGGTGACGGACGCGGCGGACGAGCTGGCGACCGCGGTGGAGAGGTTGCTTCAGGCGGCGGAAGGCGATGACCAGCGGCTGGCCGAGCTGCGGGCCGCCCTGAAGCGCTACCGCGCCTTCAGTCCCCGCCCCTCCACGCCTGGATGAACTTGACGCGGCTGCCGACGCGAAGCACCGAGTTGGTGTAGATCCGCGCGGCCAGCAGGTTCAGGCCGGCGATCGCCAGCAGGGTGAGCACCGCCGCGACGAGCACCTGCCAGGCCTGCGCGTCGCCTGTAGCCATCCGGGCCGGCATCAGCACGGGCGCGAATGGCGGGATGATCGAGATCAGTGCCGCGATCGGGTTGTCGGGGTTCGCGATGACCCAGAAGAACGCGAGGTATGTGCCGAGGACGAGCATCGTGATGGGCGTCGTGATCGCGCCCAGGTCCTCCTGGCGGGAGACCATCGAGCCGCCCGCGGCGTACAGCAGCGCGTAGAAGACGAAGCCGAGCACGAACCACAGCAGGCCTCCGAGCACCGCCTCGACTCCGATCGTGGGCACGCTGAGGACCTGGGTCCTGCTCACCGCAACGAGCGCGGCGGCACCGAGCAGCACCAGCTGCATGAAACCCATGAGCCCGATCCCGATCACCTTTCCCAGCAGCAGCTGACGCGGGCGCACAGTCGACAGCAGGATCTCGATGATGCGGTTGGCCTTCTCCTCGACCACGCTGGCGGCCACGATCTGGCCGTAGAGCAGCAGCGACACGTACAGCAGTGCGGCGACAAAGATGCCTGCCACTGCGCGCTCGCCCCGCTGCTGTGCGTTGGGGTCCAGCAACGCGATGCTGATGTTGGCGTTCGCGACGGCTCGCTCCACAGAGGTCGGGTCGACGCCACCCGCCGTCAATGCTCGGTTGAGTGCAGCCTCCTTTACCAGGGCGTTGAGGGCGGCCGCGATGGTCGGATCCAGCGTGTCCTTGACCGACACCACCGGCGCGGTGGGATCGCCGCTCACGAGCGCGTCGACGGTGCCGTCGCGGACCTGGGCCCGTCCCGCCGCCGCATCGGGGACCGAAGAGGTGAGCAGCTTCACGGTCGGATCCGTGTTCGTGACCGCGCGCAGCTGCTGCGCCATCGCCTGGGCATCGGGCGTGAATGCAACCTTCACGGTCGTCACCGCGCGGCTGAGAACAAGGGCCTGCAGGACGATGTAGCCGACGAGCAGCGCCATGAAGACGATCGTCCCGACGATGAAGAAGCGGCTGCGGACGCGGGTGATGAACTCGCGCCGCGAGATCAGGTAGACGGTGTGAGCGAACGCCCCGCCGAGACCGGCGACGTCAGGAAACGGCCGCCGCATTCTCTGTCATGGCCTCCCTGAAGATGTCGAGCAGGCTTGGGACCCGGCGGCGGAACTCGCGCACCGGCCCGCTCGCGAGGGCTGCGCGGAGCACCGCCTGGTCGTCGGCCTCCCCATCGAGCTGGATCAGCACGCGGGTTCCGTCCGAGCGCACCACCTTGACGCCAGGCAGGCCCGACGCCCATCCGGCCGGCGCGGCGGGTGCGTCGACCCACCACTGCGCCGGACCCTGGCCGCGCAGCTCGTCGATCGTGCCGCACGCCACCAGGCGCCCGCGCTGGATGATCCCGACGCGGTGACAGATCCGCTCGACCAGGTCGAGCTGGTGGCTGGAGAATACGACCGGCATGCCCGCGGCCGCCCGCTCGTGCAGCACCCCGCTCATCGAGTCGACGGCCTCCGGGTCGAGGCCCGAGAACGGCTCGTCGAGCACGAGCATGACGGGGTCGAACACGAGGGCCGCCGCCAGCTGCACGCGCTGCTGGTTGCCGTGGCTCAGCTTCTGGACCTCGTCCTTGACGCGGGAGGTGAGCCCGAATCTTTCCAGCCAGCGGCTGGTGGCCGCGACGGCGGCGTCCGCGCTCGCCCCGTGCAGCTGCGCGAAGTAGATCAGCTGCTCGCCGATTCGCATCTTCGGATAGAGGCCTCGCTCCTCGGGCATGTAGCCGATGCCACGTCGCCTCTCGAAGTCGATCGGGGAGCCCGACCACAGCACCTCGCCGGCATCCGCGGTGAGCGTGCCGAGGATGATGCGCATCGTCGTCGTCTTGCCCGCCCCGTTGCTGCCGACGAAGCCGAAGACCTCACCCGCATGGACGTCCAGGCTCAGGTCTCGCACCGCCACGAGCGAGCCATATTTCTTGGTCAGGCCGTGTACTTCGAGCATCGCCTCCGCCATTGGTGAGACAGCAGTATGACGGGGCCGTGGGTGCCGCCCCGTTGGCCTAATCTCTAGGCACCACGCGGTCAGGAGTGGGTGGATGACCATCGATTCGGGGCTCGACGCAGTGCGCAGGGTGGAGGACGCTCCGCTGAGTGAGCTCGTCGCCGTGAGCGTGGACGACGTCGAGGCCCAGATGGATTCGCTCCTCCAGCCCGCCATCGACTCGGCCGCGCTCTACCGGCGCTGGGAGCGCCAGCAGTGGGCGGTCTCAGACCTCGACTTCACGAAGGACACATCGGACTGGCAAAGGCTTCCGTCCGCGATCCGCAACGTGATGCAGCACACGATGACGCTGTTCTTCATCGGCGAGCAGGCGGTGACGGACACCCTCGCTCCGCTGCTTCACGCCGCCGACCGCGAGGACGAACGCATCTTCCTGGCGACGCAGATCGCCGACGAGGCGAGGCACACCGTCTTCTTCCAGCGTTTTTTCGACGAGGTGCTCGGCGTCGGCGGCGGGCTGCACTCCGCGCTCGACGCGATCTCGCCGAGGGCCACGGAGGGCTTCCGCAAGATCTTCGAGCACCAGCTGCGCGACGCGATGGACCTGGTCCGCCGTGAGCCGCAGAACGAGCGGGCGTGGGTCGAAGGCGTCGTCACCTACCACCTGATCATCGAGGGCTACCTGGCGGTGACCGGCCAGCGCAGCCTGCTGCGCACGCTGCGCCGGGTGGGCCTGATGCCGGGCTTCACAGCCGGCTTCACCGCCGTGGCGCGCGACGAGTCGCGCCACATCGGTTTCGGCGTGATGGCCCTGCGCCGCCGGGTGAGGGAGCGGCAGGAGACGGCGCGCTTGATCGCCCTGAAGGTGCTCGAGCTGCTGCCACCTGCTGTGCACACCGTCGTCGCCCCCGACCGGCGGCTGCCCATCGAGGACCCGCGTGAGGTCCCCGAGGCTCTGCGGGTCGATGGCGACGAGCTGCGCCAGTTCGCCGTGGCGTCGCTCGGCAAGCGCCTGCGGGCGGCCGGATTGTCGGCCGGCGCCGTGGAGGGCATCTCGGTCGAGGCGAATGCGCTCTACGACCGGGCGTGGTCCGAGTACGAACGAACCCACCAGCTCCGCCACCCGGTCCGCTACTACCAGGAGGGCCTGGTCACCGCCCCGCTCTGAGGCGCGACGCGTGCCGAAAACCCGCTGTGCGTTCCGAAAGTGATGAACGCCGCGCATTTCGCCCGCTCCAGTCCGATCCAGAGCCGGCCGGCAGAGGCCTGGGACGCCGCCCTGCACGCCTCGGCCACGCCGGCCCCGCTCAACCAGAGCTGGGCCTGGGGCGAGGTGCAGGGGGCCGCGGGGTGGAACGTGAAGCGCGTCTGGCTTTCGCGGCTCGGTCCCGTCACAGTGCTCGTCCAGGGCGCGGGGCCGATGCGCTGGGGTTACGTCCCACGGGGCCCGGCGGGCTGCTCGGCCGAGATGCTCGAGGTCCTCGTCGCGTGGGCTCGCTCAGAGGGCCTGGCCAGGCTGCGCGTCGAGCCCGAGTCAGGCCCCGAGCTGGGGCCCGTATTGAGCGAGTTCGCCTTCCGGCGAAGGGACGACGTGCAGCCGTCTCATACCAGGATCATCCAGCTCGGCCCGGACGACCGGATGCTGGCTTCGTTCCGGAGCTCGACGCGCTACAACATCCGCTACGCCGAGCGGAAGGGAGTCGTGGTCGACGAGGGCGCCGACGCGGGCGAGCTTGCCGTCCACGTGGCCGCCAGCGCCGCGCGCGCCGGCATCAACCTGCCCGGCCGCGACTACCTCCAGCTGCTCCTGGACCGGCTGCCTGGAAGCCGCACCTTCGTCGCCCGACACGA
>DATEHQ010000068.1:0-61592 GCA_035279525.1 Candidatus Dormiibacterota bacterium
GCGGGTGATCGACGGAGCCACCCGCAAGGCGCTCAAGACGCGCGACGGCCACTGCCGCTGGCCGGGCTGCGAGCGGCCGGCGTCGTGGTGCGACGGACACCACCTGGTGCACTGGGCGCAGGGTGGCGGCACCGATCTCGACAACCTGGTCATGCTGTGTCGCCGGCACCATCGGCTGGTGCACGAAGGCGGATGGCAGCTGGTCAAGAGCGAAGATGGAATCATCCCGCTGGCGCCGACCGTGAGCTTCGGTCTGCCTCGCGGGCCGGACTGACCAAGACATTGATTCGGGGGTGAGACGCTGATGAAGGTTCTGTTCATCGCGGGCTTCGGGCCCATTTCGGCCGACGTGAAACAGTCGCGCCGTCTTTACGAAGACACGCTTGGCATCGGATTCAAGGTGGAGGACGGCGAATACCTGCACACGGAAGAGGTCAAGGGCGCGCAGACGTTTGCGATCTGGCCGCTCACGCAGGCGGCCGAGTCGTGCTTCGGCAGCGGTGAATGGCCGTCAGACATCCCGGCGCCACAGGCGTGGCTCGAGTTCGACGTGGAGGACATCGACGGCGCGACAAAAGAGCTCGAGGACGGTGGCTATCGACTGCTGGTGCGCCAGAGAACAGAGCCGTGGGGCCAGGTCGTGACGAGGATGCTGAGCCCGGAGGGATTGCTTGTCGGCGTGACTGTCACGCCCTGGATGCGCGAAGCGAAGCCTGACGCCTAGTCGGCGAGGTCCTCGGCGAGCAGGTCCATCAGCAGGCCGTCGTGCCATTCGCCGGAAGGTCCTCGCTCGTACTTGCGCATGATGCCGACAGGCTTGAAACCGACGCTGCGGTAGGCCTTGATGGCGCGCGTGTTGTGAGCGGCGGGATCGATCGTGAGGCGGTGATGTCCGCGCTCCTTGATCAGGTAGGTGGCGAGGATCTGGATGGCCAACGGGCCGACGCCCTTGCCCTGCCACTCGGAGCGCAGCGCGATGTCGATGCCGGCGTGGCGGTACATGGGGTCGAGCTCCTCGTAGCACTGGATGAAGCCGATCGCCTCCTCGCCCTGCTCGATCACGAATCCCGACTCGCCCTCCTCCGCGTTCATCGCGTCGCGCAATGACCTGGCCGGTTCACCCCACCAGGTCGCCACGGCGGGGTCGGAGAAGACCGCGTTCAACTGTGGTGCGTCTTCAGCGGTCACCGGGCGCAGGGTGATCCGCGAGCCGATCAGGGCTTCCTTGATCACGCGGCCAGGTTGATGCCGATCGCGCGCAATCGCTTGTTGAGGGACTCGAATGCGAACTGAAGGATCTCGCTCTCGGTCCGGCCGAACTCCGTTATGTAGCGTGGGTCGGGCGGCTCGATGGTGCCGGAGATGAGCGGAAGACACTCGACGAGCGTCCTCTGGATGAGGGGAGCGAAACGGGCCGCATCCTCGCGGACGGCGTCCCGCAGCAGCTTGATGCCGAAGTTGACGTGGCGCGACTCGTCCCGCGCGACTGCTGTGAAGCCCTGGTAGAACGCGCGGTCCGTCAGGCCCTGCTCGCGCATGGCCTCGAGCTCGAAGCGCTGTCCGGTCAGCGCGATCGTGGCCTCGATCACGATGTGGTACAGGGTGACCCCCTCGACGAACGCGTCGAAGTCCCTGGGGTTGCTCGCGAGCCGCTGCGCTGTCGATGGCAACCGGTCGTAGAAGAGCTCGTTGTAGCCCTCGTTGGCCTCCGGCCGGATCTCCTTGAGCAGGTGGCCGAGGTTCCTCGCGTCGGTGCCCACGACGTCGTGCCACCAGCGCTGGAAGAAAACCGTATGGCGGGCCTCGTCGACCATCTGCGTGGAGAGGAAGACCTCGATCTCCGGGGAAGGAGCCGCCCAGACGAAAGGCGCCAGCGTCGCCGTCACGCGCTCCTCGCCGTTGAAGAAGAGCCGGTGGGACCACAGGGTGGCCTTGCAATCGAGCTCCGACGACTCGAGCCAGTCCTGGCGGTCGAGCGTGAAATCGAGATCGCCGACGGCCCACTGCTGGGCCTCCCAGCGCCGGTAGAGGTCCATGTAGCTGGGCATGTTCTCGATTCCGCGGTCGATGAAGGACAGGACGTCGTCGATCCGAATGTCGCCCAGCTCCTTGAGCGTGGCGCGGCCTATCCGCTCGAGGTCGACGGCCATGGCGTGATCCAGTGTAGGCGGCCGGTCCGGTGGGTAGAATCAACCTGCAACCAGGCCAGCTTCGTGGGGGCGTCCGGTCTCGACGGGGTAGTTGAGCTTTGGGATTGCGAGCCGAGAGCCGCGTGCGTTACAGCGCAGCGTTTTACAAACGCCAACAGAACTCCCGCTCTCGCCCTCGCTGCGTAAGCAGTAGAGACGTGAGCCCCGGGACGTTGATCCCGGGTGCTGCCCTCGTTCAATCCGGCGGAACGGGGAGCGGTATCACATAAGACCGGATCGCCGCCTCAGGGGCGCCGCGGCCCTGGGGCGGGACACCTACCGCGGCTGGCAGAAGCGGATCCCGTCGGGAGGAGCCGCCAAGCGAGAACCAAATTCCCGGACACGCTCGTAGAGATCCTGGAGGAGACTGCTTCGGACGCGGGTTCAACTCCCGCCGCCTCCACCAAGCTCGCCTGTGACAAGGCGGGTTTCGGGTGGCCGGCGGGCGAGCCACCCGACCCCGACTCTTGGGCTATGCGCTGAGCTTTCGCGGGTTGGTCAGAACCGACTCACGCGGTCGGGCGGACTGCACCGCCACGACGCCGACAAGGGCAGACATGATGATCAGGACTTGGATCCACCGGAACCGGGCCCCCACCGTGACACCTCCTTTTTCGAATCCTGTGCTCGCGAACCGGGGCACTGCGAGGTAAACGTCAGACAGAGAACGGAGTTACGTGGCGGATCGATCGATCGGGTGCCGTGGGGAATGGTCAGGGCGCCTGGCGCGGTATGAATGAGTGATGAGCACTTTTGGAGATTTCAACCGCGGCCTTGTCGAGGACATCAGGACGAACGGGAAGCCGACTTCCGGGCCCTTTTTCGGGCGACCGGTCCTGATCCTCACGACCGAGGGGGCCAGGTCGGGGGAGACCCGAACGAACCCTCTCGTCTACACACCGGAAGGAGATGCCTACGTCATCGTCGCCTCCAAGGGCGGAGCGCCGACCAGCCCGTCCTGGTACCACAACCTGGTCGCGCACCCCCACGTGACGGTGGAGATCGGGCACGACAAGTTCAAGGCGCGAGCGCGGGCCACGGAGGGCGAGGAGTACGAGCGATTGTTCAAGAAGCACGCCGACATCAACCCGGGCTTCTGGGACTACAAGAAGAAGACGGACCGGAAGATGCCGGTCATCGTCCTGGAGCGCCTGTAAAGCCGTTCGCCAGCGGGCTGGAAACCGGCTGAAGTGGAGTAACCTCTCTCGCCGGTGCCCGACCTGAGCCACCTCTGGCAACGCTTCCTGCTGGCGAGCTCGCTGCTCTTCGGCCTGCTCATCGGCGTGGTGGTGACGGTGTTCGGCTACAGCAACCTTGGCTCGGTGGACGTGCACTGGTCGATCTTCCACCTGAATGGGGTGCCGCTCTGGACAGTCCCCGTCGTGCCGATGGCCGTCGTGCTCGTCGCCGGCACCCTGTACCACTGGTTCAACAGCCTTCACCACTTCACGGAGCACATGCGGCACCGCCGCCGGGTGCACGAGCTCGAAGCCGAGGTCGCCACCCTCAGGGGCCACCTGGACCACGTCCTCGAGATGCCCGGCGAGCCGACCTCCCGGCTGCCTGCCCGGCCGTCGATCGAGGAGACGACACCGGTGGTCGTCGCCACCGCGGCCGCCGCTTCGACCCCCGCCCTGCCCGCGCCGGCGGCCTCCAACGGAGGTCCGAAATCGACACGTCGCGCGTTACCGCGTAGAAAGGTCACAGTGAACGTGCAGTCAGAACCAGAGCCCGAGCCCGTCAAGGCGGCCGTCGAGAGCTCCGCTGTGGAGCCCGAGGTCGACATGAAACCGGAGCCCGCCGCCGAACCAATCGCCGGAGCGTAAGGGATGGCGGAGCGCCGGCGGGCCGGCCGTTTAGTCGTTCCAACCCGGCAGGCGCCTGCCGATCGAGCGCTGCTCGAGCGGAGCGCCATCGAAGAGCTCAGCCACCATGCGGATCCGTGGCGCGTTCTCCGCATCCTTTCGGAGTTCGTCGAAGGCTTCGACGCCCTCAACGAGGTGGGGCCCGCGATCACGGTGTTCGGCTCGGCCCGGGCCAAGGCCGACGATCCCTACTACAGGCTCGGCAGGTCGCTGGGCGCAGCGCTGGCGCGGCGTGGGTTCGCAGTGATCACCGGCGGCGGCCCCGGCATCATGGAGGCCGTCAACCGCGGATGTCATGAGGCCGGCGGCCTCTCCGTGGGATGCAACATCGAGCTTCCTCACGAGCAGTCGATGAACCCATATGTCGACCTCGGCGTCGAGTTCCGCTACTTCTTCGTGCGCAAGAACATGTTCGTCAAATACGCCCGTGGCTTTGTCATCTTTCCGGGAGGTTTCGGCACGCTGGACGAGCTGTTCGAGTCACTCACGCTCGCGCAAACCGGAAAGATCGAACACTTTCCGATCGTGCTGTTCGGGACCGAATACTGGACGGGCCTGCTCGACTGGATGAGGCGCAACGTGCTGAGCGCGGGAGCGATCAACCCCGAAGACCTCAACCTCATGACCCTGACCGACGACCCCGAGGAGGCGGCCGAGATGGCGACCCGCCCGCTGCCCGTCGAGATCGAAGAGGAACGCGAGCAGACCGGCGAACCCAAGGCGGACGCAAGATAGCCGCCGGCCCGCCGCTCGAACTCTTCTTCCTCAACGACGGGGGCCAGACGGCCGACTCGATCGCTCTGAGGCTTGCGTCCTTTCTCGATGGCGCCGGCGCCACGCTGGACATCGCGATCTACGACCTCAGGCTCGACGCCACTCCCGCATCCACGCTGCTGGGCGCGTTCGACGCGGCTCTGAAGCGCGGGGTGAAGGTCCGGATGATCTTCAACCAGGACCACGCGCTGACCATCCCGGTGCCCCCGCCGCCAGCCATCGACTGGGGCTTCATCGACAGGCTCCAGTCGCTTGGAGTCCAGACCAAGCCCGTGCCCGGTATCCCTGATCTCATGCACCACAAGTACGTGGTTAGAGATGCCAGCACAGCGCAGGCAAGCGTTCTGACCGGCTCCACGAACTGGACCAACGACTCGTGGAATCGCGAGGAGAACCTCATCGTCACCATCGCGTCGGGTGAGGTCGCAGGCGATTACGCGGCCGACTTCCAGCAGCTGTGGGACCGGCCGGTGGTGGCGGTGTCGGGCAGGATCGCGTCGCCGTGGTCGCAGCTCGCGGACGGCACGGGGGTGCGTCCTTACTTCTGTCCCGGGCGCAGCGTCAAGCTCGTGCACGCGATGGCGCGGTCGATCGCCTCAGCGCAGAAACGAATCAGGGTGTGCTCGCCCGTGATCACCTCGGGACCGATCCTGGGCACCCTCGCAGAGGTCTGTGAGCATCCCGGCCTCGACATCGCCGGTGTGTACGATCAGACGCAGATGGACGAGGTCCAGCGGCAGTGGGGAACCCAGGCGACAGCCGCCTGGAAGATCACCGCCTTCCACTCCCTCACCTCCGCGGTGCGATTCGGGGCCAAGCGCTCGACGCCCTATTCCAAGACGTCGGTGCACGACTTCATGCACGCCAAGATCCTGGTCGCCGACGACTACGTGTACACGGGCAGCTTCAACCTCTCGCACAGCGGAGAGCAAAACGCCGAGAACGTGCTCCAGATCGAGAGCGCTGCCGTGGCCGAAGCCTGCGTGCAGTACATCGACCGGGTCGCCGATCGGTACGGACGCCCTCCGGTGCCCGCCGGCGCCGCGACCCGGGTGGTCGGTTAGACGCCTCAGAACCGAGTCCTCTGGCTGGTCGCCGCCGCGGTTGCGATCCTGTCCGTCGCCGTGCTGTGGCTGGTGCCGCGCCTTCAGCCAGCCGCGACGGGGACGCTCGTCGTGTTGGTCTCCGCCCGCAACGCGCAAACCATGCCGGACGCGACCCTGGCGCTGCACGGCACCGGCGGATGGATTCCGCTGGGCCACGTTTCGGGGACCGTTCCGGCCGCGCCTGCCGAGCGGACGGTCATCACGCCGGCGGTTTCTGCGGGCGGGTACGACGCGGTGCGCCTGGGCTCCGACGTCGCGCCGGTTTCGCTGGCGATCACCCAGAACCAGGTCGAGCCGCTCCTTCTCGGCGTCGACTCCGGTCACCTCATTCCTGGCAGCGCGTACGCGGGCAACGACCAGGCGAACCTGGGGTTGGGTGAGCTGTCAGGAAAGTTCGTCTCCATGCCGGCCTTCAACCTGCTCGACCAGCGCGGCCAGGCGATCAACCTCCAGTCGATCGCCGGCAAGAACGTCGTCATCGCCGCCTTTCACACGACCTGCCACGAGACCTGCCCGCTGTACACGGCGCTCTTCCTTCAGCTGGCGAAACGGATTGCGCCCGCCACGATGCTGCTGGAGGTGACGACCGACCCCGGCGTGGACACCTCCGGGGTGCTGGCCCGTTACGCGCAGCAGACCGGCGCTTCCTGGACCCTCGGCACTGGTGGTACGACCGACGTGGCGAATTTCTGGAGCGTGTTCGACGTCCAGCTCGCGGCGGGCGACACCCACACCTCGACGCTGGCGCTCGTCGACCGTCACGGCTACATCAGGCTCGTCTATCGCGGTGTTCCCAAGATTGGCAACGACATACCCCCTTCGCTGGTCACCGCGCTCAGCGCGCAGGGCCTCTACGAGCTCGGCTCCGGCGGCGACGGCTGGGGTGCGCCCGACGTGCTGGACGCTCTCGCCACGATCTCAGGTCCTGTCGCGCCGGTCGCCTCCAGCGGTGGAAGGGCGGCCGACTTCACGCTGACCTCGACCACAGGCTCGAAAGTCAGCCTGTCGGATTTCTCGGGCCGCCCGCTGGTGATCAACTTCTGGGCGACCTACTGTCCTCCATGCAGAGCCGAGATGCCGCTGCTCGTGCAATCCGTCGGCGCGCAACCGCGCGTGCGGCTGGTGCTCGTGGACGAGGGCGACTCGAGCGACTCGGCGCGGAACTTTCTGAGCGGTCTCGGCATCCGGCAACCGGCGCTGCTCGACGGCGACACCCGGGTGTTGCGCTCCTTCGGCCTGTTCTCGCTGCCGACGACGATCTTCGTGAGGGCCGACGGCACGATCGACCGCCGCCAGGTCGGCCAGCTGGACCCGAGCGTACTCGACGCGGAGTTGTCGAATCTGACCAGCCAGTAGACTGGGTCGCTGGTGGTCTCGCCGACGTTTTTCCGCCGTCTTGCCGTCGTGACCGCGCTTTTCGCTTACCTGCAGATCGCGCTCGGCGGAGTCGTGAGGGTCACCGGCTCGGGTCTCGGCTGCCCCGACTGGCCGCTGTGTCACGGCCGTCCATATCCGCCCGCGAACCTCCCATCGATCATCGAGTACACACATCGCGCGGTAGGCAGCGTGACCGGGCTGTTTGTCATCGCCACCGTTGTCCTCGCGTGGATGGTGTTCCGCGCACGCCGTCCGGTCGTGACGTGGCTCGCGTCCGCCGCCCTCGTCGCGTACGGATCGGAAGGGTTGCTCGGCGGAATCGTCGTGCACTACCAGCTCCCATCGTGGGTCGTGCTCGTCCACCTCAGTCTCGCGATGATCATCCTCGGCCTGCTCGTGGCCACCGCCATGACATCGATGCCGGCTTCGGCCGGGATCCGCGATGCATCGTTCCGGGGCACAGCCGCCGTGACGGCCGGCGCGACCTACGTGCTCCTGCTCACCGGGTCGACGGTGGTCGCCAGCGGGGCCGACGAGCGCTGCCACACGTGGCCTCTGTGCGGGTCGGGCCTTTCGCCCAGCTTCGCGGGCGTCGACGCCTTCACGATGCTGCATCGGGGCGCGGTGCTGCTGATCGGCATCCTGATCGTCTATGTGGCGATCCAGGCGATGAGGCGACCGCAGCTGCGCGCTGCCGGGGTGGCCACCATGGTGGTGTTCCTCCTGCAGGTGGCGGTCGGCGCCGGCGCCGCGCTGACCGATGGGCCTCTCTTCAACGGCCTTCACGTGGCGATCGCGACGCTTGTCTGGGCGGGGACCCTTTCCATCCCTCTCCTCGCCCTCGAGCGAGTCGATCGCGAGCCCGCGTTTTCGCGACTCACTGTCGACAAAGGGCCGGCGTGAGCGTATTGACCGCAGCGGCGGGACGCCGAGGCATCGCAGCGACGGCGCGCGACTACGTGAGCCTTTTGAAGTTGCGCATCGTCGCTCTGCTCGACGCGACGGCCGTGGGCGTGATGTTCCCGGCGGCGCAGGGTCACCCGGGCTGGCTTGCCGTGGGGGCGGTGCTGGTCGGAGGAACCTTCGCCGCCGGTGGCGCACATTCCATCAACTGCTGGTTCGACCGCGACATCGACGCCGCGATGAACCGGACCCGCGGGCGTCCGCTTCCCGACGGCCGAATACCCCCGTGGCACGCGCTGGCGCTGGGCATCGCGCTGAACGTGCTCGCCTTCGCTGTGTTGTGGGCGGGCGCCAACCTGCTCGCGGCTTCACTCGCCTTGAGCGGAACCCTGATCTACGTCTTCGTCTACACCATGTGGTTGAAGCGCTGGACCCCGCAGAACATCGTGATCGGCGGATCGGCCGGGGCCGTGCCACCTCTGGTCGGCTGGGCGGCGGCCACCGGCGGTCTCGACGTCACCGCGCTGGCGTTGTTCGCAGTGATCTTCTTCTGGACGCCCCCACATTTCTGGGCCCTCGCGCAGATGATCAAGAAGGACTACGCCAGGGCCAACATCCCGATGCTGCCGGTGCTGGCGTCTGGCGCGGCCAAGCGGCAGAGCATCGGTTACGCCGTGCTGGCGGGAGGCGCCAGCCTCGTTCCGTTTTTCACGCACTCGGCAGGGGCGGTCTACCTGGCGGGCGCCATCGTGCTCGGCATCGGACTGGTCGCGGTCACTGTGCTCGACCTGAACGGACGCCGCTGGAGCCGCCGCGTGTTCGCCTACTCGCTTCTCTACGTCGCGATGCTCTTCACGCTCTTCGCGCTGTCGCCCCTGCTCCCATGAGCGCCGGGGCGGGGCTCGAGATCGTCCGCCTGCACCTGGCCGAGCTTGCGGCCTTCAACCACATCCCGGTCCATGGCTTCGTGATCAAGCATCCGCGAGCGGGCGCGATCCTGGTCGATACCGGCGTGGGTTGGCCGACCGAGCTCGTCAAGGAATGGCAGGTGGTCAATCGGCACGCCGCGGACGCGCTGGGCGAGCACGACCTCAGCCCGGCAGACGTGCGGATCGTGATCAACAGCCACCTCCACTTCGACCACTGCGGCCAGAACGCGGTTTTCAAGCACGCGCCGTTCTACATTCAGCGCACCGAGCTCGCGCGCGCGCGTCGGGAGGAGACGACGACGTCCGAATGGTTCGATTTCGCGGGCGCACGCTTCGAGCTGATCGACGGTGACGCCGAGATCGCCGACGGGGTGAAGGTGGTCGCCACGCCGGGTCATACCGCGGGCCATCAGAGCGTGCTGGTCGAGGCGAAGGACGGATCGGCGGTGATGATCGGCGACGCGGCCTATACCTCCGACATCTATCAGGCGGGGGATAGGGCCGACCTGAGCAGGTGGCCGGGACAGCATTCCGAAAAGCAGGCATGGACGGAGTCGCTCCACAAGCTCCACGGCCTGCATCCGCACGCCGTCCATTTCTGCCACGACACGCGAGTCTTCGGGACCGAATGAGCTTCGGCCCGCTGGTCGACGCCCGCTGGCTTCACGAGCACGTCGACGACATGGACCTGAGGGTGATCGACTTCCGCTGGTACCTGATCGCGAGCCGCTTCGGTCGCGACGAGTACCTGAAGGGCCACATCCCGGGCGCGGTGTTCGTCGATCTCGGCGACGTGACGGGCAGTCGGGACGAAGGCAACCAGGGCCGTCACCCGCTGCCCACGCCGCAACATTTCGAGCACGCGATGCGCGGCGCCGGCGTCGGCAGCGACACGAAGGTGGTCGTGTACGACGACGCGGGGGGCTCGGTCGCGGCCAGGTTGTGGTTCCTGCTCGAGTGGTTCGGGCACCGCGCGCAGGCGGTCCTGGACGGCGGCCTAGCGGCGTGGCACGGCCCGCTGGAGACCACGGCGCCCGCCGTGGCGCCTGGCGATTTTCGTGCCAAGCAGCCCGATTCCACGCGCGTCGTGGACTTTCGTGGTGTCGAGGGCTTGCGTGGGGTGGTGCTGCTCGACGCGCGGGCAGGCGGCAGGTATCGAGGCGAGGCTGAGCCTGTCGATCCCAAGGCCGGCCACGTTCCCGGGGCGCGCAGCGCGCCGTGGAGCGACAACCTCGGCCCAGAAGGCCGCTTCAGGCCGCCGAAGGAGCTGCGTCACAGGTACACGGAGCTCGGAGCCGAAGGTGGCGCCGTCGTCTACTGCGGATCCGGGGTCAACGCGTGCCACGACCTGCTGGCGCTTCGGCTCGCCGGAATCGACGACGTGAGGCTGTACGCCGGCTCGTGGAGCGACTGGTCGAACCGTGACCTTCCCGTCGCGACCGGCGCCGAACCCGGATAGCCGGCGGCTCGATTACGATTCGAACGTGATCCTGAAGGGAAAGCGCGTGCTGATCGCCGGCATGTCGGACCGCCGCAGCATCGGCTACTCCATCGCTCAGGAAGCGCAGCGCGAAGGTGCCGAGATCTTGCTCACGAGCTTCGGCCGGATGATGAGCATCACGCAGATGACGGCAAAAAAACTCGACCCGGTGCCCGACATCCTCGAGATGGACGTCACAAAACCAAGCGATGTCGCCGAAGCTGTGAAGCAGACCGCTCAGCGCTGGGACCGCGTAGACGGTCTCGTGCATTCGGTCGCATTCGCGCCCGCGGATGCCCTCGGGGGCCAGTTTCTCAACACGCCGTGGGAAAGTGCGGCGACAGCTTTCCAGGTCAGCGCGTTCTCATTCAAGGAGCTCGCTGCGGGATTCCTTCCATTGATGAAAGAGCACGGCGGTTCTCTGGTCACCCTTGACTTCGACAATTCGAGCAACGCCTGGCCGAAATACGACTGGATGGGCGTTTCGAAAGCCGCGCTGGAATCGGTGACCAGGTATCTCGCGCGCGACCTCGGACGCTACAAGATCCGGGTCAACGCCGTGTGCGCCGGACCCCTGGCGACGCTGGCCGCCAGCGGCATCCCGGGCTTCAAGGACTTCGAGGAGGTCTGGGAGAAGCGCGCCCCGCTCGGCTGGAGCCTGCAGGACAAGGCGCCCGTCGGACGGGCCGTCTGCATGCTCCTCTCCGACTACCTGGACATGACCACGGGCGAGCTCCTGCACGTCGACGGCGGCTACCACGCGATGGGGACCGAGCTGCCACCGGTCGAGTGACCCCACATGTTGTGCTCGCGTGGCGACAACGGCGCAACATCGTGTTAGGCTCTGCCGAAATCCTGCCGGGCGCCCGACGCCTGCGGCGTGAGGACCCTCAGGGAAATACCGCCAATCAGGGAGGAATGGAGTTTGCGGGAGTGCCTGGTGATCTATGTGGACGCCGCTCTCGACAAGAACGGCCGGGCCGGATGCGGCCTGGCCGTTTTCGTTAGAGGCCGGGCCGTTTATACGGAGTCGTTCGGTTTCTCGCACCTGGGTGGCTCGGCCCAGCTGGAGGCTCATGTCTGCGCGGGCGCGCTCGACCTGGCCGCCGCGCGATGGCCTTATCACAGGGTGATCGTCCGCACCGACTGCGCTCCTGTAGTCAGAAGTCGCATGCCGTCCAGCGATAGTTTTCGCGTCGCGGTGCACGAAGTCCGCGAGCGATGCCGGCGCGGATGGCGCGTGGTTCGTTATGTGAGTCGTAAAGCGAATCCCGCGCATGAATTGGCACGGGAAGGATTGAAAAGCGTCACCAAACAACCCATGCTCGCGGCCGCATAGCGCGCATTTATTTCAACTCAATCGGGTGCGGTTATACTCGCCTTTAACCGCACCCGAATTTTGTTTTTCAGGAGACGACATGTCACCCGAGGAAGCACAACCATCTCAGCCCGCAAAGCGCGGACGTCGCGGAAGACCACCTGGTTCGAAAAATTCGACGACAGCGCGCACGCGTCACAAGCGCGAAGGTGGAAGCGAGCTCGTCATGCGGCTGAATGCGATGGTGGCGGACCTGATCAAGGAGAACCGCCAGCTCCGCCGTCAGGTCGTAAAGCTGACCGAGCGCGGATCGTCGGCGTCCTCTGGCAACGTCGAGCGCGGGCTGCGCACCATCTCCAGGCGCGTCGAGCGCGCGCTCTCAGGCGGCACGAAGCGGCGCCGCCGCAAGACGACGGCCGCCTCCGGCAACGGGCGGCGCAAGCCGGCGACGCGGAGGCGAAAGAAGTCCGCCTGAGCAGCGCGGCTTAGCGGAATCCCGCCGCGGCGTTCATGTGCCGGGCCGTGCGGTAGGCATCGACGATGCTGAAAAGCCAGAGCGTCCCGCCGCCAAGCTCCATCGGTACGCCTATGGTGGCGCCGATCACGCTCAGGTCGAGGTCGAAGCCGAAGAACTGAAGGCCACCGATGCCGACCAGGTAGCCGATCCCTTTCAGGTTGTGCCCGAGGTAGAAATGTCCAAGCCCCGGCACGATCGCCAGCGCGGCGGCAAGCAGCGGGTTTTTCGGCCGCGCGATCGCGGCGCCATACGGTGGCGCTCCGTAGCGGTAGGCATTCGCCGGGGCCTGGTAGGCGCCTGGATTCCCTGAGGCCTGATACGCGCCGGAAGCCGGCGATCCGCAGCGTGGGCACGGGGCATTCGGATTGGTGAGCGGAGCCCCGCATCGTCCGCACAGCACTTCGGAGGCAGCCATCACTTTCAGTTTGCCGCAATTTGCTAGCCTCCAAACCGTGGATCTCGGCTTCAGCGCCGAAGAGGAGGCCTTCCGAAAAGAGGTCAGTTCCTGGCTCGATCTGAACCTCCCCGCCGAGTGGCGCCATCGCGGGGTCGGCGGGTACCGCGAGGACGACGACACCGAGATCCAGCGAGCCTGGCAGCGTCGCCTGTACGAGGGCGGCTGGTTGAAGCTGGGCTGGCCCGAGTCGGCCGGCGGCCGCCCCGCCACCGCTGTCATGCAGGCGATCTACCAGGAGGAGATGGCGAACGTTGGCGCCCCGATCATCCTCGGCCGCCTCGGAGTCAGCCTCCTCGCGCCTTCCCTGCTCGTCCACGGCTCGGACTGGCAGCAAGAGACGTACGTCGAGAAGATCCTCAGGGGGGATCTGATCTTCTGCCAGGGCTTCAGCGAGCCGGACGCGGGCAGCGACCTGGCCGGGCTGCGGACTCGCGCCGAGCGGAAGGACGGCCACTGGGTTCTCGACGGCCAGAAGACCTGGTCTAGCGGCGCCCACTATGCCGACAAGAGCTTTCTTCTCGCGCGGTGCGATCCCGCGGCCGACGCGCATCGAGGAATCGGCTTCTTCCTGGTCGACATGCATCAGCCCGGGGTCGAAGTACGCCGCATCAAGCAGATGACCGGCGGCGGCGAGTTCTCGGAGATCTTCCTCTCGGGCGCGGTCGTCGAAGACCGCGACCTGGTCGGTGGTCCCGCCGCCGGTTGGAAGATCGCCATGACCGTGTTCGGCTTCGAGCGGGGCGGGCTCGCGCAGGCGGCTCGCTTCGAGCGTGCCGTGCAGCAGCTCGCGCAGCTGACGCGCGACCGCGGCGCCGGCGCGGACCCGAGCACGCGCCAGAAGGTCGCCCAGGCGCAGATCGAAGCGCACGTCTTTCGCCTGATCGGCCTGCGCAACCTGACCAAGGCGCAGCACGGCCAGGCGCCAGGCCCGGAGGCGAGCCTGACCAAGCTCTACTGGAGCGAGATGGACAAGCGGCTCCAGGACCTCGCGGTCGGAGTGCAGGGACTGTACGGCGCCCTCGCGCCGGAGTCTCCCGCGGCCATCGAGGAAGGTCGCTGGCAGTATGGATGGATGTGGGCGCAGGCGGAGACGATCTACGCCGGCTCGTCCGAAATCCAGCGCAACATCATCGCCGAGCGCGTGCTCGGACTTCCGCGCGGCCGATGAGCGCTGTCGCTTCGGTCGTCGATCGCCTTCGATCACGCATCGGAGTTGCCACGCCGCCGATCGATGCCGCCGTCGAGCCAGGCCACCTCAGTCGCTTCGCACAGGCCATCGGCGATCCGAATCCCCGCTGGCTCGAGGAAGCCCCGCCCACGTTCCTCGTCGCGCTCGCACCCGTATCACTCCACCTCGAGGAGGCCGAGGAATACGGGACGGGGTGGCTCAACGGAGGGAACCGATTCGAGTATTTCGAGCCTGTGCGCGTGGGCGACCACATCACATCGACCGGGCGTGTGGCGGACGTCTACGAAAAGTCGGGCTCGAGCGGAGAGATGCTCTTCATCATCTTCGAGACGGATTACACCAACCAGCGCGGCAGCCTGGTGGCGCGGCTGCGCGGGACCATGATCCGCCGATGAACGTTCGGGTCGGTGACGAGCTCCCCGAGCTGACCAAGCACCCGACCACGCGTCAGCTGGTGCAGTATGCCGGCGCGCAGGGCGACTTCTATGAGATCCACTACGACCAGGACTACGCCCGCGGCGTCGGGCTTCCGGGGGTGATCCTCCACGGCCTGCTCAAGGCCGGATTCCTCGGCCAGCTCTTGACGGACTGGCTGGGCGACCGCGGAACGGTGAAGGCGTTCGAGGTGAGCTACAGGGGGATCGACGTTCCCGGCCGTCCGTATCGCTGCCGCGGCAAGGTGACGGGCGTCCAGGGCGACCAGGTCGAGCTCGAGCTGTGGGGCGAAGACCCGGAGGGCAGGCGGACGACGGTGGGCAGCGCTACGGTTGTGCTGTCCAGCTGATGTTCTCGCTCTATCTGCTGCTGAAATTCATCCACATCGCCGCCGCGATCACCGCGGTGGGCGCCAACATCACCTATGGGGTCTGGAGCACGCGCGTGGCGAGCCAAACCGCCCACCTCTCCTTTGTGCTGAAGACGATCCGGTTCCTCGACAACCGCATCGCCAATCCTGCTTACGGCGTCCTTTTCCTGACCGGCCTGATCATGGTCTTCGTGGGCAGGTGGTCGATAACTTCGTTCTGGATCATCGCGGCAATAGTCCTGTTCATCGCAATCGCTGCGATCGGTGGCGCGGTCTTCACGCCGCTGGTGCGCAACCAGATCAGGCTGGTGGATGCGGGTCAGGAGGACTCGCCAGAGTTTGTCCGGCTCTCGCGAAGGAACGCGATGCTTGGCCCGGGACTTGGACTGCTGGTCGTTCTGATCCTCGTCATGATGGTCTTCAAGCCGACCCTGTAGGCCCACATCGCGGCCAGCACGGAGCCGTCGATCACGCAGTAGCCGCCCGCGATGACCGAGGGTGGATTCCCCGACGGAATGTGCGTCCACGGCGCGACCGGCATCCAGTGCCAGTCGCCGAAGAAGGTGCCGGAGATCTCGAGCTCGCTGACGATGACGAAGATCGCCGCGAAGAGCGGCCACCGCGGCGAGCGCAGCAGGAAGTAGGCGAACACGGGCAGGCACAGCGCGCCCTGCAGGTCGAAGCGCCCGGTGACCAGGGGCAGGAGCGTCAGGCCGGCCAGCGCCCAGGTCCCGGCGCCCGCCAGCACGACGTGCGCCACCCGCCTGCCGTAGCGCATCACGACCGGTGTTTGCGCGGCGAGCAGGCCGAAGAGGTAGACGATTCCGTGCCCCGGCGGCACGTAGAGAGGCAGGTTGTGCAGGCGATAGCGGTAGACGCCCCACACGAGCGAGCCGACGATCTCGAACCCCGTCGCCACGATCACGCACATCCACACCTGCAGCCGCTGCTCCTTCGGCGCTTTGAGCGCGGCCAGGTACAGCACCGCGAAGGTGAGCCCGCCGAGGAGCCACTGCTGCCACTGCGCCGTGACCCGGCTGTCGGCGTAGAGCCCGATCGGCGTGTACGCGAGGAGGTAGGCGTGCAGCCAATAGGGCCTGAGTCGGGCGACCATCCGGTTAGATCGTAGAGGCGCTAACTGGTGCGGCGATCGGCCAGGCTGCGCACCAGGCGGGTGCCGCGGGTGACCAGCACCAGCATGTCGACGAGCTCGTCGAGGTCGGGGTAGCGGCCGCTGACGTGGCCGAGCGCGAGCGTCTCGGTGGCCGCGATGTGGATGTCGGCCACCATCTCGAGCCGGCGACGCTCGCGCGGCGAGGCGGCGGGATAGCCGCGCGCCACGAGCTCCGACACGATGTCGCCCCGCATGTTGCCCGTCAGGCGGCGGCTCGAATCGCCGAGCGGCGAGCCCGGGTTGTGCCGCACGCGCAGGGCGAGGCGGAAGAGGTCAGGCCTCGCGGCGATGATCTCGAGAGGCGTGCGGAACTCCCGGCGCAGCATCTCCTCGTCGTCCGGCGCGGCCAGCGCCTCGGCGCGGCGGGTCGCCAGGTGCTGCCGCAGCTCTGAGAACAGCTCGTCGCCCAGCGCGGAAAGGAGCTCGTCGCGGTTGGCGAAGTGTTCGTAGAACGTGGCGCCCGCGACGCCGGCGCGCCGGGCCACCGTGCTCGCGGTCAGGCGCCCCTCGCCGCCGGCAAGGATCATGTGCCGTGCCGCCTGCAGCAGGCGCTGCCGCGTCCGCGCCTTGGCCTCACGCCGGGTCACGGGCTTCCGCTCGACTCTCACCGGCCGGCTCAAATCAATTCTTGCCACTTTGAATTGGCCGAGAGTAGTATCGGTGAACCCGATCGCTTTTACGCAACTGTGGAGGTGGAGATGCAGACCTCGTTGATCCGGCGACTCTCGGCGTCGGGGGCTCCGCTGGTCGTCGCGGCCATGTTCGTGAGCGCGTGCGGTGGGGGCGGCGGCTCGAGCTCCAACACGGCCTCCGCGCCCGGCATCACCGCGACCACGATCACCATCGGCAGTCACCAACCGCTTACCGGTCCGGCCGCGCCCGGCTACAACGAGATCTCGCAGGCGTCAAACGCGTACTTCCTGTGGGTCAACGACCACGGCGGCGTCAACGGGCGCACGATCCAGTACAGGTTCGAAGACGATGGGTACAACCCACAGAACACCTCGACGCAGGTTCGCAAGCTCGTGCTGCAGGACAGGGTGTTCGCCATCTTCAACGGACTCGGTACGCCGACTCACCTGGCGGTGGTCGACTACCTGAACAGCTCCAAGGTGCCTGATCTCTTCGTGGCCTCGGGCTGCGACTGCTGGAACAACACGTCGAAATACCCCTACACCTTCGGCTGGCAGCCCGACTACATCATCGAAGGCAAGATCACGGGTAAGTACGTGGCCGACAACATGTCGGGCATGAAGGTCGGCTACCTCTACCAGGATGACGACTTCGGCCAGGGCGGTGTCCAGGGACTCGACTCGACCATCCCGTCGACGAGCGTCGTCGACAAGGAGAAGTACGTTCCGACCAACACCAACCTCGGACCGCAGATCGCCAAGCTCCAGGCGATGGGGGCGCAGGTCGTGGTGCTCTACACCATCCCGGCCTTCACGGCGCTCTCGCTGTTGACGGCGGCCAAGCTCCATTACACCCCGAAGTGGGTCGTGAGCAGCGTCGGCGCCGACCCGACCACGCTCTCGGGCCTGCTGGCCGCGTTCGCCAAGGACGCAGCCGCCTCCGGCCTCGTCAACGGCATCGTCACGTCGGGCTACCTTCCCGCGACCACCGACACGTCGAACCCCTGGGTCGTCCTCTTCAAGCAGATCCACGACAAGTACATCCCGGCGCTGCCGTTCGACGGCAACGTCGAGTACGGCATGGCGGTCGCCTACAGCTTCGTGCAGGCGATCAAGAAAGCCGGCCAGAACCCCACCCGGCAGGACGTGGTCAACGTGATCAACAGCGGCCAGCTGGACCAGGGGCCAGGACTCGTGCCCTTCGGCTACTCGTCGAGCAACCATCTGGGCTATCAGGGCGTGCAGATGGCCGTGATCCAGAACAACCAGGCGTCGTTCACCGGCTCGATCTACACGGCGACGGTGAGCGGCCCGCCGGCGGCGTGTGGCACCTGCGCGTCCAAGCCGATGCCGACCAACGGAATTCCCTGACCGTTCGAGCGCGCTCGCGAACTCTCCGATAGGTTTGTGCCGGTGAGCCCGGAAGGCGGCGCCGCGACCAGCGCCGCCAACCGGCCCGGCTCGCTGCAGGTCCGCGGCCTGACTGTGCGATTCGGCGGCCTCACGGCTCTCGACAACGTGTCTCTCGACGTTGGCGCCGGCGAGATCGTCGGCATCATCGGGCCGAACGGGGCGGGCAAGACGACGCTGTTCAACGTCGTCTGCGGGCTGCAGCAGCCGCAGTCGGGGGAGATCCTCTACAACGACCGCTCGATTCGCGATGTGAACCCGCATGAGCTGAACGGCTTGAACATCTCGCGCACGCTGCAGGGCCTCGGCCTCTGGCGAGGCCTCACCGTGCTGGAGAACGTGATGGTGGGCGCGCGTCGCAGCGCGCGGCCTGGATTCTCGTCGGCTTTGCTCGGCCTGGTCCGCTCGGATAGATACGAGGCCGTGTTGCGCGAGGCGGCGCTCGTCCAGCTCCGAGAGCTCGGCATCGAAGAGGTCGCCAATCGCCATCCCGCCGCGCTGCCCTATGGCGTGCAGAAGTGGGTGTCGCTGGCGCGTGCGCTGGTCTCGAGACCGTCCTTGCTGCTGCTGGACGAACCGGCGAGCGGCCTGACCGCCGCGGAGATCAAGCACCTCTCCGAGCTGTTGCGCTCGCTGCGCGAACGGATGTCGATCGCGCTGGTCGAGCACCGCCTCGACCTGGTCATGAAGGTATGCGGGCGCGTGCACGTCCTCGACTTCGGCCGCGTCATCGCATCCGGCGCGCCCGAGGTCGTGCAGCACGACAAGGCGGTCACCGACGCGTACCTCGGAGAGGAGCTCGCGGCGGCCGACGGAGGTGGCGCCGGTGCTTGAGGTCGACAGCCTTCGAGTCGCCTACGGCGGCGTGACCGCGCTCGACGGCGTGAGCCTTCGCGTAGCCGACAGGGGCATCACCGCCGTGCTCGGTCCGAACGGCGCCGGCAAGTCGACGCTGCTGCGGTCCATCGCCGGAGTGGTTCATCCGAGCGCCGGCGGCGTCTCCTACAACGGCAGGTCCTTGATCGGTCTGCGACCCGAGGAGATCGTGCGCGCCGGAGTCAGCCTCGTGCCCGAAGGCGGTGGATCGATCAGGGAGCTGACGGTCGAGGAAAATCTCAAGCTCGCCCACCTGTGGCGTCGCGACCCAGCCGACCGGAGCAAGGCGATGGACATGGTGATGCAGCTCTTCCCACCCCTGGCGGTGCGGCGTCACCTGCCCGCCCATTCGCTGTCAGGTGGGGAGCGCCAGATGCTCGCGGTCGGCCGCGCGCTGATGTCGCGCGCCACGCTCCTGCTCCTCGACGAGCCTTCGCTCGGCCTGGCGCCGAAGCTCGTGACGCTGATCATGCGCACGGTGCACGACCTGGCCCAGGGCGGCCTCAGCGTGCTGCTGGTGGAGCAGAACGCCCGAAGCGCACTCTCCATCGCCGACGAGGCGGTGCTGCTCTCGTCGGGCAGGACCGTCGCGGCGCGGCACGCCGGCGAGCTCGCGAGGGACGAGGAGCTCTGGCATGCGTACCTCGGCTACTGAGGGGACGGTCTCTTGAGCTACTTCATCGTCCTCACGCTGACGGGGATCGCGGCCGGCATGATCTATTCCGCGCTGGCACTCGCGCTGGTGCTCATCTGGCGTGCGACGCGGGTCGTGAACTTCGCGCAGGGCGCGATGGCGATGACGACGACCTATGTCGCGCTCGGCATCATCCACTACACAGACAACTACTGGCTGGGATTTGCCGGCGCCCTGGTGGCCGGATTGATCCTCGGAATGGTGGCCGAGCGCGGGTTGGTGCGCTGGGTCGAGACGGGCCCGCCCCTGAACGCGGTCATCCTGACGCTGGGACTGTTCCTGATCCTCGAAGCCGTGGTGCCGATGATCGGCGGCGCGCAGATCCGGCCCTTTCCGGCGCCCTTCTCGATTTCAGCGAGTCAGATCGGTGACACCTATATCGCCCTGTCGCCATTCGACCTTTTCACGATCGGTGTCGTGCTGCTGGTCATGGTCGCGCTGCTCGTCCTGTTCAGGTTCACAGGCGTCGGGCTGAGCATGCGCGCGGCTGCCTTCGCGCCCGACATCGCGCGCCTCCTGGGCGTGCGCGTCGGCCGGCTGCTGTCGCTCGGCTGGGGACTCGCGAGCATGGCCGGCGCCCTGGCGGGCCTGCTGGTCGCGCCGACGCTGCTCCTGTATCCGAACAACATGGATGCGATCCTGGTGTACGGGTTCACCGCCGCGGTGCTCGGCGGCCTGGACAGTCCCATCGGCGCACTGGTCGGCGGCCTTGCGATCGGGCTGGCGCTTTCCTACGTCGGGGGCTATTTCGGCGGCGACCTGGAATCGATCGGCGCCCTGCTGATCCTGATCGCGCTGCTGATGGTCAGGCCGCAGGGCCTGTTCGTGCACGGAGCGGAGCGCCGGGTATGAGGGCCACCGCCGCGGGGGTCGAACGCTTGACCGGTCGCGTCTCCAACACCCTGCTGCGGCACGCCCTCCTCGGCCTGGTGTTCATCGTGGTGGCCGCCTTCGCGCTGTGGGCGCTCGACGGGTTCAACCCCTTCCTCGTGTATCAGCTTTCGAGCGTGGCCTACTTCGCGATCGCAGCGGCCGGACTCACGCTGTTGACGGGCCTGAACGGGCAGCTCTCCCTCGGCCACGGGGCGCTGATGGCGGTCGGCGCCTACACCACGGCGCTCGCGTTGAAATCGCTGCCCGACCTGAACCCGGCGATCGTCTTCGCGGCAGCGACCGTCGTGACGGCGGCGGCCTCGATCGTCGTCGGGGCGGCAGCAGCCCGGCTGCGCGGCCCTTACCTGGCCGGGGCCACGCTCGGCCTCGCGGTGGCGCTGCCGGGGGTGGCGGTTCGCTTCTCGGGAGTGTTCGGCGGCGACGCAGGCCTCAACGTCCCGGCTCTCGTCGCTCCGGACGCGCTCTCGTCAGTGCCACCGGAAGTCTGGCTGGCGTGGATCGGCCTGATCCCGGTGGCGATCACGTTCATCCTGCTGGCCAACCTCGTGCGCACCCGCTACGGCCGCGACTTCAGGGCCATCCGCGAAGACGAGGTCTCCTCGTCCCTCTACGGGATTCGCGTGGCGCGGACGCAGGTCCTCGCCTTCGTCGTGAGCGGTGCGTGCGCCGGTCTCGCGGGGTCGATGATGGCGTACACGTCCAACCTGGCGGCGCCAGGCAGCTTTCCGCTCACGCTCTCGCTCGAGGTGCTCGCCGCCATCGTCATCGGCGGGCTCGGCACCCTTCCCGGAGCGGTGTGGGGAGCGCTGGTGATCGTGTTCGCGCCCGACTGGATCGGCACCCTCAACGACACGCTGCACCTGCCCAGCGCCGTCCGCGACCAGCTGCCTCTCGCCCTGTTCGGGGTCGTCTTCATCGTCGCCATGCTCGTGTTCCCGCATGGCATCCAGGGCGGCCTCGTCCGCTTCTGGCGTTGGCGCGGGAAGCGCCGCCGCGCCACGCCCTAGCTATTCGTCGCCGGGCTCTGGGAAGTCGAGAGGGTCGTCCGGACCCGCCGAGTGCGCGTCGCCGGGCACGTCCCAGTCCACCGGTGGGAGCTCGGGCTCGGCGAAAGGCTGCGGGAGCTCCGGCGGCTGCGGCGCCTGCGCCTGCGCTTGCGTGTCGGGTGCGGGAGGCTCGGGTTCGCTGGAGGGTGGCCCGGGTTCAGCAGGACCCGGGGCGATGCCCGGGGCAGCGGGCTTCCCTTCGTCCCAGGCCGAGTGTGACGTCGGAGCCGGGGCCGGCGCCCCCGGCGGTGCTCCGAATCCGGCCGAGTAGTCCGGGCGTGTGGCGCGGTGCACGACCGCCGCGGCTGGGATCTTCGTGGGTTTCGGCCCGCGAGCCACGCTGAGGATCCAGTATCCGAGGGCGAACAGGATCGCGAGCGCGCCCACGATGGGGAGGAAGACGAACGGCGGACGCGAGATCACGTCGAAGCCGTTCAGGTTCGTGGCCACCGGAGTGGAGGTGGGTGCGGCGGTCGAGGTCTGGGTGGGCGTCGGGCTGGTGTCCGGGCTGGGCGAGGGCGACTGCGACGGCGAAGGAGAAGCATTCGCCGCCAGCAGGGTGAAGTTGGCGCAGGGATACGGCTGCACGCTCGCGCAGAGCCTGTGCACACCGGGGGCGTCGCCGGCAAACGGCTTGACGTGGGTCACGAAGTTGCCGCTGCCGTCGGCGTTGGCCCCACCCGCGACGTGGGCGTTCTGGTCCCAGTACAGGGTCATCTGCTCGTTCGGGAGAAAGGCGCCGCCGTTGACGGTGATCTCGGTGTTCGGGTCGCCCGACGTGACGTCGATGGTCAGGAAGGCCAGGGTCGGCGTCGGCGTCGGCGTCGGGCATGGGGAGCTGGCCGAGCAGTCCGCCTGCACCACGACCCGCGAAGGAGGCGAGATGACGAACAGGAAGATGGCGGAGGCGGCCGCACCGACCATGACGACGGCGGGCCCCAACCTCCCGGGCCCGTGAAAACGCATGAAGCCCGGGAACGATAACAGATGCACTTCGGTTACACGGGTCAGACCGGCGGCCAGGGGATGGACCATGCGGACGTTGGTTCCGGGAAGCGCCACCGAGGGTCGAGCACTCCGCGCAGGCGGCGCTTCAGCAGCCTGACCTCGGCCGGTGTGAGGAGCGCGGCCAGCTTCCTGCCGAGGCCGCCTCGCTCGACTTCGACCAGGGCGCGTTCGACGTCATCGCATAGCTGCTCGGGGAGGGGGTCGCCGGCGAAGTCCCAGATCACGGTCCGGAGCTTGTGCTCGGTGTGAAACGTGAGGCCGTGGTCGATGACCCACACCTGGTTGTCGGCGTCGAAAAGGCAGTGGCCCGACTTGCGGTCGGCGTTGTTGGCGATCACGTCGAAGAGGGCGATTCGCGTCCAGGTGTCGCGGTGCTCCGAGTGCTCGCCGAGGAAGTGGCGGCCGTCGGACTCGATGAACATCTGCACCGCCCCAATCCCCTGCGGCGCCTGGCGCCGCACGACGGTCGGCGGGATGCGCGGCCACCCGAGCACCTTGCTCAGCTCGTACGCCGCAACCTCGCGCAGATACAGCGTGCCCGCCTCGAAGTCCCATAGAGGGGATTCGCCGCGCGCGGGCTTGTAGACCGCGTTCAGACCGGAGGGCGGATGCGGTCCGAGCCTGGCGAGAAACGTGTAGTTCGAGGCCCCGTGCAGGAGCCCAAGCAATTTCATCTCCGGCAGCTGCTCGAGCAGCCGCTCGGTGGTCTCAGAAGATGGGCCGCGCGCCATTCATGACCGGGCAGGGGTGACCGGCGGGGTCCATCGGCAGCCCGCAGCGCGGGCAGAGCGGCCGGCCGGCCGTCAGCACCTTCTCGGCCTGCGTCGAGAAAGCGGCGGCCTGCTGGTGGCTGAGCCAGAAGCGGACGCTCGGGGTCGCGTCGTCAGGGTCCGGCGCGCCCTCGCCGCCGCTGCCTGCCTGGCTCGCGACGAGTACGAACATGCGGCGCGCCTCGTGGTAGCCCAGGCCCATCTCACCGATCTGCCACTCCGGTTCGCCTGGCTTCGTGGTCGTCGCCGCGGCCGCCTCCGCACCAGGCCCCTCGATGCCCTGGGTTTCCATCATCTGGCGCAGCCGGACCAGGAGGGCCTGGATCTGGGACTTCTCGCAGCTCAGGGTCAGGGTGCGCCCCGAACCGCTCGCGAGGAGGAAGAACTGGCGTGCTCCGGGATCGCCGACCGCGGCCACGACGATCTCGTCCACGGGGTCCAGCTCGAATACCGCCATCAGGTCAAGCGTAGGGTTTTGTGGGGGTGTCCTCGGGGAAGAAACGCAAAGGTAAACATTTCAAATCTGCGCTCAACACGCACCCTGGAGGGAAAGTCAACCAATGCCAAAAACTGTAGGAATCGACCTTGGGACCACCAACTCTGTCATCGCCGTCATGGAGGGTGGCGAGCCCGTGGTCATCCCGAACGCGGAAGGTTCCCGCACCACCCCGTCCGTGGTCGCGTTCACCAAGTCAGGTGAGCGCCTCGTCGGCACCCTGGCCCGCAGGCAGGCGGCCGTCAACCCGGAGAACACCGTCTACTCGATCAAGCGTTTCATGGGCCGCAAGTACTCCGAGGTCGAATCCGAGCGCAAGATCGTGCCCTACCAGGTGAAGCCTGGCAAGGACGACCGCGCCGTGGTCTTCATCCCCAACGCGAACAAGGAATCCACGCCCGAAGAGATCTCGGCCATGATCCTTCAGAAGCTGAAGAGCGACGCCGAGGCCTACCTGGGCGAGAAGGTGACCGACGCGGTCATCACCGTGCCCGCCTACTTCAACGACTCGCAGCGCCAGGCGACGAAGAACGCAGGCCAGATCGCTGGCCTCAACGTGCTGCGCATCATCAACGAGCCGACCGCGGCATCGCTGGCGTACGGCCTCGACAAGAAGGCGAACGAGACCATCCTGGTCTTCGACCTGGGTGGTGGAACCTTCGACGTGTCTGTGCTCGACGTGGGTGATGGCGTGTTCGAGGTCAAGGCGACCAACGGTGACACCCATCTCGGCGGCGACGACTACGACCGCCGGATCGTCGAGTGGATGGCCGAAGAGTTCAAGAAGTCGAACGGCATCGACCTGAAGGCCGACCGCCAGGCCCTGCAGCGCCTCACCGAGGCGGCCGAGCGGGCCAAGATCGAGCTCTCGAGCCGGCTCGAGACGCAGATCAACCTTCCGTTCATCACCGCGGACCAGACCGGACCCAAGCACCTCGAGATGACGCTCACCCGGGCGAAGTTCGAATCACTGACCGCCGACCTGACGGAGCGCTGCCGCGGGCCGTTCCTCGCCGCGCTGAAGGACGCCGGCCTCACGCCCCAGCAGATCAACGAGGTCGTGCTGGTCGGAGGCGCGACGCGCATGCCCGTGATCCAGCGGCTGGTCAAGGATCTCCTCGGCGGAAAGGAGCCCCACAAGGGCGTCAACCCCGACGAGGTGGTGGCGGTCGGTGCGGCCATCCAGGCCGGCGTGCTGAAGGGCGAGGTCAAGGACATTCTCCTGCTCGACGTCACCCCCTTGTCGCTGGGCGTCGAGACGCTGGGTGGCGTGATGACCAAGCTCATCGATCGCAACACCACGATTCCGACCTCGCGGTCGCAGGTCTTCTCGACCGCGGCCGACAGCCAGACGTCGGTCGAGGTCCACGTGCTGCAGGGGGAGCGCGAGATGGCGCGGGACAACCGCACCCTCGGCCGCTTCCATCTGGACGGGATCGCACCCGCTCCCCGCGGCACGCCGCAGATCGAGGTCACGTTCGACCTCGATGCCAACGGCATCCTCAACGTGAAGGCGCAGGACAAGGGCACCGGCCGTGAGCAGTCCGTCACGATCACGGCTTCGTCGACCCTGTCGAAGGACGAGGTCGATCGCATGGTCAAGGAGGCGGAGAGCCACTCGTCCGAGGACCGCGCGAAGCGCGAAGAGGTCGAGCTGCGCAACCAGGCTGATCACATGATCCACCAGGCCGAGAAGGTCATGAAGGACAACGAAGGCAAGATCCCGGAGGACGTCAAGAGCGAGGTCACGGCCAAGCTCGAGTCGCTCAAGAGCACGGCCAAGGGCTCGGACACCAACGCGCTCCGGCGCGAGATGGACGAGTTCAACGAGGCCCTGCAGAAGATCGGCCAGCACATCTACTCGCAGGCCGGCGCCCCCGCGGGCAGCGCCCCCCAGGACGGTGGCGCCGCCTCGGCCTCCGGTGAGGCGAAGAAGGAAGAGGACGTCGTCGACGCGGATTACCGCGAAGTCAACTAGGTAGAAGCTTCGGAGAGGGCTCGGAATCCGGTCCGAGCCCTCTGCATTCGGGTTACTTTTTGCAGCCGTGGCTGCCTACTTCCGAAAGCGAACACGGTTGTGGGCTGCCGCGGGGGTGACGGTCGGGGCGATCCTTTTGACCTGGGACCTGATCGTCGTGGCGCCGGTCTACCTTCCGCAATACGCGATCCGCAACGACTTCAGGCTCGACTTCGCGGCAGCGCTGCTCGGCCTGCGCGAGGGGTATGGGCGCCTGTACGACCTGCAGGCTCAGCAGAACGCGATCCACAGCCTGGGATCCGGGTTCAATGCCCAGCCCTTCATCTCCACGCCGCCGCTGGCATGGCTGGTGACACCCCTGACTCTCCTCCCGTTCGCGGCGGCCCTCGCCGCGTGGACCGTGGTCCTGGTCGCCGCGCTCCTCTGGACGTGGCGCCTCGTTGCCCCGGGCGGAGCGTGGACCAAGGTCGCGTACCTCCTGCTCTGGCTCGGCCTGTTTCCGGTCGCCTTCGGGGTCCTGGTCGGACAGCCGGGCGCCCTCGTGGCCGCCGCGGTTGCAACGGCGTGGTGGCTGATTCGCGCCGAACGGCCGGTGGCGGCGGGGGTCGTGCTGAGCCTGCTGGTCCTGAAGCCCCAGCTCGCTCTGCTGGTGCCGCCGTGCCTGCTGGTCGCCGGGCACCGGCGGACCTTCGCCGCGTGGCTCGGCGCATCGGCCGTGATCGGCCTGGTGGCGCTGGCGCTCCTCGGCGCCGACGGCGCCGGCCACTACCGAGCCATCCTCGCGATGACGCAGGGGCCGGCGTGGGACATCACGCGGCGCTACTCGATCTCCGGACCGCTTGGCCTCGGCCTCCTGCTCTACCTCGTGGAGGCGCTGGTCCTCGTGCTCGCGCTGGCCGCCGCCTGGCGTCACCGGGCGGAAGGTCCCGAGGTCCCGGTTGCCGCCGGCATCGCCGGGTCGCTCCTGTTCTCGCCTTACCTGGGTTTCCAGGACCTGCTGATGCTGATCCTCGCGGCCTGGCTCGTGATCCGGGCCGGGGCCTCGTCGCTGCAGGTGGTGCTCTTGGTGGCCGGCTACGCGCTGCTCGAGCTGGCGATCCCGATCCTGGCCCTGCCGACGATGCTCGCCGAAGCCTGCCTGCTCGTGTCGCTTGTCTGGAGCCGACGGTGGGATTCGAACCCACGACCTGCCACTTACGAGGCGGCTGCTCTGCCAGCTGAGCTACGTCGGCAAAGTTAGGCAAAGAAGGCCCCGAAAACTCAGCGCCTTCAGGGACCCTAGGCTAACATCGACCGGGGATGCGAACACTCGACGTCGAGCGCCTTGCGACCGGCGATTACTCGCTGATCAAGCCACTTCTGGTCGACCTTCACCTGGGCGAACAGGTCCACTACGCGGACCATCCACAGTTGATGCGCGAGGAGATCGAGCGTCACCTGACCCAGGTGCCGGCGGCGTTTCGTGGCGAGAACATCATCTACGCAGCGCGCGATGAGGGCGGCCACATCGTCGGCTTCTGCTGGATCGTGCTGTACGACCCCGGCACTGGCCTCGAGGGCGAGGTGGCCGAGCTCTACGTGTCCGCCGAGCACCGAGGCCGCGGCGTCGGCGAGATGCTCGTCCGCCAGGCCGTCCACCTGTTCCAGGAGCGGCGCGTCACGCTCGGATACGTGTGGACCAGGCCCGACAACGAGGCCGCCGTGCGCCTCTACAGCGGCGCCGGTTTCGAGCCGAACCGCCAGCTCGTCATGACCTGGTATCCGATCGACCCGGCCTGACCGGGCGCGGACGGCACCGTTCGGTTCGCGGCTAAAGTCAACTCGTGCGTCCGATCGTGCTCATGGCCGGGGGCCTCGTCGTGGTCGTGGTCGTCGCCGCGGCGGTAAGCCTCGCGGTGGTCGAGCTGCTGTCCCGCTCCAACACGCCGGGCGTCAACATCCGCTCCGGGGTCACGCTCACCGAGGAGTCGGCGATAGTCCAGTCCGCCGCCAAAGCGCGGCCTGCCGTGGTCAGCATCGTGACGCAGCAGCAGCCACTCGTCCTGCGTGGGTCGGGTTACCTCGCGACGAGCGACGGCTACATCGTGACCAACATCGAGGTCATCTCCGGCGCGAGCCGCATGACGGTGCTCGTCCCCGGAGACTCGAAGCTGCATGACGCGCGACTGGTCGATTACGACTGCCAGACCGGTGTGGCGGTGGTCAAGATCGACCAGGTCGGCGGCCTCCCCACGTTGGCTTTCGCCGACCCGACCGCGCTCGTGCAGGGGCAGGTCGTGGTGGCGGTCGCCGGCCCGTACGAGGCCGGGGCGGTGACGCCGGCTTACGTCAGCGCGATGCACCGGGTCGTCTCGATCTCCGACCCCGTCGTGGTCGGCCGATCGCTCGAGCTCAGCGACACCATCCAGACGAGCTCAGCCATAGGTGCGGGCACTTCCGGTGGGCCGATCGTCAACGTCGGCGGCCAGGTCGTCGGCATCGCGATGGAGTCAGAGCCCTCGGCGGGCACCGGCGGCCTGGGGCTCAACGTGGCCGACGTGCAGGACGACGTGCAGCAGATCCTGCAGGGCGGGCAGGTCGTGGTCGCCTCCATCGGGGCCGCCTCCACGGAGGTGCCGGCCGGCACGGCCGCGCTGCGGGGCATCCCCGAGGGCACCCAGCTCACCGCGGTGGACAAGGGGGGTCCCGCCGCGACGGCCGGCCTCCAGGCCGGAGACGTCATCACCCAGGTCGACGACGTGCGACTCGACGCGGCTCACCCGCTGGGCCTGCTGCTTCGATCGCGGTTCCATCCCAACCAGAGGGTCACCGTCACCTACACGAGGGCGGGAAGCTCCACCCAGGCCGAGCTGACCCTCACTGCGACGCACCCGGTGTGCGGTTAGGCACGGCGATGCCGGGCGGCATCAGGCAGGCCATCGCGCTTGCCCTCGAAGACGCGGTCCGCCGGCTTGGCGTGCAGGGCGATCTCCCTGACCTCGAGCTGGGGCGCGCAAAGGGCGCGGGTCATGGTGATTACGCAAGCTCCGCCGGGCTGAAGCTGGCCCGCGTCCTGCGCCAGGCGCCGCCGCAGATCGCGGCGCGGATCGCCGAGTCGATCGAGGTCGCGGACGGAGCCGCTGCCGCCGAGGCGGTGGGTGGATACGTCAACTTCCGGCTGAGCAACCGCTGGCTGCGGGCGTTGGTGGCCGAGGTGGCGCGAACCGGGACGCGCTTCGGCTCGGCCGATTACGGCCACGGCGAGCGGCTGCAGGTCGAGTTCGCCAGCATCAACCCGACCGGGCCCCTGCACATCGGCCACGGTCGCGGCACGATCCTCGGGGATGCGATCTGCCGTGTGCTCGAGTTCACCGGCCACGCCGTGCAGCGCGAGTACTACGTCAACTCGGACAACACGCAGACGCGGCGCTTCGGCGCCTCTGTCTACGCGAGGCTGCACGGGCAGGAACCGCCGGAGGGCGGCTACGCGGGTGAGTACGTGAGCGAGATCGCGGCCATGGCGCGCCACGACCTGCCTGGAATCGAATCGCTTCCCGAGGCCGAGGCGGAGCCGAAGCTGCGCATGTACGCGCTGGCCAAGATGGTCGACCAGGTCAAGGCCACCGTCGCGCGCCTGGGCATTCGCTACGACGAATGGTTCTGGGAGAACACGCTGTGGGAGGATGGGTTGCCCCAGCTGGCGATCCAGCGGTTGCGGGAGGCGGGCTACCTGAAAGAGCGAGACGGGGCGCTCTGGTTTGCGCCGGCCCTGCAAGAGAGGGAGGAGGGAGGCGAGCCGATTCAGGAGGAGGAGGACCGCGTGGTCATCCGCTCCAACGGCCAGCCGACTTACTTCGCGTCCGACCTCGGCTACCTGCTCAGCCGCTTCGAGCGCCGCGGGTTCAACCGCGTGATCGAGGTCTGGGGCGCCGACCATCACGGTTACGTGCCGCGTATGAAGGCGGCCGGGGCGGCGCTGGGGATCCATCCCGACAGGCTGTGGGTCATCCTCCACCAGATGGTCAATCTCAAAGAAGGGAAGATGTCCAAACGCGCCGGCCGCTTCGTCACGCTCGACGAGCTGATCGACAGGGTCGGGTCCGACGCGGTGCGGTACTTCTACCTGCTGCGCTCGCCCGACACCACGATCGAGTTCGACCTGGAGCTGGCCGTGACGCAGAGCAACGAGAACCCCGTCTACTACGCGCAGTACGCCCACGCGCGGCTGGCCAACGTGGAAACCGCGGCGCGCGAGAAGCATTCAGCGCTGCCCGATGTGGCTGATGTCTCATTGCTCACGCAGCCCTGGGAGCTCGACGTCGCACGGCAGCTGGCCTACTGGCCCGAGGTCGTCGAAGACTCGACCCGGATGCTGGAACCCCACCGCATCCCGTACTACATCCAGGAGCTCGCCACGTCGGTGCACCGCTTCTATCACGCGGGCAACGCGCAGAGCGAGCATCGAGTGGTGGTCGACGACCCGGCGCTGACCAGGGCGCGCCTCGAGCTGTGCCGCGCAGCGCGTCACACTTTGAAATCGGCGCTCGACCTGATCGGGGTGAGCGCACCGGAGCGGATGTAGAAGCCGACTCAGCACAGCCGGCGGCACAGATAGAAGGAGAGGCCACAGAAATTGGACGTCACATGGCTTGGTCATGGGTGCTTTCGGCTGAGGGGCCGCGGCGCGGCGGTCGTCACCGACCCGTACCCGCCCGCGGCCGGTCTGAAGCTGCAGCGGCTCGATGCGGATCTCGTCACCGTGAGCCACGAGCACGACAACCACAACTACACGCAGGTGGTGCGTGAGGCCTATGAGATCCGGGGTCCGGGCGAGTACGAGGTGTCAGGCGTGAGCGTGATCGGCGTGCCGACGTTTCACGACTCCGAGAAAGGCGCCAGGCACGGCCGGAACACGGTCTTCCTGATCGAGATCGACGACGTGCGGATCTGCCATCTCGGCGACCTGGGACACAAGCTCGGCGACGCGGAGGCCGAGGCCGTCTCGTCCCCCGACGTGCTGCTCGTTCCTGTCGGCGGCAAGAGCGCCCTGACCGCTGCCCAGGCGGCGGAGGTCGTGCGCCAGCTCGAGCCGCGCTACGTGGTGCCGATGCACTACGCCATCCCCGGCCTGAAGCTGGAGCTCGACTCCGTCGACCGCTTCCTCAAGGAGATGGGCGTCCCCGCGTCGGAGCCGCAGCCGAAGCTCACGGTGCAGAAGGGGTCGGGCGACTACGAGACGAAGGTGGTCCTCCTGGAGCCGAAGGTCGAACCAAAGGTCTAGTCATGGGAGGAAACCCGGATGGTTCTTCTCCCGAGTCGGTAGAATTCACAAAACCGCCCTGGAGGTCGTCTATGTCGAAGTACGTTTTCGTGACCGGGGGTGTCGTCTCCTCTCTGGGGAAGGGCATTACTGCGGCGTCGATCGGGAACATCCTGAAGGCCCGCCACATGAGCGTCTCCCTCCAGAAGCTCGACCCTTACCTCAACGTCGACCCCGGCACGATGAGCCCCTACCAGCACGGCGAGGTCTTCGTCACCGATGACGGCGCCGAGACCGACCTCGACCTGGGGCATTACGAACGCTTCGTCGACGAAAACCTGACTGTCGCGTCCAACGTCACGACCGGAAAGATCTACCAGGACGTGATCGCGCGCGAGAGGCGCGGCGACTACCTCGGCGCGACGGTGCAGGTCATCCCGCACGTGACGAATGTGATCAAGGAGAAGATCCTCAGGGCTTCGCGTGACCCGCAGGCCGACGTGGTCGTGGTCGAGGTGGGTGGGACCGTCGGCGACATCGAGAGCCTTCCTTTCCTGGAGGCGATCAGGCAGCTCAAGAACGATCTCGGGCGCCAGAACGTCTTTTACGTGCACTGCTCGCTCGTCCCCGTCGTACGCGGCCAGGAGATGAAGACGAAGCCGACGCAGCACTCGGTCCAGGCCCTGCGAGCGATCGGCATCCAGCCCGACGCCATCATCTGCCGCTCTGAGCTGCCGATCGATGCGGACCTCAAGGAGAAGATCGCGCTGTTCACCGACGTGCCTCGCGACGCCGTGGTGTCAGTTCCCGACGTCGATTCGATCTACGAGGTGCCGCTGATGCTCGAAGCCGCGGGCCTGGGCAGGGTGATGGCGAAGCACTTCGAGCTGGACGAGGCCGCGCACGTGCCGGACCTCGGGCCGTGGATTCAGCTCGTCGACCACATCAAGCATCCCCGAGCCGCGGTTCCGATCGCGATTGTCGGCAAGTACATCGCGCTGCCGGATGCATACCTCAGCGTGATCGAGTCGTTGAAGCATGCGAGCGTGCACCACGGCCTGGCGATCGACATCCACTGGGTGTCGTCGGAGAAGCTGGACGCGGGCGACAGCTCACCGCTCCTTGGCGTGGCAGGCATCGTGGTGCCCGGTGGCTTCGGGTACCGAGGCATCGAGGGCAAGGTGGTCGCGTCGCGTTACGCGAGGCACAACCGCATCCCCTACCTCGGCCTGTGCCTCGGGCTGCAGTGCGCGGTCATCGACTTCGCGCGCGAGAAGCTGGATGCGCCCGACGCCAACTCGACCGAGTTTGCTGCGTTCACGTCGACGCCGGTCATAGACCTGATGCCGGAGCAGCGGAACGTGGACCAGATGGGCGGGTCGATGCGTCTCGGGCTCTATCCCTGCAAGCTCGTGCCCGGATCGCTCGCGCACAAGGCCTATGGCGAGGAGGTCGTCTACGAGCGGCACCGGCACCGCTTCGAGTTCAACAACGAGTACCGTGAGGTGCTGAACGAGGCCGGAATGAACTTCAGCGGACTCTCTCCCAACGGCCGGCTGGTCGAGATCGTCGAGTTGGCGGATCACCCTTGGTTTGTGGCGAGCCAGTTCCACCCTGAGTTCCGGTCTCGCCCCAACCGCCCGCATCCGCTGTTCCGCGACTTCGTGCGCGCGGCGTTCCTGCAGAGCGGCATCGACCAGATGGAACTTCGCCCGGTAGAACTACTCGAAGACAGCCAAGACAGCTAGGGCCACATTGGAACAGCAGAGAAGCGGCATCCCTTCGTTTCAGGCGCGCGGTGAGCTTTCGCTCGACCTGGTCCACGCGACCGAGGCCGCGGCGCTGGCCTGCGCCGGCTTCCTGGGCAAGGGCGACCCGGACCGTGTCAGCGAGGCTGCCGCGGAGGCGATGCGGATCGCGCTCGAGCACTCCACCCTGACTGGAACCGTGGTCCTCTGCCCGCGCCCCCTGCCCACCCTCACGCCGGGCACGGTGATCGAGGGAGGCGAGCGCAAGGTCGACCTGGGCATCTATCCGGTCGAAGGCGCGAGCCAGGTCGCACGCGGCCACATCAACTCGGTCTCGCTCCTGGTCGCCGTCGAGCCCGGTGGCTTCGCGCGGCTGCCTGCCGTTTCGCAGGCCGAGAAGATCGCGGCCGGGCCGGCCGCCCGCGGGGCGATCGACCTCGACGATCCGATCGCCAACAACCTGCGCCGGATAGCGTTCTCGCTCGACGTGCGCGTCCAGGACCTGACGGTGGCCATCCTGGAGCGGCCGCGCCACCAGGAGGTCATCGCGGAGGTGGCGGCCGCGGGCGCCCGGATCCGCACCCTCGAGGAGGGCGACTTCGCCAGCGCCGTGATGGCCGCGCTGCCCGACACCGGGATCGACGCGGCGATCGGCATCGGGGACCTGCATGCCACGCTCATCGCCGCCTGCGCCGTGCGCTGCCTCGGCGGCGAGCTGCTCGCTCGCGTGATGCCCCGCACCGACGACGAGCGCGCCCTGGTGGGTGAAGGCGCCTCCCGCGCTTACGGCCTGCCGGACCTGGCTCCTGCCGTCGACATCTCGGTCGCGATCACCGGGGTCACCGGTGGGCCGCTGCTGCCTGGCGTGACGCTCGGCCGCGGGTTCGTGGAGACGACCTCGCTCCTGATGTCCAGCCGATATGCGGCGGTGCGGCGGATGATCACGAGGCACCACGTCGCCTCCGCTTCGAACTAGGGGCGCAAGCAGGCTCCCCTCCGGGATTAGGCGTACCCGGGCCTGGGTATTCAATAGAGACAGATGAGCGAGTTCGATCCCACCATTCCTCCGCCGCCGCCCGGCGGGTACCCGCCGCCACCGCCGCCCTACCCGGTGACCTCGGACATCCCGCCGCAGTCGCCGTATCACTACTCTTCCGCGCCTCGGCAGCAGTCCAATCGCGGGCTGTTGAGCTGGCTCGGCTCGGCGGTCCTGGCCGCCTGGGCAGTCATCAAGTACGGGGGACTCCTCCTGCTCAAGATCCCCGCCTTCGCCACGCTTGCATCCGCGCTCGTGAGCATCGGGGCTTGGTCCCTGGCCTACGGCAGCTGGTGGGCGGGCATCGCGGTCGTGGCGATGATCTTTGTTCACGAGATGGGGCATGTGTTCGAGATCAGACGCCAGGGCATGCATGCGACTGCGCCGATCTTCATCCCGTTTCTCGGCGCGGCGATCTTTCAGCGCTCGCACCCGACCGACGCTTTGAAGCAGGCCGAGATCGGCATCGCCGGCCCCATCGCCGGCACGCTGGGGGCGTCAGTCGCTTTTGTGCTCTACACCTCGACGCAGAACCCCATCTTCCTGTTCGCGGCGCTCTTCGGGTTCTTCATCAACCTCTTCAACCTGATCCCCGTGTGGCAACTGGACGGGGCGTGGATCCTGGCCCCGGTCTCGCCATGGGTCCAGGTCTTCGGTCTGGTCATGATCGGCGCCGCGGTCCTGATCTTCCATTTTGTCAGCGTGATCCTGATCATCATCGCGATCCTCGGCTTGAGCACCTTGCGCTCCGCCTTCCGCAACGCCCACAACCCCTACTACACATCGGTCCCGGCGAGCGCGAAATGGGTGCTCGGAGGCGCGTGGCTGGCGCTCGTGCTCTACCTCGGCGCCATGAGCCTGCAGGCCGAGAGTTTGTTCGCGAACCTTCCCCGGTAAACTATCGTCCCTGGAGAACAAACCTTGAAAGCACAGATTCACCCCACCTACTACGAGGACGCGGTCGTCACCTGCGCGTGCGGGAACACGTGGACGACCGGTTCGACACGCAAGGAGCTCAAGACCGAGATCTGCTCCGTGTGCCACCCGTTCTTCACGGGGACGCAGCGGATCGTGGACACCGGCGGTCAGGTCGAGCGGTTCCGGAAGCGGGCTGCCAAGACTCGCGCGTAGATGCCTGAACCGGAGGTAACCGCTCCGGGGACGGTGACTCAGCCGAAGCGCCAGGCCGAGCCTTTCTTCTATGGCGGCCAGGCCGTGATCGAAGGCGTGATGATGCGTGGCAAGAAGCACTACGCCGTCGCCGTCCGGCTGCCCACGACGCGGGAGATCGTGATCGACCGCGGGGAGCTGAAGGCTTCCATCTACGTCAACCCCATCTGGAAGCTGCCGTTCGTGCGCGGCCTGGCGCTGATCGCGGAGCAGATGCACCTCGGCATGAAGTCCCTCATGTGGTCGGCGAACATGAACGCGGGCGGCCGCGACGTTCAGCTCGGCAAGCGCGAGATCACGGGCTCGGTCGCGGTGGCCGGCGTCTTCGCGCTGGCGGTGTTCATCGGACTTCCCCTGCTGCTCGCGAGCGTCGCGGTGCATCGCAGTGGCGGCTTCCTGTTCGTCGTGGTGGAAGGGCTGATCCGCGTCGGACTCGTTCTCGGCTACCTCGCGGCCATCGCCCTGCTGCCGGACGTGCGGCGGGTGTTTCAATACCACGGCGCCGAGCACAAGACGATCAACGCCTTCGAGTCCGGCTGGACGCTCGACGTTCCGTCGGTCCGCCGGGCGAGCACTCTCCACCCACGGTGCGGCACCGGCTTTCTGCTCGTCGTGCTCGTGATCAGCGTCGTCGTGTTCAGCGTGGTCGCGTTGTTCCACCCCAACTGGTTCTGGCTGGTCGCGAGCCGCGTGCTGGCCATCCCGCTCATCGCCGGCTCAGGCTTCGAGCTGATCAGGTTCATGGCGAGGCATCGCTACAACGCCGTGGTCAAGGTGGCGCTGCTGCCGGTGCTCGGCACGCAGAAGTTCACCACGCGGGAACCGTCCGACGACATGCTCGAGGTCGCGATCGCGGCTTTCAACGGAGCCCGCGAGGGGGAGGCGGCGGCCGGAGCAGCAGCGTGATGTTCGGCCCGGAATGATCGACCGTCTCGAGGCGATCGCCCGGAGATACCGGGACATAGAGAACGAGATGGGCCGGCCCGAGGTCGCGTCCGACCATGAGGCGCTGACCCGGCTCGCGCGCGAGCAGCGCACGCTCCGCGAAACGGTGTCGGCGTATGAGTCGTACGGACGCGCCAGGCGCGACCTCGATTCGGCGCGCGAGCTGCTCAAGCACGAGAGGGACGCGGAGATGCAGGAATTCCTCCGTGGCGAGGAGCGACGCGCGGCGGAACAGGTGTCCGAGCTCGACGAGAGGCTCAAGGTGCTCCTGCTTCCGAAGGATCCCAACGACGAACGCGACGTCGTGGTCGAGATCCAGGGCGCCGAGGGCGGGGAGGAGGCGGCGCTGTTCGCCGCCGACCTGTTCCGCATGTACGCCAAGTGGGCGGAGAAGAAAGGCTGGAAGATCGAGATCGTCGATGTGGCTCCGACCGGCATGGGCGGCTACGACAAGGTCGAGTTCGAGGTGCACGGGCACGGGGCGTACTCGCAGCTGAAGTACGAGGGCGGCGTGCACCGTGTGCAGCGCGTCCCCAAGACCGAGGCGCAGGGCCGGATCCACACCTCGGCCGCCACGGTCGCGGTGATGCCGGAGGCGGACCCGGTGGAGGTCGAGATCAAGCCGGAGGATCTCGAGATCAAGACGTCGACCTCCACAGGCCCGGGCGGGCAGAGCGTGAACACCACGTACTCGGCGATCCGCATGACGCACAAGCCGACGGGACTGGTGGTCAGCATGCAGGACGAGAAGTCCCAGCTCCAGAACCGGGAGAAGGCGCTGCGGGTGCTGCGAGCTCGCCTGTACGACCTCAAGCTCGCGGAGCAGCAGGCTGAGATCGGGGCGCAGCGCCGGTCGATGGTCGGGGGAGGCAACCGCTCCGAAAAGATCCGCACCTACAACTTCAAGGACAACCGCGTGACCGACCACCGCATCAACCTCACGCTCCACAAGCTCGATCGCGTCCTGGCGGGGGACCTCGACGAGCTGGTGAACGCCCTGATCACCGCCGAGCGCACCGCGCTGCTGAACGGCGGCCGGGATGGCGCGCCTTGACCGTCGTCGAGCTGCTCAAGGTCTCGGCCGGCTACCTCGACAAGCACGGAGCCGATTCGCCCAGGCTCGACGCCGAGGTGCTCCTCGCGCATGCCCTCGACCTGCGCCGCCTCGACCTCTACCTGCAGTTCGACCGCGCGCTGACCGAATCGGAGCTGTCCGCCTACCGGTCCCTGATCGGACGGCGGGCGAAGGGCGAGCCGGTCGCGTACCTGGTCGGGCACAAAGAGTTCATGGGCCTCGACTTCACAGTCACCCCCGATGTGCTGGTGCCCAACCCGGACACCGAGGTCCTGGTCCAACGCGCGGTCGCCATCGCGCGGGAGGCCGATCGCCCCGTCCGCGTCGCGGACGTTGGAACGGGCAGCGGGTGCATCGCCATCGCGACGGCGCACTACGCGCCGAACGCCGAGGTGTGGGCGTCGGACATCAGCCCGGCCGCCCTGGCCGTGGCGGAGCGCAATGTCAGCGCCCACGAGCTCGATGGTCGCGTGCACCTGGTGTGCGGAGACCTGATGGAACCGCTCTCCGGGCGTTTCGACATCGTCTGCGCGAACCTGCCCTACCTCTCGCGCTCGGTGCGTGTCCCGCTCGAGGTGCTCGCCCAGCCGCCCAGGGCGCTCTATGCCGATGGCGGTGGGGCAGAGCTCGTCTCGCGCCTGATCGCGGAGTCGCCGGCCCACCTGGCCGCGGACGGCCGCGTGCTGGCGGAGCTCGACCCCTCGATCTTCGCCGCCCTGAGCGCCACCGCCGGTGCCTCCTTCAGATCCCAGCGCGTGCATCGGGATCTCGGCGGCCACGAGCGCGTTCTCGAAATATGGTCCTTCACCCCAACGGGCTCAGAGCCTGAGGCGTGAGCTCGCCGGGACTCCTGTTCCTGAAGCCGACGCGCGCGGGCTATACGCGAGCCGGCCAGCTCGTTCGCGGCGGCGCCGTGATCGCGTTTCCCACCGACACCGTCTACGGACTCGGGGCTGCCGCGGACGATGAGGTCGCCACGCAGCGCGTCTATCACATCAAGGGCAGGCCGCCCGGGATGCCGCTGATCCTGATGGTCGCCGCGGAATCGCAGCTCGAGGGCTGGGTTCACGTCGACGCGCAGGCCGAGACGATGATTCGTCGCTGGTGGCCCGGTCCCCTCACCCTGATCCTTCATGCCATGGGCGGAGGCACGCTCGGAGTCCGGATCCCGAAGCATCGCGTCGCGCTCGGACTGCTGCGCACGACCGGTCCGCTGATGACCACCAGCGCGAACCTGCACGGCAAGGAACCGGCCATGAACGCCGCGGACGCCGCGCTGCCCGGGGTGATGGCGGTGGTCGACGGTGGCGTCGCGCCAGGCGGGACCGCGTCCACCGTGCTCGATCTCACCGGCCCCGAGCCGCACGTCCTGCGCGAGGGCGCGATTCCCACGCCTGATCTGCTCGGGCCGCCGCCACTGCGGACTGGCTAGGATTCGAGCAGTGGCAGGGGCGATCACCACGATGACCTTCCGGGCCCTCGACAAGGAGGACCCAGAGGTCGCCAACCTCATCCGCAAGGAGTTCAAGCGCCAGTCCGAGACGCTCGAGCTGATCGCCTCGGAGAACCTCACGAGCCCCGCCATCCTCGAGGCGCTGGGCACGCTGCTCACCAACAAGTACGCCGAGGGCTATCCCGGCCGCCGCTACTACGGCGGCACGGGCGAGGTGATCGACAAGATCGAAACCCTCGCCGTCGAGCGCGCGAAGAAGCTGTTCGGGGCCGACTACGTCAATGTGCAGCCGCACTCGGGCTCACAGGCCAACGCCGCGGTGTACATGGCGGTCTGCGAGCCGGGCGACCGGGTGATGGGCATGGACCTGTCGGCAGGCGGCCACCTGACGCACGGCAGCCCCGCCAACTTCAGCGGAAAGCTCTACGAGATCCACTCGTACGGCGTGGACCGCGAGACCGAGCGCATCGATTACGAAGCGATGCAGAAGATGGCGGAAGAGGTGCGGCCGAAGATGATCCTCGGCGGGTTCTCGGCCTATTCCCGCGTCGTCGACTGGAAGCGCATGCGGGAGATCGCCGACTCTGTGGGCGCGACGTTCTTCGTCGACATGGCGCACGTGGCCGGCCTCGTGGCCGGCGGCGTGTATCCCTCTCCGATTCCATTCGCCGACATCACGACGACGACGACGCAGAAGACCCTTCGCGGAGCTTGGGGCGCGATCATCCTCTGCCGGACCGACCGCCAGAAGGCGATCGATTCGGCTGTCTTCCCAGGAATACAGGGCGGTCCGCTGATGCACGCGATCGCGGCCAAGGCGGTGTGTTTCGGCGAGGCGCTGAAACCCGACTTCAAGGTGTATGCCAAGCAGGTCGTCGCCAACGCCAAGGCGATGGCCGATCACCTGGTCGAGCGCGGCCTCCGGCTCGTCAGCGGCGGCACGGACAACCACCTGATGCTGATCGACCTGCGGCCGCAAAAGCGGACGGGCAAGCAGGTGCAGGACGTGGCCGACACCGTCGGCATCACCCTGAACCGCAACTCGATCCCCTACGACGAAGCCTCGAAGTTCAACCCCAGCGGGGTCCGCGTCGGCACGCCGCTGGTCACCACGCGCGGAATGCGCGAGGCGGAGATGGTCGTGATCGCGGACTGCATCGCCGACCTGGTGGAGCGGATCGACGACCCCGCGACGCTCGACTCGGTGCACGAGCGCGCCCTGGAGCTGTGCCGCAAGTTCCCGGTGCCTTACGCCTTCGATTAGACTCACGGGCCGTCGATGACGGACTTCTTCGGCAGCGGCGCCCTCGAGAGCCTGCGCGCCCACCTGCTCCCCGGGCTCTGGCCGCTCCTGGTCGCCTTCGCCGTGTGCGCGGCCGCGGCGCCCGGCGCCATCTGGCTGTCACGCCGGACGGGCGTGATCGCCCAGCCCGGCGGCCGCCATGCGCATGGCAACCCGACTCCGCTCCTGGGCGGCCTCGCGATGTACGTCGGCTTCGCCGTCGCCATGCTGATCTTCCTGCGGGGTTACACCGAGACGCCCGGCGTGCTGGTCGTGTGCGGTCTCGCCACCGCGCTCCTGATCGTCGACGACCGCCGCCCCGTCAGCCCGCTGGTGAAGTTCGGCTTCCAGCTCCTGCTGTCGCTCGCCGCCACGTTTGTGTTCGGGATCCAGATCGGCTACTTCGGCCTGCCCGGCCCCGGTCACCACATCGTCTTTCTCGGGCTGCTGGCGGCCCCCGTCACCATCTTCTGGCTGCTGGGCATGCAGAACACCGTCAACTTCCTGGATGGGGTCGACGGGCTGGCGGCCGGCGTGGTCCTCATCGTGGCGGTCATCCTGATGCTCGCCGCCGGCGAGCTTCAGCAGGTAGAGGTCGTGCAGCTCAGCGGCGCGCTGGCCGGGACCTGCGCCGGTTTCCTCCTGTTCAACTTCCACCCCGCCCGCATCTTCATGGGTGACTCCGGCGCTCATTTCCTGGGCATGGCGGTGGGCATCATCTCCATAGTCGGCGTGGCGAAGGTGGCGGTCGCGTTCGCCCTCGCCGTTCCGGTGCTGGCCCTGGCGGTGCCGATCGGCGACACGGCCTGGGCGATCCTGCGGCGCCGGCGTGAGCGAACTTCGGTCGCCAGCGCGGACCTGAACCATCTTCACCATCGCCTGCAGGCGTTCGGCCTGGATGCGCGCCAGACCTGCTACGTCTTCTACGCCGCGACCGCGCTTTTCGGAGCGCTCGGCCTGACCCTGCTCGGCCATGGACGCGTGCTGGCGGTGGCCGTCGTGGTGACCGCGGTGCTCACGTCGACCGTCGCCGCCGACGTGCTTCAGCACGCCGGCTGGCGGGTCCCCGCGCCCTTTTTGCACCGCCTCCTCGCGGCATCGCCGCACGCCCGCTAGAGGGCCCTCGGGCGCTCCGATCGCTTGAGGCGGTACCCGGTAGGATTAGCGGCGGGTATGACGCCGATGGGCGGTCGAAGTCCCGGCGGCGGTGAGCTCGCCGGACTGGGGGCCGCCATTGCTGGCGCCATGATCCTTCCCTTGGTCGCAGGCGCCGTGCTCGATGGTGCCTTGCGCACGGGTCCGGTTTTCCTGCTGATTGGAGTCGCGGTAGGCATCGTCGGGGCGGGCGCCACGGCGTACGTAAGGATCAAACGCTACCTATGAGTCAAGAAGGACTGCGAGCGGCCGGCGCCTCTGAGCGCGCGGCGTGGAGCGCGGCGGCGAGCTCGATCACCGCTGCGTTGATCGGCCTTCTCCTGCTCTCGGCGACCGGCCATCCTCGAGCCGGCCTCGCGCTCGCGTGCGGGCTCGTGATCGGCGCCTTCAGCGCCGTGATCGCGCTGCGGACCCTGTACACGGGCCTGCCCTTTCGCGTGGTCAGCCTCGCCCGGCTGATGGTGCAGAGCGGCCTCGCGGTCGGCGTCGGGTACCTCATCGGCACGGATGTGATCTGGATCCCCGCGCTCGGCCTGGCCCTCTCGCACCTCATTCTCGGCAGCCTCGCGCTGAGAGGGACACTGGCCCGATGATCGCCATGCTCAACATCGAGAACCCACCGGTCACCCACCCGGCAGTCGACGTCTGCAACGTGGCGATCATCTGCCGCTTCAACGACGACACACTGATCTCGAGCGCCGTTTCGGTCGCCCTGACCCTCGCTCTCGCCTTCTACGTCGCCAACCGGCTCGACAGCCGCAGGCCGGGAAAGTTCCAGATGGTCTTCGAGTTCGTGATCGGCTACGCGCGCAGCCTGATTCGCGAGACGGTCGGCGAGCAGGCGATGTGGATTCTTCCCCTCGCGCTGACCCTTTTCTTTTATATCCTCATCGCGAACTGGATCGAGCTGCTGCCCCTCCCGCATCCATTCACGCCGGCCAATACCGACCTCAACCAGACCCTGGCGATGGCGCTGCTGGTGGTCGTGCTGGCGGAGGGGTATGCGATCAAGGTCCGCGGGCTGCGCGGCTTCCTGCATCACCTCACCCGCCCGCACAGCCTGCCGATTCCGATGAGGGTCTACTTCACCTTCATCAACGTCGTGGAAGAGCTGGCCAAGCCTGTCTCACTTTCCCTCCGGTTGATGGGGAACATCTTCGGCGGCGTGATCATGCTCTGGGTGCTCACGGTGATGCTTCCGCTGATTCCCATCCCGGTGCTCCCGTACGGCCTGTCCATAGTGCTCGTCGGAGTATGGAAGGCGTTTGACGTTTTCCTCATCGGCACACTGCAGGCCTTCATCTTCTTCCTGCTCACGATCATCTACTTCGGGATGGCCGTGGAGGGCGTTCACGAGTCCGAAGGAGAGTCCCACGCCGAGGCCACGTCGAAGCCGGCCATGTCCGCAGCCACATCCAACTGAAGGAGGAGAGTTCATGAATCACGCAATCGCCATCGCCGGAGCCCTGATCGCGGGTGGCCTGGCCCTGGGCGGGGGCGCGATCGGTGCCGCCATCGGTGACGGTCTCGCCGGCAACGCCACCATCGCGGGCGTCGCTCGGCAGCCCGAAGCCCAGGGCCGGATGCAGTTCTTCCTGTTCCTGATCATCGCGCTCGTCGAAGGCATGTACTTCATCAACCTGGCCCTGGCCTTCGTCTTCATCTACGCGGTCGCGAACGGAGTCAGCGGCTAGCGATGTTCCTCTCCGACGCCGGCCTGCTCGAGATCAACGGGACGTTCTGGATCGAGCTCGCCGCGTTCCTGCTGATGATGTGGATCCTGTCCCGCTACGCCTACCCGCGGATCATCGCGGCTGCCGAGACGCGCCAGAAGATGATCGCCGCAGAGCTGGAGGCGGCCGAGAAGGCCCGAGCGGAGGCCGAGCAGCGCCTGGCCGAGGCACGGACGCGCGCGGACGAAGCGCGCGAGACGGCGCAGGAGATCGTTTCGGGCGCCAACCGGTCGGCTGAGCAATTGCGCCGTGAGATGCGTGAGAAGGCCGAGGGGGAGGCGCGCCGGCTGACCGAGGCCGCGCGCAAGGAGATCGAGGCCGAGCGGGAGAAGGCGATCCAGTCGGTCCGCGCGGAGGTGGCCGGGATGGTCGTCATCGCGACGGAGAAGGTGATCGGCGAGTCGCTCGACGCGAAGCAGCATCAGCGCCTGATCGACAAGGCGATCCAGGAGGTGGCGAGTGGCGACGGCGGCGGCTAGGCGATACGCCACGTCGATCTTCGAGCTGGCCCGCGACGAGGGCCGCCTCGACGAGTGGCAGAAGCGCCTCGAGCTGACGCGCCAGCTGCTGACCGAGCCCGAGGTCGCCGCGGTGCTCGCGAACCCGACGATCGATGCGGGCAAGCGCATGCACCTCGTCATCTCGACGCGCCTGCTGGACCATGAGGCGGGCAACCTCGCCAGGCTTCTGATCGAATCCAACCGCGTCGCTGAGATCGACGAGATCGTCGTCGAGTTCATGCGCCTGGCCGACGACGCCGCCGGACGAGTCCGCGCCACCGTGACGACCGCGATCGAGCTGAGCGCGGCGGATCGCGATCGGATCGCCAGCGAGCTTTCCGCGCGTTTGGAGAAGGAGGTCCGCATCGAGGTCGTGGTCGACCCGCGGATCCTCGGAGGACTCAAGCTCCAGTACGGCGACCGGGTCGTCGACGCGAGCGTGTCGAACAAGTTGCAGCAGCTGCGCCGCCGGCTGGCCAGCGTGTCGTAGGAGAAGGAAGCGAAGTGGGCATCAGCACGAAAGAGATCTCGGAAGTCATCAAAGAACGGCTCAAGGATTTCGATGCGAGCCTCGTCTCGGCGGATGTCGGGCGCATCGTCGCGACCAGCGATGGGATCGCGCAGATCTACGGGCTGCAGAACGCGATGGCGGGAGAGCTCCTCGAGTTTCCCCACGAGACATATGGACTGGCTCTCAACCTGGAGGAGGACCAGGTACGCGCGGTGATCCTCGGCGACTTCGGTCACCTTCACGAGGGGGACGAGGTGCGCACCACCGGACGCTTGCTCGAGGTCCCGGTCGGCGAGGAGCTGATCGGGCGGGTGGTGAACCCCCTTGGCATTCCCCTCGATGGAAAGGGCCCCGTCAAGACCAGCAAGACCCTGCCGATCGAAAAGATCGCCCCGGGCGTGATCACCCGGCAGCGTGTCGACAGCCCGGTCCAGACAGGCATCAAGGCCATCGACGCCATGATCCCCATCGGCCGCGGGCAGCGCGAGCTGATCATCGGCGACCGCTTCACGGGCAAGACGACCGTCCTGCTCGACACGATCATCAACCAGAAGGGCAAAGACCTGATCTGCATCTACGTCGCGATCGGCCAGAACGCAGCGTCGATCGCACGGGTCGCGGCCACGCTCGAAGAGAACGGCGCGATGGACTACACGATCATCGTCGCCGCCACCGCGTCCGACGCCGCCTCCCTCAACTTCATCGCGCCCTACGCGGGCTGCGCGATGGGCGAGTTCTTCATGGACCAGGGCAAAGAGGTCCTGTGCTGCTACGACGACCTGACCAAGCAAGCGTGGGCGTATCGCGAGCTGTCGCTCAACCTGCGCCGGCCCCCGGGCCGTGAGGCGTACCCGGGCGACGTTTTCTACCTCCACTCGCGCCTGCTCGAGCGGGCCGCGAAGATGAGCAAGTCTCACGGAGGCGGCTCCTTGACCGCGCTGCCGGTGATCGAGACGCAGGCGAACGATGTGTCGGCCTTCATCCCGACCAACGTGATCTCCATCACGGACGGCCAGATCTACCTCCAGGCGGACCTGTTCAACGCAGGCCAGCGCCCGGCGCTCAACGTCGGCATCAGCGTGTCGCGCGTCGGCGGCGACGCGCAGACCAAGGCCATGCGGCAGGTGGCAGGGCAGCTGCGACTCGACCTCGCGCAGTATCGCGAGCTGGCGGCGTTCGCCCAGTTCGCATCGGACCTCGACACCGCCACCCGCAACCAGCTGGAGCGGGGCGCGCGCCTGACGGAGCTGCTGAAACAGGACAAGTACCAGCCGGTCGCGCTCGCCGAGCAGGTGGCCGTCATCTACGCCGGAACGCAGGGCCATCTCGACAAGGTGCCAGTGGCCCGTGTGCGTGAGTGGGAGGCGGGGTTCGTTCGGTTCCTGCGGAGCGAGCAGGCCGACCTGCTCTCCGCCATCGAGAAGCAGAAGGCGCTCGACGACGGGCTTTTCGAGCGGCTGAAGGCCGCGATCTCGACCTTCAACCGTCAGTTCGGGGTCGAGGGCTACAGGTCCGAGGTGTCGCCGCCGCGTGGCCCCGAGGTGCCGCCGGCGCCCGCGCCCGAGGTGCCGCCCGGACCGCCGGCCGAAACGCCCGCGAAGCAGGTACCGGACTTGCCGCCCGAGCCCACGCCCGAGGAGCCGGCCAGGCCCGCGCCCGAGATCCCGCCAAAGACGCCCAGGGCCCGCTCGAGGCGCGACGACGACGACTCTCTTCGTCGGCCCTCCCAGCTGGACCAGATCCGGTCCGCGATCGCGGACCAACCGGCGAAGGAGCCAAGGCCGAAGCCGTCCCGGCCGGCCCCCAAGAAAAAGCCCGACGAGCCGGCCTGATTCATAGATGCCGGCTTTCAGGGACATCGTCCGCCGGATCGATTCGATTCGGAACACCCAGAAGATCACGAAGGCCATGCAGGTGGTCGCCGCGACGCGATTGCGCCGCGCCCAGGCAGCCGTGCAGGCGACGCGACCCTACTCGGAGAAGATGATCGAGGTCCTGCAGACCGCCGGCGAGCGGGCCACCGAGTACAGGCACCCCTTCCTGGTCCGGCGCGAGGGCAAGCGGGCGGTGATGATCCTGGTCACGACCGACAAAGGACTGTGTGGGGCGATCAACGTCAACAACATCCGGGCCGCGACCCGCTACATGAATGAGCACCATGCCGATGACCAGCGCTATGTGACGGTGGGACGCAAGGGACGTGACTTCCTGCTCCGCTATCGCCGTTCGGTGATCGCCGAGGTCAGCGGCATCGGGGACAGGCCGACGGTGGCAGAGGTCCTTCCGGCGATCACCGTCGCGCTCGACGAATACGCGAAGGGCAACGCGGATGCCGTCCTGCTCTGCTACTCGAAATGGATCTCGACCATGAAGCAGGAGCCGGTGGTGCAGGTGCTCATCCCGGCGGAGATCCCTGCACGCGAGAAGGCGCGGGACGCGGAGCCGCCGGCCGACTACATCTACGAGCCCGACCCGGAATCGGTGCTCGACGGCCTGCTGCCCCGTTATGTCGAGACGCAGGTCTTCCAGGCCGTGCTCGAGAACAAGGCAAGCGAGTACTCGGCCAAGATGATCGCCATGCAGAACGCCACCAACGCGGCGGGCGACCTGATCAACGCGCTGACTCTTTACGCGAACAAGGTCCGCCAGGCGGGCATCACCACTGAGCTGATGGAGATCGTGAGCGGCGCCGAAGCCATGCGGGCGTCGGGTTGAACGGGGGCCCCTCGAAATCACGGCGGGTTGCCTCTGATTTCGTGTGGAAAATGAGGGAGGAGGCGTGATGGCGAAGACCAAGCACCACGAGTCGAAGCCGGAAAAGAAGACGAAGGAAGGACACGTCAGCCAGGTCATCGGCGCCGTGGTCGACGTCCAGTTTTCCGCCGGCCAGCAGCCCGAGCTTTTCGAGGCGCTCGAGGTCAAGACCCAGGACGGCCACACCGTGGTGCTCGAGGTCGAGGGCGCCATCGGCGACAACGTCGTGCGCACGATCGCGATGGACGCCACCGACGGGTTTCGGCGGGGCGATCCCGCGAGGGCGCTGGGAGGGCCGATCTCGGTCCCTGTCGGCGTCGAGACGCTGGGCAGGATGTTCAACGTCATCGGCGTTCCGATCGACGACGAGCCGGCGCCCGAGGGCGTGACGCGCTGGCCCATTCACCGGCCCGCTCCGCCGGTCTCGGAGCAGCAGGCGAAGGTCGAGATCCTCGAGACGGGCATCAAGGTCATCGACCTCATCTGCACTTTCGCGAAGGGCTCGAAGATCGGCCTTTTCGGGGGGGCCGGGACCGGGAAGACCGTGATCGTCCAGGAGCTGATTCGCAACATCGCCTATCAGCACAAGGGCCGCTCGGTGTTCGCAGGCGTGGGGGAGAGGACGCGCGAAGGCAACGACATGTATCACGAGATGCAGGACGCGGGTGTGCTGCCACAGACAGCGCTCGTGTTCGGTCAGATGAACGAGCCCCCTGGCGCTCGTGCGCGCGTGGGGCTGACGGGCCTGACCATGGCCGAATACTTCCGCGACGCGGAAGGCGCGGACACCCTGCTCTTCGTCGACAACATCTTCCGCTACCTCCTCGCGGGCTCCGAGGTATCCGCGTTGCTCGGCCGCATGCCGTCCGCCGTGGGATATCAGCCGACGCTGGCGACCGAGATGGGCGAGCTGCAGGAGCGAATCACCTCCACGAGCAAGGGCTCGATCACCTCGGTCCAGGCCGTTTACGTGCCGGCCGACGACTACACCGACCCGGCGATCCAGACCGTGTTCGCCCACCTCGGGGCGACGGTTCGGTTGGAGAGGTCTCTGGTCGAGATCGGAATCTACCCGGCCATCGATCCGCTGGGTTCGTCGAGCCGTTTCGTGGAGCCGTCCGTCGTGGGGCAGGAGCACTACGACACCGCGCAGGGCGTCAAGAAGACGATGCAGCGCTACAAGGACCTGCAGGACATCATCGCCATCCTCGGCATGGAGGAGCTGTCCGAGGACGACAAGCAAGCCGTGTCTCGCGCGCGCAAGATTCAACGGTTTCTTTCGCAGCCGTTCAACGTCGCGCAGAGGTTTACCGGCAGGGAGGGCAAGTCAGTTCCCATCCGCGAGACCGTTCGCGGCTTCAAGGAGATCCTGGACGGCAAGCACGACGACCTGCCCGAGCAGGCCTTCTACATGGTGGGCACGATCGACGAGGCCAGGGCGCAGGGCGAAGCGATGAAGAAGCGATCGGATTCGCAGTGACGGCGCCGTGAAGTATCAGCTGCGGGTCGTCAGCGTCGAGCGCAGCCTGTTCGAGGGCGAGGTCGAGTTCGTGATCGCGAACGGCGCCGAGGGAGAGCTCGGCGTCCTCGCTCGCCACGCCCCTCTGATGACGATCCTGAAGCCTGGACCGCTGCGGATCCAGGAGACCTTCGGTGGACCGGAGCAGGTCATCTTCGTCGGCGGTGGCTTTCTGGAGGTGCTGCCGGAACGTGTCACGGTGCTCGCCGACGTGGCGGAGCACGCGGACGAGATCTCGATCGAAAAAGCGGAGGAGGCTCGGCGTCGCGCCCAGGAGAAGCTGGCGGGCACGGTCACCTCGGCCGAGGAGATCGAGTTCCAGAACGCGCTCGCGATGGCCGAGGCGCGCTTGCGGCTGGCCCGGACACGGCGAGGCTGACCCTGACGGCGTTCTACGGTTAGCTCCTGATGGACAAGGTGCCGGGTCGAGACCACGCGCTGAAGATCGTCGGCGGAGCCCAGCTCGCCGGCCGGATCTGCGTGAGCGGTTCCAAGAACGCCGCTCTTCCGGAGATGGCCGCCGCGCTGCTGACGGCTGAGCCGCTCACCCTGAAAAGCGTGCCGAGGGTGACGGACTCCGCGCTCATGGCGGAGATCGTCAACGTCCTCGGCGGCGAGGCGACCGGGGAGGGCACGGTCACACTCCACACCGGGGGAGCGACGCGGACCGAGGTGCCCGACGACCTGGGCAGGCGGATGCGCGCCACCATCGTCCTCCTCGGCGCTCTGCTCGCCCGCTTCGGTCGCGCCCGAGTCCCGCGGCCGGGCGGTGACGACATCGGCGCGAGGCGTGTCGAGCAGCACCTGCGCGGTCTGCGCCAGATGGGAGCGAGCGTCACCGAGACCGAGAGCGAGATCGTCGCCGAGTCGGCCGGCCGCCTTCGCGGCGACCGCATCGTCTTCGACCTGCCGACCGTGACCGGGACCGAGAACATCCTCCTGGCAGCGGTGCTGGCCGAGGGCCGAACCGAGATCTTCAACGCGGCGCGCGAGCCGCACGTGCAGGATCTCTGCCGGCTGCTCGGCAAGATGGGTGCCAGGATCGAAGGCATCGGCACCGAGCGCCTGGTCGTGGATGGAGTACCGCGGCTCGGCGGCGCCGAGCACACGGTGATCGCCGACTACCTCGAGGCCGGCACCTACGCGATCGCGGTCGCGGCGGCGGGCGGCGAGCTGCGGATCGACTGCAGCCGCCCGGAGGACCTGCACGTCGTGCTCCTGAAGCTGGAGCAGGCGGGCGCGCGGGTCGACGTGGGCGACGGATGGTTTCGAGTCGGCCGGCAGCCGAAGTCACGGCTGAAGCCGATCGACATGTCGACCTGGACGTTCCCCGGCTTTCCGACCGACCTCCAGGCCCAGTACATGGCGTTCATGACACAGGCCGACGGCGAGAGTGTCATCTCGGAATACGTGCACGAGAACCGGTTCCAGCACGTGCGGGAGCTGGCCAAGATGGGCGCGGGCATCGCGGTGCAGGGGCGCATCCACGCGGTGGTGCATGGCCCCTGCCGCCTGCGCGGCACCGACGTGGCCATACCTGACATCCGCTCCGGCGCGGCGCTCGTGATCGCGGCGCTGTGCGCCGAAGGCGAAAGCCTGTTGCGCAACAGCTGGCACGTCGAGCGCGGCTACGAGGACATGGCCGGCAAGCTGGCCTCGGTCGGCGCCGAGATCCAGAGCGTCAGCGTCGACCCGGACACGGTCGGCGCACCCCACACGTACGAGTAACGATTTGCTCTCGAAGAAGATCGGGATCGACGTCGGCACCTCGACACTCCTGATCTTCGTCAAAGGTGAGGGGATCGTCCTCAACGAGCCGTCCCTGGTCGCCGTGAACCGGGACGGCACGCGCATCCTCGCGGTCGGCACGCAGGCGCTCGAGATGGTCGGTCGCGCGCCCGAGTCGATACAGGTGGTGCGGCCCATGCGCGACGGTGTCATCGCCGATTTCGCCGTCACCGAGGGCATGCTCCATCACTTCGTCAACAAGGTCCAGGGGCGCCAGCGAGTGTTCAAGCCGGAGATCATGATCTGCGTCCCGTCCGGGGTGACATCCGTCGAGCGCCGCGCGGTGACGGAGGCCGCGATCTCCGCGGGCGCCCGGCAGGCCTGGCTCATCGACGAGCCTCTCGCCGCAGCGATGGGGGCGGGCCTCCCGATCGCGGAGCCCCGCGGCAGCGCCATCTGCGACATCGGCGGGGGCACCACCGAGGTCGCTGTCATCTCCCTGTCCGGCATGGTGGTCGCGCACTCGATTCGCGTCGGCGGCGACCGCATCGACGACGCGATCACCGCCTACGTGAAGCGCAAGCACAACCTGCTGATCGGCGAGCGCACGGCCGAAGCGGTGAAGATCTCGGCCGGGTCTGCGCTGACGATGAAGGAGCCGCGGACCGCCGAGGTGCGCGGCCGAGACGTCATCTCCGGACTGCCCCGCAACCTGGAGGTGACGTCGACCGAGATCACGGAAGCGATCCAGGAGCCGCTGAGGCTGATCGTCGGCGCCGTGCGAGATGTGCTTCAGGAGACGCCGCCTGAGCTGTCGGCCGACATCCTGGAGGGGGGCATCGTGCTTTCCGGTGGCGGCGCCAAGCTCCGCGGGCTCGATCGATTCATCGCCATGCACACCGGTATCCCTGCCCTTGTCGCCGACCACCCGCAGACCTCGGTCGTGCGCGGGACCGGCTTTGCGCTGGAGAACTTCGAGGTGCTCAGGCGCACTCAGGGTTACCTCGGTTAGCGGTCTGACACGCGCCCCCATCGGCTGCGTTCCGCGGCCACTTCCCCGGCGAGCGGGGAAGTGACCTCTCCATCGTTCGGGTGACTCCATCCTCGACCGGGCTGCACCTCGTGATCGACGGTTCCGGCCTCGAGCGGCCGCGGGCCGGCGTCGGTGTCTACACGGTGCAGATCGTCCACGCGATGGCGGTGGAAAGACCGGACTGGAGGTTGAGCGCGTTTGGTCCGCCGGGTGGCTTTGCCCTCGTCCCGAACACCGGCTACCGGCTGCTTCCGCAGACGCGCTTCATCGGCCGCCACGTGCGCTGGCCGGCGCAGGTCAGGCGCCTCAAGCCCAACGCCTACTTCGGCCCGGCGGGCGTCATGCCCCTCGGTGGGATCGGATGTCCCGCGGTGATCACCGTCCACGACCTTGCCATCTATCGCAATCCGCGGTGGTTCCCGGCCCGCCAGCCGTTGAGCGTCCGGCTCGTGGTGCCGCGTTCGGTGCTCCGCGCCGGCGTGATCGTGGCCGTCTCGGAAAACACGGCGCGAGATGTGGTCGACGTGTTCGGCGTCGACCGGTCGCGGATCGAGGTCGTGCCGCATGGCGTCGCGCCCGCCTTTCAGCCGATCCGCGGAGAGGAGCTCGCGGCCGCGCGCGCGCGGCTCAACCTGCCGGAGCGCTTCATCCTTTTCGTCGGGACGATCGAGCCCCGCAAGAACCTGGAGACCCTGCTCGAAGCGTGGGCGATGATGCGCGACAGGCCGGACCTCGTCGTGGTCGGCTCCTTCGGCTGGCACTACGAGGCCATCCGCGAGCGTTTGGGCCGGCTCGGCCCCAGCGTGCACCACATCGATTCGCTCGCGCCCGCCGATCTGCCCGCCGTCTACAGCATGGCTCGCGTGCTAGCCCATCCGGCCTGGTACGAGGGCTTCGGGCTCACGCCGCTCGAAGCGATGGCGTGCGGCACGCCGGTGGTGGTCTCCGATTCGTCGAGCCTGCCCGAGGTGGTGGAGGATGCCGGCCTGCTCGTGCCGCCCGGTGACGCGGATGCGTGGCGCAAGGCGCTGGAGCGGGTGATCGGCGACACAGAGCTCGCGGCCGGGATGCGCAGGCGAGGCATCCTGCGCGCCGCTCAGTTCAGCTGGAGCCGAGCTGGCAGGTTGACGTGGCAGGCGATCGATGACGCGATCTCGAAGGGGGCCTAGTCGAGCAGCTCCCTGATCACGCCGACGATTCCCTCGGCGGTCTTCTCCCACGTGAACCTCGCGGCCCGCGCCCTCGCGGCGCGCCCGAGCTTCGTGCGCAGCGCCGTGTCGCGCAAACCGGTGTCCAGGACGCCGGCCAGGTGCTCGGCGTCGGCGGCGGGGTGAAAGTAGAGCGCCGCCTCGCCACCGACCTCAGGCAGCGATGAGGCCTTGGCCGCGACCACGACCTTGCCCCGCGCCATGGCTTCGAGCACCGGCAGGCCGAACCCCTCGTAGAGGCTCGGCACGATGACAGCGCTCGCCTTCTTGTAGAGGAGTTCCAGCGTCGGCGCGTCGACTCGACCCAGCACCCGACATCGCTTCGAGTCGCGAAGTCGCGAAGCGAGCCCTGCATCGCGTTCGGGACCAGCGACCACCAGCGTCACACCGTCGAGTCGCTCGATCGCGGCCAGGGCAGCGGCCTGGTTCTTGCGCGCCTCCACCCGGCCGACCTGGAGCACGAAGTTTCCGTCGACACCGAGCTCCGCGAGCCGGCCCGCCGGCGCCGCGGAGTCTTTCGACGGCTTGACCCCGAGCGGCACCACCCGCACGCGTTCGGGCTTGAGTCCGTAGAGCTCCACCAGGTCGGCCCTGGTGGACTCCGACACCGCGATCAGCAGCGGGCAACGAATCGCAGCCCAACGCGTTGTCAGCTGGAGGTATGCCCTCTCCGCCGCGGAATAGGCCTCGGGGTGCCGCTCGAACGCGAGGTCGTGGACGACCGTCAGGCTTCTGCCAGGCCAGCCGAACGGGATCGCGTGCGACGGTACGAAAAGGAGGTCGGGCCGGCGCCGCGCCAGCGCGATCGGAAGGCGGACCTGCGTCCAGAGGCGGTGGAAAGGGAGCACCGTCACGTCCACGCCGAGACCTGAGCGGGCGCGCGAGGCGAGAAATCTCCACCGCAGCTCAGGCCCCGCCGAGGCCAGGCGCGCGCACACTTCCCGCGCGTAGACCTCGGTCCCGGTCATCACGGCTCGAGTGGCTGGATTGATGTCGACAGCTACGGTTTTCGAGTTCGGCATGGATTCCGGTCTGGCCACGACCTTAAGCTATCGCCCGTGCGCGCTGTGACCGGCCGTGTGCTCGCGGCCCTGGTGGTCGTGGTCGCGGCCGGGTACCTGCTCCAGGTCGACGACTCGGTAGCACTCCATCCCGCCTCGGTCATGGCTCCGGCTGTGATCCAGCCGCCGATCCTCGTCGCGCAGGCCGACGCCGGTGGAAGGGAGTGGCGCCAGGACAAGAGTCGCGTCGTGCCGCTCGGTTACAGGACGCTCATGTTTCCGATCCTGATGTACCACTACATCCGCACCCCGCCGTCGCCCCTGACCGACCGCCTCGGCTACAACCTTTCCATCGCGCCGAGGGATTTTCAGGCGCAGATGGATTGGCTCCTGTACCACGGCTATCACCCGGTCGACTTCAACGACATCCGCGCCTACTTCGCGGGGAAGACGCCGCTGCCGGCCAGGCCGGTGGTGATCACGCTCGACGACGGTTACGCCGACCTGTACACGGCCGCTTATCCAATCCTCCGGGCGCACGAGTTCAAGGCCGTGGCCTACATAGTCAGCGGTTTCGTCGGCAGATCGCGATACGTGACTCAAGCCCAGATCGTCGAGATGGACCGCCACGGCATCGAGATCGGTGCGCACACCGTGGACCACGCCGACCTGGCCCGCGCTTCGCAGGGACAGCTGATGTTCCAGATCGTCCAGTCGAAGCACTGGCTCGAGCAGCTCGTCGGTCACCCTGTGATCGACTTCGCCTACCCTTCCGGCAGGTTCAGCGCGGCCGCCATCGCCGCGCTCGAGCAGACGGGCTACAGCACCGCCGTCACCGAGCTGTGGTCGACCATCCACAGCCTGGACGACAGGTACGTGTGGACGCGCATCCGGGTCAGCGGCGGCGAAAACCTGACGTTGTTCGTCAAGAACCTCGGACCGACGATGCCCACGGTGGTCGTGACCACCATCAACGTGCCGGCCGAGCTGATGAACCCGGACACCTCCCGTCCCGGCTATTAACCAGACGTCGGAGGCGCGCGTGCTCGGCGTGCGCGTGGACTGCCTCGACGCACCGGCCGCGCTGCATCGCATCGAGGCGATGCTCGACCAGGGCGGCCACCACCAGGTCGTGACCGTGAACCCCGAGTTCGTCATGCGGGCGCAGAACGACAGAGAGTTCGCGCGGGTCATCGAGCAGGCTGCCCTGTGCCTCGCCGACGGCGTGGGCGTGGTCTGGGCGATGCGGCGCCAGGGATGCCGGCTGCAACATCCGGTGACGGGGTCGGACCTGGTCGCCCCGCTGGCCGAGCTGTGCCAGCGGCGGGGGAGGCGCCTCTTCCTGCTGGGCGCGAAGCCAGGCATCGCGCCCGCTGTCGCCGGATTGCTGCGCGCCCGCTTCCCGTCGCTCGAGGTTGCGGCCCATGGTGGATCTCCCGGTCCGGCGGACGACGAGGAGACTCTGCACCTGATCCACGAACACCGGACCGACGCGCTGCTGGTCGCGTACGGCGCGCCCCAGCAGGACCTCTGGATCGACCGTCTCAAGGGGCAGCTCGGCGTCTCGGTCGCGATCGGTGTGGGCGGCGCGTTCGACTTCGTGGCCGGCCGCGTGCCGCGCGCGCCGGAGTGGATGCGACGAGCGGGACTGGAGTGGCTGCACCGCCTGGTGCGGCAGCCGTGGAGGATCAAGCGCATGGCCGTGCTGCCGGTTTACGCGTTCAAGGTTCTCGGCGCCGGCCGCGCCGACCAGTAAGATCGCGAGCCGTGGCCGATCAGGGGCCTGACCACGGAGGACCGGGGCTCAGCGTCGTGATCCCGTGCTTCAACGAAGAGCAGCGCCTGCCGCGCACGGTCGAGCAGATCGAGCGCTACCTCGATCAGAAACGGGTGCCGTACGAGCTGATCCTCGTGGACGACGGGAGCGCGGACGGCACGCGGCAGATCATGGACGCCGCGGCCGAGCGCCACCGGGCGGTCCGGGTCGAGGCCCTGCCGCGCAACAGGGGCAAGGGCAGGGCGCTTGCGGTCGGCGTGGCCGCCTCCAGGGGAAACGCGATCCTGGTCACCGACGCCGACCTGTCGACGCCGATCGAGGAGATCGACAAGCTCCAGGCGGCTCTCGACGGCGGTGCGGGCGTGGCCATCGCTTCGCGCGCGTTGAAGGGGTCCCGCGTCGAGGTGTCGCAGCCGGTTTACCGCGTTCTGATGGGGAAGGGCTTCAACCTGATCGTCCAGGCAGTCCTGCTGCCGGGCATCTGGGACACTCAGTGCGGGTTCAAGCTGTTTCGCGCCGACGTGGCGCGAGACGTGTTCGAGCATCTGAGCACGGATGGATTCGGCTACGACCCGGAGGTTCTCTATCGGGCGCGCAAAAGAGGAGTCAGGATCGCCGAGGTCCCCGTGGTCTGGCGCAACTCGGCGCCGACCAAGGTCAGCCCGGTGCGCAGCTCACTCGACATGCTGAGGCACGTGCTCAGGGTGAGGTTTCGCGGATGAAGACGGAGCCGAGGCTGACCGAGCGCCGCACGCAGCCGACCGAGGTGCTGGTCGTGCTGCCGACGTACAACGAGCGGCAGAACATCGAGAAGGTCGTCGACTCGGTGCGTCACCTCGGTTACGACGTGCTCATCGTCGACGACGGCTCGCCGGACGGCACGGGTGAGGTCGCCGACCAGCTGGCGGCCGCCGATCCAGGGGTCCGCGTCCTGCACCGAGAGCGCAAGCTCGGCCTGGGCAGCGCGTATGAAGAAGCGTTCAAGGTGGGTCTGGCCGAGGGTTCGGGGCTGTTCGTGGAGATGGATGCCGACGGGTCGCACCAGGCGCGGGACCTCGACGCGATCGTCGAGGCGGCGCGCGGCTCGGGCGGACTCGCCATCGGTTCGCGCTACATCCACGGCGGAAAGATCGTCGGCTGGCCGCCGCAGCGATGGCTCCTGTCCTGGGCCGCCAACCTCTACTGCCGCGCGCTGCTCGGGCTGCGCACCCACGACTGCACGTCGGGCTTTCGCTGCTACACGCGGGCGCTGCTGACGAAGATCAAGCTCGACGACATCGTGTCGCAGGGCTACTCCTTCCAGATCGAGATGGTCCATCGGACCAAGAAGCTCGGCTATCCCGTGGTCGAGGTCCCGATCCGTTTCGAGGACCGCGTCGCCGGTGCGTCCAAGGTTTCACGCGGCGAGATCTGGCGCGCGCTGTGGACGGTCCTGCGCCTGAGTTGGTCATCGTGAAGCACGCGGTGGTCACGTCCCCGCCCGCCACCGAGGAAGCCACACGAAGTCCGCAGGCGGCGAGCGTCCGGGTGGGGAGGTCAGGCTGGCGAAGCGCGCTCCGCGAGTGGCGCCTGCCGCTGGTCATGGGACTGGTTCTGGCCGCGGTCACGGCGGTCCCATACCTCTACGCGTACGCGAGCCAGCAGCCGGGTCATGTGTTCATGGGCTTCTTCTACCTGGGCGACGACGCCAACACCTACCTGGCCAAGATGCGCCAGGGCTGGGAGGGTTCGTGGTCCTGGCAGAACCGCTACACGACCGAGTCGAGTCCCTCCGCCTACCTCTTTATGTTCTGGATCGTGCTCGGCCACATCGCGGCGCTCTTCAACCTCCCCCTGATCGTGGTGTTTCACCTGGCTCGGATCGCGGCCGCCTTCGCCCTGATGTCGGCGGCGTGGCTCCTCATCCGCCACTTCATCCAGGACCCCGCCGCGCGGCGCTTCGCATTCTTCTTTTGCGCGATCGGGCTGGGCATGGGCTACGTGATCCAGGCCCTCGGGCACCCGGTGATCTTCGGCCACCAGACGGACACCCTGGACTGGCGCATGCCCGAGCTGACCGCCTTCTACTCCGTCCTGGCGCTGCCCCACTTCGCGTGGTCCGGCGTCTTCGCGGCGCTGGGCATCGCGCTGACGCTCATGGCCGTCCGGCGGGGCAGCCTGTGGCTGGCCGTGCTGGCCGGCCTGGCCTGGCTGGGCCAGGCGTCGATCCATCCGCAGATGCCGATCCTGCTGGGGGGAGCCACCTTCGCGGCGATGGTCGTGCGGCCGCCGGGCCGCCGGGGGTGGGTGGCCGGCGCCCTCGCCTTCGCCTTGCCGGCGCCCTACATCCTTTATTCGTATCTCGCCTTCACCGGCAACCCGGAGGTCCAGCGCTGGACCTTCCACTCCAAGAACGCTCTGCCGCCTGAGACCTTCAGCTTCCTGTTCGCGATCGCTCCCCAGCTCCTGCTCGCGCTGGTCGGGATCCCGGGCGCGATGCGCAGGCGGACCCGCGAGGACGTGTTCCTGGTCGCCTGGCTGGTGCTGCTCGCGGCCATCCTTTATCTACCGAACCCGGCGGGCGACCTCCGCCGGCGCTTCCTCGACGGCCTCTACCTGCCGCTGGTCGTCCTCGCCGCCCGCGGCATGTACGAGGAGATCCTCCCGCGCGTGCGCAGCCTGCGCGCCCGCAGGCTGATCCCATTCTCGTACGTCGCCGCGGCGGCCATCGGCAGCGCGTTCCTGGTCCTGGCTCCGCTCGCGGTGGCCGCTGAGCCCCAGTACAACATGACGACCGCCGCATACGACGGGGTCGTGTGGCTGGGCGACGAGCCGGCCGGCCGCGTCCTGTCGATGCCCGGCGTCGGCCTGTATGTACCAGCCTACAGCCCGGACACGGTGTATGTCGGCCACTACGACGAGACGTTCGACTACCTGAACAAGACCCAAACCGCGCTCGACGTGCTGACCGGGAGAGCCGACCTCGAGCAGTTCATCCAGCAGAACCGCATCCGGTACGTGGTCTGGACCTCGGACCTACCCACGCCGCCGCCGGCGGTCCTGGGCGCACCGGCGTACGACACGCCGACCTTCAAGGTCTGGAAGATCTACTGAGTCGAGGGTGAGACCCGCACGTAGATGACGGCCACCGGATCCTCGTAGACCCGCTTCCACTGTGGGTCGAGAGCCAGCACGTTGGCCAGCGGCTCGCCCGTGTTGTAGACGATGTAGTCGACCCTGTAGCGATCGAGGACCTGCTGCCAGTCGGGCCGCAGCGTCTGCACGTCCTCGTAGTCGATGAGCAGCGGGTCGCCCATCAGCGCCGCCTCGCCGAAGATGAAGACGCGCCGGTTCGGATCCGGATAGAACCGGTAGGCGAGGTATCCACCCCAGCCGTACTGGTTGTACATGCGAGTGCCGACCTCGGGATGCGCGGCCAGCCAGTCGGCGGCCGCGACCGGGTAGCTCGAGGCGTCGAGGCTCTGCTGATGGGACGGGCCGATCGTGCTCGCGACACGGAGCCCGGTCGCTCCGACGATCACGAGCAGGGCGAACGCGGTGATGATGGCGAACGGCCGGCGCGGAGGCACGCTCCAGCTCCAGTCCCGGCTCTTCATCAGCGTCTTCCACACCTCTGAATACGTGTTGATCAGGACCGGCGTGACGGCTGCGACGAAGAGGGCCACGTTCCGCACCGACTGGAGCGCCAGCGCGAGCGAGAGTGCCGTGAGCAGGAACTCGTAGAGGGTGGGCCGGCGGAGGGCGAAGCCCGCGAGCACAAGGAACGCCATGGCCTCGAACGGTCGGAGGTAGGCCTGGTGAAAATCGGGAGAGAACCACTCGACGATGAGCTTCTGCTGGGCCACGCTGCCCTCCGTCTCGAACGGGTAGGGATAGAGGGCCAGGAAGTGGGGCGTGGCGGCGACGGCCACGGCCGACACGGCGGTCACGATCAGGAGGAAGCGGAGGTGCATCCGGTGCGCCGGGTTCGAGCGGTTCCAGGCCCAGCCGCCCAGCTCGGCCATCAGGGCGACGCCAAGCCAGGCAAACCCGATCACCCATCCACCGTGCAGGTTGGCCCACAGCACCATGACCACGGGGAAGAACCGCAGCGCGCGGCTGCGACCGCTGAGGTAGGCCTGGAGCCAGTAGAGCTCGAGGCAGCTGAGGGCGAAGGTGATCATCTGCGCGCGCGGGCCCCAGATCGGCGCTCCCGCCAGCGCGCCCACCGCCAGGCCCAGGCCTGCGATCACGAAAGGCCGGCGGCGGACCTGCAGGTGGATCAGCCAGAACCCGGCCCAGGTGATCAGGCCGAAGGCGATGATCAGCGCCACCAGGCCCGCTGTCGAGTAGGTCAGCCACATCAGGATCTCGGTCAGGTACTCGTGGTCGGTCCACACGTGGCCGGGCACCGTGAACGTGAAGATGTCGTGGCTCGGAAGCTGCGAGTGCTCCGCCATCCAGCGGCCGATCCGCAGGTGCCACCAGAAATCAGGGTCCTGCTCGGGGCCGATGAAGAGCCCGAGGATGACGATCATCACGCCGCCGAGGAGCAGCGTGCGAGCGCTCAGCAGCTCGGTCAACCGGCTCGGCCGTGGCTCGGCCGAAAGACGCGCCGGGGCCGGCGCCGGGGGCGTCTCCGTCTCAACCACCGGTGCGGAAGGGATTGGGGAAATAGCGCGGGACGCGCCTGGCGTAGTCGGGGTAGTCGCCAGGGAAGGTCCGCGACAGGATGCCCTCCTCCCAGCGGATGCGCAGCAGCTCGCAGAAGACGAAATAGGCCACGGCCAGACCCCCCAGCCAGCCGGCGGTGGCCAGGTTGATGCCGATCGCGGTGGCGACCTCGCCCAGGTACACCGGGTGGCGGCTGAGCGAGTAGGGGCCGCCGGAGACCAGGCGGCGCGCCTCGGGAATGATCGAGAACGAGCGGCGGAGGAAAGCAAGGCCCCAGACCGAGTAGGCGAGCCCGGCGGTGGCCAGGACGTCACCCACCAGGACGAGCCCGTCGCGGTGGGAGCCACCGGGCAGAAAGCTCGCCCCCATGGCCGAGAAGGTGCCGGTGAAGGCGATGAAGATCACCGCCAGCCGGTGGTCGGTGCCGCGCCTGGGCAGGCGCATCGAATAGAGGACGACGAGCATCGTGAAGTACGCGAGCGCGAGCAGCTCCTGCAGCAGGAAGAGGGAGTCCGTGAGGCGGTGGACCGACTGGATGCCGGCCCAGAGCAAGACCAGTTGGCGCGCGATAAAGAGGCTGAAGAAGAGGGCGGGGAGGAGGCGGCCGAACACCAGGTCCCGCCAGTACGCGCCCGGCTGTGCCTGCACCTGTTCAGCGACGATCGGCGCGGCCATTTCCGGCGGGAAGGCTATCAATACGAGCGACCCGCACAGCCGCCGGCGACGTTTTCGCTAATGAATTGACCTACCCGGGGCGCCCGAGTACCATCCACGCCGCGATTGCGCAGGCAGCTCGCAAGAATCTGAAACGGTCGCCGTCAAGCAGGTCAGAAACCTGTAGTTCAGGAAAAAGGAGGTGAAATCGCAGATGTTGAGCCTGTACATGAAGCTTCGCAGCCTTACGACTCGTCAGGAAGGCCAGGGCATGGTTGAGTACGCCCTGATCCTCGTGCTCGTCTCAATCGTGGTCATCGTGATCCTTCTTACGATGGGTAACCAGATCAAGAACGTGTTCTCGAACGTCGTAGCCGCTCTCGGCTAACCGACAACCGAAAAACGTAGTAGCACCTTCAAAGAGAGCCCCGCGAGGGGCTCTCTCTTCTTTACAGCGTATTGGGGGGAACATCGCGGTACCAATGCTTACAATGGCGCCACTTATCAGGATCCTGGTTTCGGAGGTGACTTAGTTTTGGCCGTCGCACCTGCTCCAGCAAGACCCCGTCCGGGCGGTGGTCGTCTCTTCATCATCGTCGGTCTGTTGCTTGCCGTCCTCGCGTTCGCCGGTGTCTTTTTCCTGGGCAACGTGCTCGGCGGAGGCGGCGGCGTGGGCGGCGGAGCGCCCACCATCACCGTGGTGGTGGCGAAGCAGGCCATTCCACTGCGCCACACCCTTTCCGACAGCGACCTCGACACTCAGAAGGTCTCCGGCAACTTCGCCAGCGCCGGCAACGTCTACACGAATATGACCGACGTCAAGGGCCTGATCGCCGAGATCCAGATCAGCAAGGGTTCCATCATCACGTCCGACATGCTGGCCCGCGACATCAACGCGATTCCCGCCGGCTCAGCCCCCGCCTACCTGCCCCTCGCGAGTGGCTACGTCGCGATGACCATCCCCACAGGTGAGCAGCAGGGCGTCGCGGGTCACATCACGATCGGCGACTACATCACCGTGATCTCGTCCGCGCAGGTGACGGTCTTCTCCACGAAGACGGGCGCGAGCGCCGGACCTCCGCGAGTGGTGAGCAAGACCGTGTTCACGAACGTCCGCGTGATCGGGCTCGGCCCCGCGTCAGCCAACATCCAGGGCGCCGGCTCAACGACGGCCGGCGGGTCGCAGACGACCAGCGGCATCACGTCCAGCCTCACGATCGAGTTGACCCAGTGCGACGCCGAGTACTTCACGTGGTTCCTCAACAACACGACTGTGCGCTACACCCTCGAGTCGTTCCAGGACTACCTGAAGACGCCGCCCAGCGCGCCCGACCCGTCCTGCCCGGCCATCACCTCGGCCCAGGGCGTCAGCAACCAGACGGTCGACGCCAGGTTCCACTTCTCGGCGCTGTGACGGGTTGCACCGTACGTATGTGAGCGTGTAGCTCGCGTGGGTCTGCTCGACAGGGTCAAGCAAAACCAAACTGTTCCCCCGGTGGGGCCGGTGACCAACGGCCCGGCCACCGCGACC
>DATEHQ010000069.1:0-16508 GCA_035279525.1 Candidatus Dormiibacterota bacterium
CAGCTCGCGGCCGACGCAAAGGCGGTCGGAGGCCGAGCTGGGAGACATCCGGCAGTTCTCCGCCACCCAGGAGACCGGGGAGTGGCCGAGCAGGTCGCCCTCCCGAGTCAGCGTCCTGACCACCGAGGCGAACTTGCCCTCGAGCAGGTCGATGACCGAGCGCAGCCGGCGGGGATCTACGCTCCGGTCGTCCGCCTGGCGGCCGAAAAGGCGGGCTGCCTGTTCGAGCAACTCGAGTTCGCCTGGCACGAGAACATTGTACCAAACGCCCGTTCTATTATCCAGTAAATCTTTCCCAAAAGAAGTTCACCCAGGTCCCGATCGAGCGCCTCCTGTCCCAACCTCGACACCCTCTTCGCAGTCGGCCCCCGATCTATTTCCTCCAGGCAAACCCCACCGCCCCAGGCGCATCCCAGCCACCCTCTTCACAGCCCGTTTCCACGCATCCCCAGGCAGACTCCACCTCCCTCCTCACCATGGCCCCATCCCCGGCCTTCGGCCGGTACTTCCCCGCCAAGCGGGGAAGACCTGCGGGGAAGGCCTGCTCCTCTGCATCCCACCCATCCACACCAAACCGTCAGACCTGCGGTTGGATCAGCCGAAGGTGTTCCAGTAATAGACGCGGTCGAGCCAACCAGGGTTGCCGCGGAAGGCGTGCGCCAGCGACTCCACGGCGTCGACATAGTTGTAGTCGAGGTTGTAGTGATAGATCGCGTTGCGCATGTCGTAGGGCGCACCGTTGTGGGCGAGATACCGCGCCGCGGCGAGGATCGAGTCGTGCGGGTCCATGACGTTGCCGCCGTTGCCGTACTCCTGCCACGTGCCCGGCTCGAACTGCATCGGCCCAAGCGCCCCGGCGGAGGACGGCCCGTTGATGCGTCCGAAGTTGCTCTCGATGTAATTGATCGCGGCCAGGTAGCTGCCATCGATCCCGTAGCGCTGCTGCGCCTCGAGGTAGTACGAGCGCAGCGAGCTGATCGGCCGAGCGTCCGTGTAGGCGTGGGTCAAGTGCGGGTTGACCAGGTAGTACTGGTCGATCCCCGCCAGGATGTAGATCGAGTGCAGCATCGAGATCACGTCCGTCAGCGAAGCGCCGAGGTCTGACGAAAGCAGCGGCAGGACGGCGGTCTCGACGCTCGAATAGCCCGCGATCTCGTAGATCCTCGACTGCTCCGCCCGCGCCGCGGCGCGAAAGTCGTACGACGCGGCGTCCGTGGCGAGCTCGTGTCGGAGCGCGTCCGCCAGGTCCGCCGGCCGCTCCCCCGACAGCTCATTGAGCCGTGCGGTCGCCTGCGCCATCGCCAGCTCCTCCGCGATGACCCGCGCGGCCTCGTGATGCACGTTGGGCCCGGCGTCCACGTCCTGGGCGTGCACCGCACCGGCCGGCAGGGCGAGCACGACCGCCGCGAGGACCGCGGCCGCGACTCGAATCAGGCCGTTCCCTCGACCGCCGTCAGGTCCGTGCGCTCATCGGGAACCAAGGTGATGTCCTCCGGATAGGGATCGGATGCATTCGGCATCCGCAGGCCAACCGAGTCGAGCAGACCAGAGATCTCATCGCCCATCAGCTCGCCACCCTGCGCAAGGAGCGCTTCCGACGCCTGGTCGATCGCCTCCTTGTTCACGTACATGAGGCGCCAGTCATCGATGTAAGCCGAACCAAGCACCTGCGCGACGATGCGCCGCGCTCGCGGGTTGTGCAGCACCGCCCCCTCCCACGTCGACTCCTCATGGATGCCCTGCGTCATCTCGGCGACCGAGATCAGGCTCTCGCCGATGTTGGCCGCCTTGACCGACGTCTCACGATCGAGGTTTTCAGGGCCCATGCCGACGGTGCCGACCATCCGGCACGCGACCGCGGTCACCTGCCGCAGGTCCCCGTAAACGCCTGCCGAGTTCTCCCCGTAGAAGACGCGCTCACAGGCGAGGGCGCCGAGCCCGTGCCGGATGTCCGCGGCGAGCTGCGAGCGGAACCGGGACCACTGTTCCTCTGTGGGCAGCGAAAGGTGATAGCCGCCGATCTCGCCCTGCACGCTCGCGCGACGGCGCACCGAGAGGCGCACATGCGCGTGGTCGGGCAGGTAGAAGTGGGAGGCCACCGCGTGGCCGACCTCGTGCCGCGCGATCGCGATCTTGTCGCGCTCCGTGTATTCGACCGGAATGGCGAGACCGGCCTCGACGTTGCCCATCGCCTCGCGGATGTCCTGCCAGTTGAGCAAATCCCGGCCGTCCTCGAAGGCATACAGGAGAGCGAGAGACAGCACCTGCTCGATGTCGGCGGGCGAATAGTTCTCCGTGATGCGAGCGAACTCATCGCGCTTGCTCGGCGTGTCCAGGGCCGGGTCGTGCTGCTTCTTGGCGAAGTACAGATCGGCGATGTCCTTGCGCGCCTCGCGCTTGGGCATCAGGAACATGATCTGCCGGCCGAAGCGGCCCGGCCGCACGAGCGCTTCGTCCAGCACCGAGGGACGGTTCGTGGCCCCGATGAAAAGGATGTTGTAGTTCGGCGCTTTGAGCGGCCGGATGCGAAGCGTCAGCTTGGTGCCGTTGAAAGCGATCATCCGCGGCAGGAAGAGGCCGTCCAGCGTCAGATTGATCAGGCCGCGGACCTGACGGATGATCAGGCCGGGATTGTCGATGCCGTCCATCAGGACGAGCAGCATGTTGAGGCCGAGCGTGGAGTTCCCGCCCATGAACATGCCGCCCATCATTCCGCCGCCACCGCCGCCGCCCATGCCCGCGCGACGGCTGCCCAGCGCGTCGATCTCGTCGATGAACACGATGCAGCCGCCCCACGTCTTCGCCTTCTTGCGAGCGGATCGCACCATGAGGTAGACGCTGAGGGCGTCGATGCCCAGGAACATGCCGGCGAACGATCCGCCGTTGGCGATCGAGATCGGCACGTGGAGCGATGAGGCGATTGCCTTGGCGAGCATCGTCTTGCCCGTGCCCGGAGGACCGACCATCAGCACACCGCGCTCGCGCTTTCCGCCCGCTTTGACGAAAAGACGTCCGTGCTCGATCAACCTCAGGATCTTCTTCATCTCGCCGACGGCGGCCTTCTGGCCGCGCACGTCGTCGATGTTGACGCCGAAGTTGGCGTCGTCCGGGTTGATCATCGTCTTGCCGATTCGCGTGTAGATGTAGAAGGGCAGGAAGAAGATCGAGAACTGGGCGATGATCAGGAAGATCACGTACAGCAGGTTCGTAAGACCCGCCTGGATGACCTGCGGAATCACGGCGATGGCGTCGGCAGGTGCGAGGCCGAACGCGACATCCATGACCACGAAGTACAGGACGGGGATGGCGAGGATGTAGAGCGCGCGCTTCCAGAAGATCGCGCGGTTGGTTTCGACGGTCCGTTGGAGAACGTCGGTCTCCGCGGTGACGGATTCGCGGACGATCAGCCAGCGCCGGATGATGCTGAGGACTCCGCGGCACACGAGCATCGCGACGAGCGCGAAGACCAGCGACCCCACGAGGCCGTACTGCAGCGCGATGTCCGCGAAGGCAAACGCGGTGGCGCCGACGAAGAGCGTGAAGATCCAGAAGATGATCACGGCGGGGTCAACTCACTATACGGACTGGGGTTGCGGTCGACACGAACACCAGGACCGCCAATCCGAGGGCGATCAGCACGTCGCCCGGGCTGTAAACCTCGGGCAGCGGATTGAGCGAGATCCAGTCTCCGAGCAGGTTGAGGTGCGTCGCAGATGTCATCACCGTGTACTGCCCGAGGCTGCCGTGCCGGGCGAGCATTCCCGCGAACTCGGAGGCCACGGGCATGCGGCCCGAGTTGAGCGCGATCACCAGCAGGTTCAGCGCGGCCCCGGCCGTGATCAGCCACACAAAGGGCAGCCGACTGAAGTGGACCACGGTCCAGGCCACGATCGCGGCCAGGGCCAGGACGTAGACGTACTGCGCACCGTCGACGCGGTTGAGCGGCGTCAGCAGCACGACCTCGCGGATGACCACCGCCCCGACCAGCACCCACGGCCACCTGAATCGCAGCCGCGAAAGGTTGGTCACGCGGCCGCCGGTCAGCAGCCCGAAGACGAGACCGGCCAGCATCGCGACGATCCACAGCAACGGCTACTCGGTGGCGAGCCGAGCCGCCGCCCCGGCGAGGACCTTGACACCGACCGGAAGCGCCGCCTCGTCGATGCGAAAGCCCGGCGAGTGATGCGCCGGCGGCGATTCGCCCTGCGGCATCGCGCCGAGCATGAAGTAGCAGCCCGGGATGCGCGTCAGGAACTCCGCGAAGTCATCGCTCACGGTCAGCGGCCGGCCCAGGACGCTCGCCTTGTCGCCGATCAACTCTTCGCCCACGCCCAGCACCGTGCGCGTGATGTTGGGTTCGTTCATCAGGGGTACGGTGCCGTGGACCAGGTCGAGCCTGGAGCTCACCTCGAACTCGGTCTCCGCTTCGCGCATGAGGTCGCGCAATCGGTCGAGCGCCTTCTCGCGCAGTGAATCGTCGAATGTGCGCAAGCTGCCCTGAACGAGCACGCCACGCGGCACGATGTTCCAGGCGCCATCGCTGCTGATGTTGCCGATGGTCGAGTGGCACTGCACTCCGTCGTGGACCAGGCCCTCGACGACCGTGTGCAGCCGCTCCACGAAGAACGCCTGCGCGGCGAGCACGTTGCCGCGGCGCCCCATCATCCCGCCGTGACCGCCCGGTCCGATGAACCGGATGTCGAACGCATCAGACCCGGCCCACATCAAGCCAGGCCGCGAGATCACAGTCCCGGATTCGAGAAAGCTCGCGATGTGCAGGCCGAGGACCGAATCGGGTCGATGGTCGTCGAGCAGCCCCTTCGCGATCATCGCCTTCGCGCCCTCGACGATCTCCTCGGCCGGTTGGAACACGAAGAGGTATTTGCCCCGCACGTCCCAGATCCGATCGACCAGGGTCCGCGCGACGCCGATCATGATCGACATGTGGGCGTCGTGCCCACACGCGTGCATGCGGCCGTCGCTGCGCGAGGCGAAGTCGACGCCGGATTCTTCGTGAATGGGGAGCGCGTCGATGTCGGCGCGCAGCATCACCGTCTTGCCAGGACGTCCGGTGTCGAGCATCGCGACGACGCCGGTTTCGGTGGGACAGTGCTTGATCTCGAGCCCGAGCTGCCGGAGCCGTTCGGTCAGCTGGCGGCTGGTCTCGTGCTCGCTGAAGCTGATCTCGGGATGCCGGTGGAAATGCCGGCGCAGCTCGATGACCTCGTCGATCACGGAGTTCGACGGCAGCGGAGTGGTGAGACGGTTCGCATCTTCACTCATGGATGGCGACCAGGCTGTAGCCGCGCGCCGACGCGCGGACGAAGCGCGAGCCGAGGTCGGGCTCCAGCTCATCGAGCCGCCTGCGCAGCGTGAGGAGAGCGGAGTGGACAGTCGAGTGCGCCGCGTTGTCGCGGAACAGGCCGGCTTCGATCAGGTCGCGCGCGGTCGCGGGCTTCGATCCCTGGGCGAGGAAGAGGACGAGGGCGGCCTGCTGCTGCGTGAGACGGATCTCCTTCTCGCCGAGCTTCACCCCGCGTCGCGTGGGGTCGAACTCGAGACGGCCGAAGCGATAGTTGCCGGGACGGCCGGTTCCGCGCTCGACCAGCCGCGCGGCGAGATCGGAGTAGATGTGCGCCATCGGTACGTTGCCCTTCACGAAATACGAGCTGGCGCCGAGCTCGTACGCGTGACGGATGGCGGCGGAGTTGACCTGGGCCGCGGACAGGACGATGACCGGAAGGCCGGGGTGCTTCTGGCGGATCCAGGTCAGGAGGTCGAAGCCGGAAGTCTCACCTTCGTCCAGCACGAGGTCGAGCAGCACCGCGGCGACCCTCTCGTGCTCCAGCACCTCGCGTGCCTCGAGCGCGGAGGAGGCTACCGAAGGCCGGTAGCCGAGATCGTGTAGGTCGATCCGCAACTGCTGCTGCATGGCGGCCTCGTCCTCGACCACGAGCACCGAGGAGCCCAGCACGTCGGCCGGCCGGTAGACCTCGAGCCCGGGCGGGAGGGGTGGCAGGCGAACCTCTCGGGTTCGCCCCGGATTCTGCGTTGGCGGTCGCATACTGCGATTTTCCAAGGTATCGGCCTTAATGAGTCTTTACGATTATTGACGATTCAAGCACTGTCAAACTCGAACGGGCCGCGTCATACTCTCCGTCGGACCTGGCGCAAATTGGAAAAACAAAGGGGTAAGATGGGGATGACTTGGAGGGTTAGGGTCCAGGGTGTGATCTTGGCGGCTGTGCTTCTCGCGGCGCTCGCGGTCGCGTCGGGTGCTGACTTCGTCGAAGCATTCTCCTGGTTGAGCTGGTAAGCAACTAAGCGGAAGTCTGGCGCTCCCGTGAGCGCCGGATGGCGGGCGGGAGCAGCGCGTAGAGATCCGCCCGGTCGACTGCTTTGCTCATGTAGCCGACCACGTCCGGGTCGTCGGTCCCGGACGGGAAGACGGGGTAGGCGGTGTAGAAGATGACAGGCACCTTCTGCCCGCGCGTCCTCAATTCGTTCAGGAGACCCCAGCCGTCCATCGGCTCGGGCAGCATCAGGTCGATGATCGCCACCTCGGGGTGGTCCGTCTGCGCGCGCTCCAACGCCTGGTCGGCGTCCTCGGCCATCGAGACCTTGTACCCAAGCATCCTGAGGTCGGTTTCCAGGATCACCCGCCAGGCGCGCTCGTCGTCTACAACGAGGACTGTCGAGCCGCGCAGATCCTCCGGCGTGGGGGCGATTGGCTTCGGCGGAGTGAACGGCAAGGTAATTCTGCGGCAGTATATCGGTGCCGATGCCAAATCCAGCCCGGCGGGTCGCCGGATCGCGCTCGTCCGGCACGCCACCCAGGCGAGCCGTCCGGAAGGAGGCCCCCGCACGCCGTCCGCCGGCGGCCGCCCTCGCCGCAACCCCGGCGGCGCTGAGCCACGAGCTGGCCAGCTGCCTCACCGAAGCCGACATCGTCCAGGTGCTGTACCGCAACCTCAATCCGCTCTACGGCTACGACGTGATCTCCCTTTACGTCCTCGAACGTGATGGCTCCTTTCGATCGTTCCCGATCGACTCCGGCGTGCTGCAGGACGTCAGGCGCCGCCCGGTCAGCAGCTCGATCTTCGCCCGGCTCTACGCCAACCCGAAGCTGACCGTCTTCCCGGTGGGTTCGAAAACTCAGCTGGTCCCCAGCAAAGGGCCAGGAACCGGGCGCGGCATCAAGTTCGTGATCTGGGTCCCCGTCGAGCACCAGGGCAAGCTGATCGGGAACGTCATCTACCAGTCGCGCCGCAACCGGCGGGTTCCCTCGGCCGAGACCGGGTTCCTCGACGAGGTGCACCGCCGCCTCGGGGTGGTCCTCGCCAATGCAACCCTCAACGAGCTGACCCGAAACCAGGCCCGCCGGCTCGAGGCGCTGAACAGCATCGCCCGAGCCATGACCTCGACCCTGGACGAGGGGAGCGTCCTCAACGCGCTGTACGCGACCCTGAGCGATCTGCTCCCCGTCAACAGCGTCCAGATGGTCACGCTCGACGACAGCCGGCCGGGGCAGGTCCGCCTCCACCACGTCGCCGCCGGAAGCCCGCCGACCGCGCGCTGGGCGCCCATCCGAACCCACCTCCCGCCCGCGGCGCGTGACGTGATGCGCGAGGGCAAGTCGGTGATCGTGCACCATCCCAGCTCCTCGCTCTGGGTGCCGATCACCGAAGGCGGCGAGGTGCGCGGCGCCTTCGGCATCACCTACCCGCGCCAGTACGCATACGAGGCCTCGACGGCCGCGTTCCTCGAGCCCGTGGCGGACGAGGTCACCCTCGCGCTGCGCAACGCGCGCAGCTACGAGGCGATCGAGGACCAGAAGCGGCGCCTGGAGGTGGTCAACACGATCGGGCGCCGCCTCGCGTCGAGCCTGGACAGGTGGTCCATCATGCGGACCCTGCGCGAGGAGCTGGCCGCCTTCCTCAACTTCGACGGCTTCATCCTGGCCACCATCACGCTGACGTCGGACGGTCCGCAGGCCGAGGGCTACCAGTACGTGGCGGGCGTGGAGGAGGTCGTGCCGCCCGTCGCGCTCGCCGTGACAGGCCCCTCGCGAGAGGCGTTCGAGACCGGCCGGCCGGTCCTCGTCCGCCGATCCCCGTGGGCGCGCACCTTCTCGGGCAAGGAGCTCGACCACGAGGGATGGACGGTCGGCCAGGGCGCGGCCGTGTACGTTTCGTCGGCCCCGCACGATCGCAGGCAGGTTTCGCGGTCGTTCGTGTGGGTGCCCGTGCTCGGCGGCGACCGGATCACCGCCCTGCTCTCGCTTCAGTCGTACCGCGAGGCGGCGTTCAACGAGTGGCATGTGAGGCTGCTGCAGGACGTGGCCGCGCACGTGAGCCTCGCGCTCGCGAACGCGGATCACTTCGCCCAGGCGCAGACGGAGCGGGCTCGGCTCGAGGCCCTGCACGTGATGGAGCTGGGCATCGCCGGTGCGTCGGACGAGCGGCAGGTCGCAGAAGCCGTGTTTCCCGTAGCCGCCGAGTACCTCGAGGCGGGCCACCTGATGCTGGCCTACCTGGACGTCGCGGGCGCAGTCGTCGGGTTTGCCTCGGAGGCTGGCGGCGCCACGGTCGCCCTGGGGCCCGTGCCGGTCGAGCAGGCGCCGTTCTTCCGCCGCATGATCGAGCGCGAAGCGACCCTCCTCGACGTGGGGCCGGCCGACGACGGTGACGTCGACGGACCGATCGGGGCCTTCATCTTCTCGCGCAAGCCGAGCCACGCGGTCTGGGTGCCCATCGTGCAGAACGATCGCGTGGTGGCCGGCATCGTCGCCGTGCGGGATGACGGAGGTCGCTTCCCGGCCCCCCGCCTGAAGCTGCTCGAGGCCGCCGCGCCCGTCATCGGCATCGCGCTTCACACGATGCGCCTGCACCACGCCAACGAGATGGCGCTCGCCCAGTCGGTCCGCATCCAGGAGCTCGCCGCCCTGGCGGGCCACGAGCTCATGAGCGTGGTGGCCAACATCGCCGACCAGGCGCGGACCATGCTCGAGTGCGCGGGCGCCGTGTGCTGGGCCTTCGACACCGAGGGCAGGATCACCGCGATCCGGGGCAGCGGGGAGGCGGCGGCTGAGGACGTGCTCGCCTGGGCGGGCATGCAGGGCGAGGACCGCAGCGCCCCGAGCGGGCTGGTCAACGGGACCACGCACGGTCAGGCGTGGAGCCTGATCCCCTTGTGGTACGGCGACCGGCTGGTCGGGGTGATCGGCGCCGTGCACGCGTCGACGCTGGTCGCGGAACCGAGCTCCGCCGCGCTGGACTTCGCGCGGCACGCGGCGGTCGCGATCGAGAACTCGCGGCTGGTCGCGGAGACGCGCGGCCGCATCCGCACCCTCGAGGCGGTGGCCGCCTTCGCGGAGCTGACTCCGACCGAGCCCGACCGCGCTCGCTCGGAGATGGCCCGCCTCGTCAACCGCGCCCTCGCCGGTTCGCAGGGCGAGCTGTGGCTGCTCGAAGACGGGGAGTTGGTGCGGCGGTCCGACGACGGCGAGTCGATGCCGAAGGTGCCGGTGACGGATAGCGTGCAGCTGCTCAGAGCGCTGACCGCTCCCGCGGGCGGGCGGCGGCTGCGCGCCCTGCTCGACCTGCTCGGCGCGCCCCAGGACGCCTTCGCGATCCCCATCCAGGTCGAGGGCAGGCTCGCCGGGCTGCTGGTTGCGCGCATGACCGGCGGCGGGGCAGAGACGAGGAGGCTCGCCGCGGTGCTCGCCGGTCAGGCCGCGGTCTTGATCGGACAGCTCGAGCTGGTCGATGCGCTCGATCGCGAGCGCCGGATGATGAACGCCATCCTCCGCCACTCGCCGGTCGGCGTGATGCTCGAGGACGCCGCCGGGCGCATCGTCTACGCCAACCCCGAGGTCGAGTCGATCTACAACCTGCAGGCGTCCGAGATGCCGGGCCGCAAGCCGGCGGAGATCTACGAGGCCGCCGGCGCGGTGCCCTCGGAAGACGGTGACGGCGACGGCACGATCGAGCTGCGGATGAAGGACCCCGATCGCACGGTCCACGTGCGCCGCGTCGTGATCCCCGGCCTCGAAGGTGAGCCGGCGGGCGTCCTCACCCTGCACGAGGACGTGACCGCCCAGCGCATCGCGCTCGAGGCCAAGGACCTGATGCTGCGCGCGATCGGCCACGAGGTGCGCAGCCCGGCGGCCGCGATGAAGAACACGCTCGCCGGGATCATGCAGTGGGACGAATCCATCGAGCCCGGCGGGCGCCGCGCCCTCCTGCAGGAGGCGTACGAGTCGTCGGACCGCCTGCTCAGCCTGGTCGAGAGCCAGCTGATCATCGCCAAGCTCGAGACGAAGCACTTCGAGCCGAGCCCCGAGCCCTTGGACCTGCGCACCGCGCTCGACGGTGTGATGGGAGTCCTCTCGCACCGCTATCCGGACCGCATCGCCGCGGTGCAGGTCACGCTTCCCACCGGCCTGCCCCAGGCCTTCTGCGAACCGGCCCACCTGGGGCAGGTGCTCACGAACCTGGTCGGCAACGCGCTCGAGTACACGTCAGGACCCGTCACGGTCGATGCCCGGCAATCACAGCGCGGCTGGCTCGAGGTGACGGTCGGCGACCGCGGCCAGGGCCTCCAGTCGGCGAGCCTGGACACGCTCTTCGAGAAGACCGGGCCGGCGGGCCGGAACCGCTCACAGGGCGGCCTCGGGCTCGGCCTTTACCTCTGCCGGCTGGTCGTCGAGCGCTCGTTCGGCGGCCGGATCTGGGTCGCCTCCAGTGGAAGGCAGGGCACGGTGTTCAAATTCACGGTCGCGGCGAGAATCCGGACCTGATCCCGTCAACGTGAATATGGCTGGTGCGCCCGCGCCGATCTGGGTGAGGGTGGGTGGCGGGCTGGAGTCGGTGCCCGAACGGCAGCGGCACGGGCCCGCGGACGCCGACTTTCCACCGCCCGGCGGTCCCTGGGAGCCCCTGGTGCTGAACGGCCGGCTCGTCGGGTGGGCCGACAAGAGCGGCCTCGGGGCGGCTCGCCGCTGCATCGAGCTCGGCCAGCAGCTGACGGCCGAGCACCGCGACCACCTGCTCGGGCGGCTGGGGCACAAGCTGCGCTCGTCGCTCCTCGCCTTCCAGGAATCGACCCGGCAGGCCGCGTTCGGCCGGCCCGACATGCTGGAGGGGCTGTTCGAGCAGGCGCAGGAGATCGGACGGCGGGCCGCCGCGCTGGAGGTCGCCGCGGTAGAGCCCAAGGACAGCGCCCGCGGCGTCGTGCTGGGCGCCGTGCTCAACCTCGCCATCCCCGGCGTGGAGAGGAAGCTGCCCGCCGACGCGGCGGTGCTGGGCTCGGAGCCCGTCCTCGTCGAGGCGTTCAGCCGCGCCAAGGATTGGCTCCAGGGTGACTCGCTCTCCGTCGCCGCCGAGCCGGTGGGGTCGTGGTGGAAGGTGCACCTCGACACGTCCGGCGAGCGCAGGCCGCTTCCCGTGCCCGAGATGGGCGAGCCGCTGGTGCGCCTGATCGTCGACACGCAGCTCGACGGCTGGCTCGACGCCAACGCACCGGACGGCGTGGACATGTACCTGCCCGCGTACCGCCCTCGCTGACTTGACCGCGGTTCATCGCGTCGTCGCGCCCAACCCGGGTCCTTACACCGGGCCGGGCACCAACACGTGGATCGTCGAGGCCGGCCCGGTCGTCGCGGTGATCGATCCGGGACCCGACGACGACGCGCACCTCGCCGCGCTCAACCGGCGCATCGGAACGGCCGCCGTCGGCGTGGTCCTCGTCACCCACTCGCATCCGGACCACCTGCCGCTGGCGGAGCGCTTCGCCCGTCCCCACCATGCGTCGGTGCGTCGATTCCCCGAGCTCGGCGACGGCGACGTGGTTCGCGTCGGGACGCTCAACCTCACGGCGCTGCACACACCCGGGCACAGCGGCGACCATCTGTCATTCGTCATCCCCGAGGATGGGGCGGTGTTCACCGGCGACCTGATCCTCGGGCGCGGCAGCTCGATGGTCACCTTTCCCGAAGGAGACGTCGCCGCGTACCTGCGGTCGCTCGACAGGCTGGCCGCATTGAACCCTCGCCTTCTCTTTCCCGGCCACTGGGATCCTGTCACCGACGCGATGGGCAAGATCCACGAGTACCGCCAGCACCGCGTCGAGCGCGAGGCCCAGGTCCTCACCGCGGTGCGGGACGGTGGGGGCACGGCGGCCGACCTCACGAGGCGCGTGTACGGAGAGCTTGACGAGCCGCTGATGCGCGCCGCCGAGATGACGCTGCGCGCGCATCTGCGAAAGCTGGTCGATGACGGTGCGGCGCGCGTGCGCGACCAGGATGGGCGGGAGGTTTACGAGGCGACCGGTATCCTCGACCGGTGACAGCTGCCAGGACGCCGGTGCTCGCGCTTCCGCGCGCCGAGCTGGAGGCGTGGTTCGTCGAACAGGGCGTGCCCGGCTACCGCCGGCGCCAGGCCTGGGCCTGGCTCGCCCGCGGCGCCACCGCATTCGACCAGATGGCCGACATTCCGAAGCCCATGCGCGCGGCGCTGGAACGTGACTTCCGCGCCACGTCGCTCCGCCCGGTCGCCGTCAGCGAAGCGGACAGCGGGCTGACCACGAAAACGCTCTACGAGCTCGACGGCGGGCATTCGGTGGAGGCGGTGGTGATGCGCTACAGGGACCGCTCGACGCTCTGCATCTCGTCGCAGGCGGGCTGTCCCATCGGGTGTCCCTTCTGTGCCACCGGCAGGTTTCCTTTCGGCCGCAACCTGAAGGCGCACGAGATCGTGGAGCAAGCGATCGACGCGCAGGGCCTGCTCGCGAGAGAGGGCCGCCGGCTGTCCCACGTCGTGTTCATGGGCATGGGCGAGCCGATGGCGAATTACCGCTCGGTCATCGACTCCGTGCGCATGCTCACCGATCCCGAGCTGCTGGGCATCAGCGCGCGCCGCATCGTGGTGTCGACGAGCGGCCTCATCCCTCGCATCGAGCAGCTCGCCGCCGAAAGGCTGCCCGTGACGCTCGCCATCTCCCTGCACGCCGCTCGCGACGAGCTGCGTGACGAGCTCGTGCCGGTCAACCGCAAGTACCCGCTGGCCGGCCTGGTCGCCGCCGCACAGGCCTATGCGGAGAAGACAGGCCGGAGGGTCAGCTACGAGTGGGTCCTGCTCGCGGGCGTGAACGATTCCGCGCGCGACGCGCAGGAGCTCGGGGCGCTCCTCAAGCGCAAGCTCGCGCACGTCAACCTGATCCCTTTCAACCCGGTCGACGGCACGCCGTATCGCGCGCCCGAGCCGGCCGGCGTACGCGCCTTCAAGGAGATGGTCGAAGGGCAGGGGCTCAATGTCACGGTGCGCGACACGCGCGGCCGCGAGGCCGACGCCGCGTGCGGCCAGCTCCACGAACGCGTGATGCGGAGTCGCGCGCTCGCGACTCCCTGAGGACTCTCCAAACGCTCTACGCCGGCACGTCGGGATTCAGCTACGCGAGCTGGAAGGGCGGTTTCTATCCCGCGAATCTCGCGGGATCGAAGATGCTGGCCCACTACGCGTCGAAGTTGAATGGAATCGAGCTGAACGGCAGCTTCTACAGGACCCCGCCGCCATCCACCCTCGAGCACTGGAGCGCGGACGTGCCGCCTGGATTCCGTTTCTGCATGAAGGCAAACCGCGCGCTGACCTACTCGGCGGACGCGTTCGACCGCGTGGGTGTCGCGAAGAGCTTCGGCGAGCGGATGTCGCCGCTGGGCAACCGCCTCGGTCCGATCCTGCTGCAGTTTCCTCCAGTGCGGCGCTTCAACCTGGCGCTGCTCGACGCATTGCTGGCGGCACTGGAGCGGACGGCGGCCGTCGAGTTCCGCCACGATTCGTGGTTCAACGACGAGACGTACGCGGTGATCCGCCGGCACGGTGGCGCGTTGGTCGTGACCGATGAGGAGAAATGGCCGCGCGCGCCCCTGGTCGAGGTGGGCCCGGTGGCCTACTTTCGCCTGCGGCGCGGCTACTCGGAAGAGACGCTCTACCCGTGGACCGCGGAGGTCCGCTCAGCTGTCGGTGCGCACGAAGACGTTCACGTCTACTTCAAACATTTTCCGGAGTCGCCTGGACTGGCTCTTCGTCTGCTCGAGCTCGCCGCCGGCGGAGCCGGAAAAGGATCGGGATCGCGACGACGGCGATCACGACCATGAGCAGCGAGGCGATCTGCGCCTGTCGCAAGCCGAAGACGATCTGCATGTCCTCCCTGAAGTAGCTCAGGAAGAAACGTCCGCCCGCGTAAAGGCCGAGGTAGACCAGGCCCAGGACGCCGTCGGGCAGTCGCGCCTTCAGCCTGTGGTGGAACGGAAGGATCAGCGCGAGCAGCACCAGCGTCAGCACCATCTCGTACGCGACCTCCGGATGCACGACCCGGCCGGGCTGACCGAGGGTGCTCGCGTTGACATAGTCGACGCCCCACGGCAGCGAGGTCGGAGTGCCGTGGTGCTCGCCGTTGATGACGTCTCCGATCCGGCCGACCGCGAGGCCGATCATCGCGGCGGGACCGCCCCCGTCGATGATCTTCCAGAACGAGAACTTCGAGAGGCGCGCCCACACCAGCGCGCCGACGATCGCTCCGAACAGCCCGCCCCACTGGCTGATGCCACCCTCGGTGAGGGCGAAGATGCGCGGCCACTGATTGCCCGCGAAGAGGGCGTGGTTCTCCCACACATAGAGGAGGCGCGCGCCGATCAACCCGAGGACGACCATCCAGGCCAGCAGGTCTCCGGTGCCGCGGACCTCGCCGGCGTCTCTGCGCAGCAGCCAGAAGCCGATCCGGGCCGCGGCGATGATCCCCAGCACGGCGAACACGCCGTGCCAGGTGATCAGCAACGGGCCGATGCGCAGGATGTTGGGGTTCAGGTCTATGACGATCGTGAGCGGGATCACGCGGGCATTCCTGCGGCCCGCGCCAGCCGCGAGAGGGCGACCTCTTTAGGCAGCAGCGCCAGCGTGTAGTGGATGGGCAATGACACCTTCTTCCCGGTGAGCGCGTCGCGCAGTGGGTTGTAGAACTTGCCCTTGCCGACACCGGACCTTTCCACCGCGGCTTCCAGCGAAGCCTCGATCGGTTCCGGTTCCCACGTCACGTCCTGCAGCGCTTCGGCCGCCGCGCGCACGCGCGCAGCGGTGTCCGGGTCGAGGGCCGGTGGGGCAGGGTCGGTCCACAGGTAGTCGAGGTAGTCGACGGCCTGCGACAGCTTGTGCATGCGCGTCCTGAGCGCCGGCAGCGCGCGCCTGATGGCGGTGCCGTCGAGGTTGGGCAAGAACGGCTTCAAGGCGCGCGTGAGCTCCGCGTCGTCGAGCGCGCGGATGTACTCGCCGTTGATCCAGTTGAGCTTTTCCCAATCGAAGCGCGCGCCCGCGTGCTGCACCCTGTCGAATGAGAAAAGACGCAGGAGCTCGTCGAACGTGAAGATCTCCTGCTCGGTGCCCGGATTCCAACCCAGTAGGGCGAGATAGTTGATCATCGCCTCGGGCAGGTAGCCCTGCTCGCGGTAGAGCGCCAGGTTTGCCTCCGGATGCTTGCGCTTCGACAGCTTGGTGCCGTCCTTCCACAGGATGAGTGGCATGTGCGCGTACGCCAGAGGCCTCGGATAGCCCAGGGCGTCGACCACCATCAGATGGTACGGCGTGTTCGAAAGGTGCTCCTCCCCGCGGATCACGTGCGTGACCTTCATCACTGCGTCGTCGACCGGGCTCGCGAACTGGTACACCGGATTGCCGTCCGACTTGACGATGATGAAGTCCCCGATCAGGTCCGCGTCGAACTTCATCTCGCCGCGGATCATGTCGTCGAACCTCACCTCACCGCCCGGAACCTTGAAGCGGACGGCGAACACCTTGCGGTCGGCGGGTGGGTCGACCAGGCACCGGCGCGAATACCTGTAGGGCCTCTTCTCCGCCTGCGCCTGCTTGCGCTCGGCGTCCAGCTCCGCGGGGGTGCAGTAGCAGCGGTAGGCCTTTCCCTCCGCCAGCAGGCGTGCGGCGTGCTGCCTGTAGACGTCCAGCCGCTCGGACTGCCTGTACGGCCCATCGGGACCTCCTCTGTCCGGACCCTCGTCCCAGTCGAGCCCGAGCCAGTGCAGCGAGTCGTAGATGAGAACCTCGTACTCGGGGCGGTTGCGTTCGGCGTCGGTATCGTCGATCCGAAGCACGAAGCTGCCCTGGTTCTGGCGCGCGAAGAGCAGGTTGTACAGCGCCGTGCTGGCCGTCCCCAGGTGCGCGAAGCCCGTGGGGCTGGGTGCGATTCTCACGCGGACAGGAACGCGTTCGGACACGGCCATATCCTACGGTCGTGCCCAAAAGGGATTCCGGTCCGGGGTTGCTGGCGCTGGTCGGCGGTGACGAGTTCAAGCCCGGCAACGAAGAGCAGGACCGCGCGCTGGTCGACGCGGCCGGCGCCGGCCCGGCGTTCGTGGTGCCGACGGCGGCCGCCCGGCAAGGCCCCGCCCAGGCCGTCGCCCACGCTACGCGGTGGTTCGAGCGGCTCGGCCTCGCCCTGCG
>DATEHQ010000070.1:0-1376 GCA_035279525.1 Candidatus Dormiibacterota bacterium
CGAGGAGTCGGCCGAGGACTGACCTGAGCTGGTGGGCGCGGCGGCCCGGACCGCCGCGCCCACGTTCAGCTTTCTCTGTACGGGGTAGGCGGTCGCCGTGGCACGGCGCTGCTAGTGACCTGAGTCGTTGATTCGTTGGCAGTAGGCGGCGAGGCTGTCGAGGATCTCATCGGCGGTCTTGTGCCAGACGAAGGGCTTTGGGTTGTCGTTCCAGTTGGTGATCCAGGTGCGGATCGAGGCGACGAGGTCGCGGACGGAGCGGTGAGCGCTCCGTTTGATCCATTTCGTGGTCAGCTCGGCGAACCAGCGCTCGACGAGATTGAGCCAGGAGCCGTAGGTCGGCGTGAAATGCAGCGTGAAGCGCGGGTGGCGGACAAGCCAGCGCTGGATCGACGGCGTCTTGTGAGTCGAGGAGTTGTCGAGCACCAAGTGCACGTCGAGGTGCGCCGGGACGGAGGCGTCAATCAGGTTGAGGAAGCGGCGGAACTCCTCGGCGCGGTGCCTGGACGTCATCTCCGCGAGCACCTGCCCGGAGGCGACATCGAGCGCCGCGTACAGGTTGGTGGTGCCGTTTCTGACGTAGTCGTGGGTCTGGCGCGCCGGCACGCCCGGCATCAGCGGCAACACCGGCGCCGAGCGGTCGAGCGCCTGGATCTGCGACTTCTCATCGACGCAGAGGACGACCGCCGCCTCGGGCGGATTGAGATAGAGCCCGACGATGTCACGCACCTTGTCGATGAACTGCGGATCCGGCGAGAGCTTGAACGCCTCGGTCTGGTGCGGCTTGAGCCCGAACGCCCGCCAGATCCGGCTGACCGCCGACTGCGACATCCCGGTCGCCGCCGCCATCGACCTGGTCGACCAATGCGTCGCGTTCGAGGGCCGCTCCTCCAGCGTCTTCACAATCACCCGCTCCACCTGCTCGTCACTGATCGTGCGCGGCTTGCCCGGCCGCGGCTCATCGTGCAACCCGTCAAGGCCGCGCCGCGCGAAGCGGCCACGCCACCGCCCCACGGTCGAACCGTTGCAGCCCAGCTCGGCCGCGATCTCGGTGCTCGAGCGGCCCTCGGCAGCCGCCAAAACGATCCGGCAGCGAAACGCCAACGCCTGCGCACTCGTCGGACGCCGAGCCCACCGCTCCAGCGTCTCCCGCTCCTCATCGCTAAGCACGACCTCAGCACGAACCGGCATAACCGCCTCCCATCGTCGTGACCGAACAAGACGACATTCGGCGGCACACGCCGGGTCCCTGCGAACTAACGACTCAGGTCACTAGCCCGCGAGCACGTCCGCGCCCCTGCCGGCGTCGGCCGTCAGCCGACGGTCGCCGCTCCCGCGACCAGCACCCGATCGAGCTCGAGCTCGTCGGTGAGCAC
>DATEHQ010000071.1:0-13730 GCA_035279525.1 Candidatus Dormiibacterota bacterium
GACGGCAAGCTGGTCGACCGGCTAGTGGGTTTCCCGGGCGGCACGGCGCCGATCAAGGCCTGGATCACCAAGCACGTCAAGGCGAACTCCCCTCAGGGCCTCGAAGCCGCCGGCTGACGAAAATTATGAGAGGGAACCCCAAATGGGGTTTTCTCTAATGACTTACTGACGCTGCCTTGGCGGCCGGATTCACTCCGGCCGCGACTTTGTCTGAAACGCCTGCCTGGCGTCGCCCCGGGGGACTGCGTGGAAAAGTCCCAACCGTATACCGGAAGGAGAGCAGACCCGTCGCGAAGCGACCGGTCGATGAGAGGAAACCACTCCGGGGTTGCCTCTCATAACTTTCAGTGGCCCCACATCGCTCTTTGCGCGTGCCTCACCGTTTCCGGGCCATGCTCGCCTGTACGGATCCGGACGGCATCCTCCACGCCGATGACGAAGATCTTGCCGTCGCCCACCTCACCCTTCTCGGTCCGGGCCGCGGCGGCAATCTTGTCGACGACGGTGGTCACGATCTCCGACTGCATCACCGCCTCGACCTTCAGACGCGGGCGCAGCGATATGTGGACCGCGGCGCCCCGGTACTTCTCCGTGTAGCCTCGCTGCGCGCCGCAGCCCTTCACCTCGGTGACCGTGACGCCTGAGACACCGCACTCGTCGAGCACGTCCTGGACCTCCTGCAGCTTCTCGTGGCGGATGATCGCGACCACCATCTTCATGCCGTGAGCTCCTCCGTTCATGCTCATGCCGGCGCCGCCTCCTTGTGCGCACCGCCCGCATGTTCAGGGGCCTGGTGCGGATTGACCGTCGGTGTATCCGGCTGTCGGTAGACGCCGCCAGGAACGGGCATGAACGACTCGGGATAGCCCCACATCCCGTGCTCGCTGATGTCGAGACCTTCCATCTCCTCAACAGCGCTCACACGCAAGCCCACCGTCTTCTTGATGATCCAGAACAACCCGTAGCTGAGCACGAAGACCGTGATGAATGATGCCGTCACCGCGATCGCCTGCGCCCCCAACTGGTGGAAGCTGCCGGTGTAGAACAGGCCGCCCTGGCCGACTCCGTTGAACCTGGCCAGCGCGGGAACGGTGAACAGTCCGCAGCTCAGCGTGCCCCAGATCCCGGCGAGGCCGTGCGCGGGAAGGGCGCCCACAGGGTCGTCCAGGTATTTGTCGATCGCCAGCACGCCGACCACGACGATCACCCCGGCGACCAGCCCGATCACGATTCCGGCCCACGGCTCGACGTAGCCGGAGGGGGCCGTGATGGCGACCAGCGCCGCGATCGCGCCGTTGCCGATCATGCCGACGTCCGTGGTCCTGGTGATGAAGTACACGGTGGCCATCGCGGCGACCGCTCCACCCGCGGCCGCAAGGTTGGTGACGACGACCACGTCGGCGAAGTGCAGGTTGGTCGCGTTCAGCGTCGATCCCGGGTTGAACCCGAACCAACCGAACCACAGGATCAGCACACCGAGCTGGGCCAGCGGCATGTTGTGGCCCGGGATCGCGTTGGACCGGCCGCGCTCGTACTTGCCGATCCGAGGCCCGAGCAGCAGCAGGCCGGCCAACCCCGCGGTCGCACCGGTGAGGTGCACCACGGTCGAGCCGGCGAAGTCCTGGGATCCAAGCGTCGCCATCAGGAAGCCGCCACCGAAGAGCTGGTGGCTGATCAGCGGATAGATGAAGGCCGCGAACGGAACTCCAAACAGGATGTAGACGATGAATTTCGTCCGCTCGAGCATCGTGCCCCAGACGATGGCGAGCGAGACGGCGCAAAACACGAACTCGAAGAACCATTTCGCGGCCGCCGGCGCGGTGCTGGACGCTATGGCCGGCAGGTTCAGCTGCGAGCCCGGGCTGAAGGTCGGGAAGAAGCCGCTGCCGCCGATGAAGGCGAAGATCCCGCCGGCGCCGAAGGCGAATCCGAAGCCGACCGCCCAGTAGGCGATCGAGCTCACGCTCAGGTTGGTCACCACCTTGGCGACCACCGCACCGACGTTCTTCATGCGGCTGAAGCCGACCTCGAGCATCGCGAAACCGGCCTGCATGAACATCACGAAACAGGCGGCGACGATCACCCACACGGTGTCGGCCGCGACGCCGGCAGCCTGGGTCGCCGTGTTGTCATCGGCCAGGACGGCGATCGGAGCGATGGTGGCGACGAGGGCGACGCCCCCGGCCACGGCGAGCACGCGTCGGCGTTTGGAGAGCGATCTCTTCAGCTCGGCTGCGGCTGATGGCAACAGACTCACCTCCGGTGTGGATGCCGTGCGGGTGCGGCTCGACGAGTCACGCTAGGGGCCGCGAGCCGAACGGCGAAACGTACGCTCTTCACGAACAGCTGCAGCGCTTTCTCGTGTAGTCCATACAGGCCGCATGCGGCGCTGAACGGCTTCGTTTGTGCTAACCACACATAAATCAGCCGCCTGGATTCGTGATGCTGGCACCGTGAACGTGCGCCGGCCCATTCCTAGGATGAGCCCAGAGCCCGTCAATTACAGGTCAAGGGTTCATGGAGGGTGTTGATGGCGATCGAGACGAAGTCAGGTAGCAGGACGAGCCCGAGAGAGGTCCTCGAGAGGGCCAAGGCCGAGGGCGTCGAGGTGGTCGACGTCCGTTTCGTGGACCTGCCGGGCACATGGCAGCACTTCAGCCTTCCCCTGGGGGAGCTCGACGTGGACAGCTTCACCGAAGGGCTTGGCTTCGACGGCTCGAGCATTCGGGGGTTCCAGGCCATCGACGAGAGCGACATGCTCCTCTTGCCTGACCCCGACTCGGCCACGATCGACCCCGTCCTTTCACACAAGACGCTGTTCCTGATCTGCGACGTGGTCGATCCGATCACCCGCGAGCCCTACTCGCGTGACGCCCGCTTCATCGCCAAGAAGGCGGAGGAGCACCTGTGCCGCTCCGGCATCGCGGACGTCAGCTACTGGGGACCTGAGGCGGAGTTCTACCTCTTCAACTCGCTGCGTTTCGACCAGAACGCGCACAGCGGCTACTACCACATCGATTCCGAAGAAGGCATCTGGAACTCGGGCAAGAACAGCGAGCCAAACCTCGCGTTCCGCCCCCGCCACAAGGAAGGTTACTTTCCAGTTCCGCCGATCGACAAGTTCCAGGATCTGCGCTCGGAGATCATGCTCAAGCTGCTCGAGGCGGGAGTCCGCGTCGAGGTGCAGCACCACGAGGTCGGCACCGCGGGGCAGGCCGAGATCGACATGCGGTTCGACTCGCTGACCAAGATGGGCGACAAGATGATGGTCTACAAGTACGTCATCAAGAACGTCGCCGCCCAGCATGGGTACGTGGCGACCTTCATGCCCAAGCCCCTCTTCCTGGACAACGGCTCCGGCATGCACGTCCACCAGAGCCTCTGGAAGGACGGCGCCAACCTGTTCGCCGACAAGAGCGGCTACGCCGGCCTGAGCCAGACCGCCGTCTACTACATCGGCGGACTGTTGAAGCATGCGGCGGCGCTGCTCGCGATCTGCGCACCGACCACCAACTCCTACCGGCGACTCGTGCCCGGATACGAGGCGCCGATCAACCTCGTCTACTCGAAGCGGAACCGCTCGGCGTGCGTACGGATCCCCATGTACTCGACCGATGCGAAGACCAAGCGCGTGGAGTTCCGCTCACCGGACCCGGCGGCCAACCCCTACCTCGCGTTCTCTGCCTGCTTGATGGCAGGGCTCGACGGCATCAGGCACAAGATCCTTCCGCCGGAGCCGGTGGACAAGGACATCTACGAGCTCGACGGCGAAGAGAAGGCCAAGATCAAGTCGGTGCCGGGCTCGCTCGGCGAGGCGCTCGACGCGCTCGAGAAGGACCACGCGTTCCTGCTCGAGGGCGGCGTCTTCACCAAGGACGTGATCGACACCTGGATCGACTACAAGCGCAAGAAGGAGGTCGATGCGGTCGCCCTTCGGCCTCACCCGTGGGAATTCATGCTCTACAGCGACGTCTGAGTCGGAGCCAACACTCTCCAAAAGGGCCTCGGCTCGCGCCGGGGCCCTTTTCGTTGTAGTTTTCGGCCCGATGACCGAACGTTGGCCGCCCGAGTGGATGGCGTGGCGCGCCGGAGACGGCTGCCCGATGTGCGCTGAAGGACGGCCCAACTCGAACCAGCTCGGGACGCGATTCTATGAAGGCAGGCTCAGCGACGCCTACCTGCTGAGGGAGGATGTCAGTCCCGGCTACTCGGTCGTCGTCTGGCGTGGAAGGCACGTGGCCGAACCGACCGAACTTCACCACGAAGAGGCCATGCGGTACTGGTCTGAAGTGCTCGAGGTCGCCCGCCTGCTGGAAGAGCACTACCGGCCGATCAAGACCAACTACGCGACCAACGGCAACGGCGTCCCCCACCTCCACACCCAGATCGTCCTCCGCTATCCGGACGACCCGGCGCCGCGCCGGCCGCTCCCCTGGCCGGAGTCGACCCAGCCCATCTCGGCAAGCGATTACAACAGCCAGGTCGAAGCCCTCAGGGCCGCCTCACCGAGGTAGCTCGTGCGCGGCGCAAGCCGGCTCCTCTTGGCCTTTTCCAAGGTTTGCGTAGCGGCTCCTGGCGGCGCGTTGACGGTTCGATAAGGACCCCGGTGTAAAGAGTCGTGAATCCATGAAATCGAGATCCGGCCAGGCCAGGCGCAATCGCCTTTTCTATTCTTTGCCGGCGATCCTGGCGCTTGCCGTCGCCGGATGCGGGCCGGCCACGCTCTCGAACACGCAGACCTACAAACCCCCGCCCACGCTCGCCCTCGTCGTCCTGGTGGATCCGGCCTCAGACAAGTACGCCCAGGAGCTGCAGGAGCTCGCGGGCGTGGTAAGCGCCGAGGCGAGCCCGGGCGAGGCGATCGTCGTGCTCACGGTGCAGCCGTCGTTCGGCCAGGTCTATCTCGTGCGGCAGGGTGACAACCTGAGCTCGATCGCCGCCGCGCACGGCCTGACCCTGGGCGACCTCGAGAAATCCAACGCGCAGCTTGGACCTGTCGCGGGACGCAACTGGACCTGGATCCATCCGGGTGACCGGGTGATCATCCCGAACGGCGCCGGCCAGGAGCCGCTGCTGTTCGTTTCCCGAGCGCCCGCCGGACCTCCTCCGCCAGAGCTCGTCCGGCTTCCGCAGGAACCGACCAACCCCACCGACTATCAGCGCGCCCAGTACACCCACGCGGTCGCGTCGGACAACGCCACCAATCAAGGCCGAATCGACGCGTGGCGGGCCGCGGCCGCGACCAGCCTGCAGCCATGGCAGCAGCAGGTCGCCGCAGAGCTGGATCGCAAGGCGAGCTCACCAGCGCCGCCCTACCACGTGATCGACGGTCACGCCCTGGCCTCGTCCATCTCGGCTGGGGTGGCCACGCTGGGTGGGCTGCCCGGGCGCAGGCTGCTGCTCCTGCTGGGCGGCGGCGAGCACGGAGCCGTCGCGCTCGACCCCGGCAGCTTCGCCAACGTGAACCTGGTGGTCGCGAACCTGGCGGATCCGACGGCCGCCGCTTCCTGGACCGCGTCCGGCACAAAAGCCGGGGCCGTTTCGGTCACCACCCTGAACACCGCGCTGACCCAGCTCCAACTCGCACAGGCGGTGAACCGGTAATGCAAGGAGGGAGAACGTGCAGTCAATAGAGAGAATCGGCGCGCCTGTGCAGCGCGAGCTGGTCACTTCGGATGCCCAGGTCTCGACGATGCGAGAGTTCCTGTCCGAGACCCGCGTCGCGCGCGACTTCCAGGACCTCAAGGCCGACGCGCAGCGACTCGAAGCGGCCGTCAAGGAGCGCGACGCGCTGACACAGAAAGCAGCGGAGGCCGAGCTCGAGGCAGGGCGTCGAGCCCGCATGCACGACGAGCACCGGCATCAACGCCTGACCTTCGCCACCGGCGCGACACTCGCCGCGCTGTTCGTGGCCCTTGATGCGCTGCCCGCGAACCTCGCGGCGCAGACCTTCGGTCTCGACCGCATGCCCACGTGGGGCATCACGGCGGTGATCGTCGGCGCGCTGGCCGCGGGCATGTGGGCCGTTTCGCATTTCAAGACCGGATGGAGGCGTGTGCTGACGATCGGTGCTCTCACGGTCGGGCTGCTGTCGATCGGCGCCCTGCGGTTCTGGTTCCTGTGGGTCACCGCGGGTGACCCGCTGTCGGCGCTGCTCGAAGCCTTCGCCCTGACGGTCTTTACGACGATGATGGTGTGGCTCGGCGTCCTGGTCCTGAGCTTCACCAAATCGAGACATGTGTCGGCCGCGGAGCACACGGCTCACAGGTTTCGCCGCCGTGCGGAGCGGCGCCAGACGCGCGAGGTGGAGCTGGGGAGACGCTACGACGCGGCGAGGTCGGAGTTCCTCGCCGATGCCCAGCTCTTTTCGTTCCGGTCGTTCCAGAACGACGCGCTGCGGACCCAGTTCCTCGATTACGTGCGAGCGGAGCTCGACCGATGACCCTGACGCGTCACATGCCGAGCATGGCGCGGGCGCGCAGGGCGATGCTGATCGCGACTCGCGTCTCGGGGTCGTCGAGCTGCAGGCCCGTGAGGGCTTCGATGCGCTCGACGCGGTAGGTCATCGAGTTGATGTGGATGCCCAGGGCGCGCGCGGCCGCGCGCCGGACCCAGCGTGCAGCCGCCAGCGCCTCGAGGGTTTCGAGCAGGGGCGTGTCGCGTGACTGCGCGTAGTCGAGCAGCTTTCCGAGCAGCTCGTTGACAAACCGCCGCAGAGCCTCGGGGCTCTGGACCTCGAGCAGCAGCCGGAAGGCTCCCAGGGAGCGATAAGAGGCCATCCGCCCGCGCCCGCCGGCGCGCCGGGTCAAGCGGAGCGCCTGCCGTGCCTCCACGTGAGACCGCGCCAGCTCGCCCACACCGTTGGCCAGGTTGCCGATGCCGACGGACGCCGAACCCGGTTTCATCACCGGCGCCGCGGCAGCCAGGATCTGGCCAGCCAGCCGCTCCACGGTCTGCAGGTCGGGGGCGACCTCGTCAGGGACGAGGAACACGGCCGACGCGCTGCGCACGAGCGTCAGCGCCCCGGGGAGGCGGGAGCGGATCAGCCCGCTCAGCGCGGCGTCCAGCCTGTCCTGCCTCCCGCGAGCGGCCAGCGCGGCCTCGGTCGCGTCGTCGTCGGGCTCGAGCACGACCACCCATGCGTGGTGGGGAAGGCGGTGACCCAGGCGCTCCGCCTGCCGCGCGACGCGCTCCGCCTCGTCCGGCTCGAGACCGCCCGCCAGCACCTCTTCCACCAGGTCGCCACGCAGGCGGCGCTCCACCTCGGCGGCCGCGCGTTCCTTGGAGAGCTCGAGGGCCAGCACAGTCGAGCCGTGCTCGAGCGCCCTTCGCCGCCCCTCGCTGTCCACCGTCGACTCGTCGACCCCGACCGCGAGCATTCCCAGCACGTCGCCCCCGGCACGCACGGGCACGACATCCAGCTGCCGCGTAGGCCGGCCGGCGCTGATCCGCACCTCCCGAGCCCCAGCCTGCGCGAGCGGGTTGGGGATGTGGATCCGGGGCGGCATGCCGTCCGAGGGCTCGCCTGCCCCCCGCACCCGGTAGCCATCGGGCGAGTAGAGCCCGGCACGCCCTCCCGCGAGCGATCCGACGACCTCGAGGATCGACTTGATTCCCGCCCCCTCGAGCGACAGGAGGGTGAAGCGCTCGTGTATGTCATGCGAGAGCTGAATCTCCGCGAGCTGGACCTCTGTCCGCCGCTGCAGCTCGCTCCGCTCCAGGATGCCGGCCACCTGGCCGGCGATCGCGCGGAGGAAGTCGATGTCGCCAGGCGTGAAGTCCCGCTTCTCCGTGCTCTGAACGTTGAGCACGCCGACGAGGCGGGGCCCTGACTCGATGGGCACCGACAGCATCGAATGGAAGCGATCCTCGTCGAGGCCAGGCACCCATTTCCAGTGCGGCTCCTGGCTGACGTCGGCCACCACGGCCGGCTGCCGCGTCTCGGCGACCCAGCCGGTGATCCCCTCGCCGACCCGCATGGTGACCCTCCCGACCATGTTCTCGTTGAGGCCGTTGGTCGCTGTCAGCAGGAGCTCCGCGCCTCCAGCCGCCAGCAGGTAGAGCGAGCACACGTCGGTGCCCGTGGCGGATGTGGTCTCACCGATGATCAGGTCGAGCAGCTCATCGGGACGCTGGGTCGAGGCCGCCGCCTGGGCGAGGCGCACGAGAAAGCTCAGCTCTCGCGCCGCGAGGCTGGAGTCTCCGTTGTCTGTGCCTCGGTTCCGTGTCAACGACACAAGCGATGCCCTGGTTAATAGTGTGACTGATACGGCCCTGGCTCGCGCTTGCGCTGTGCACGGGGGGAGTTACGCTTCGCAGAGGATTGAGCAGCACCAAAGCCGCACGATGGCGTGAGCATTTCGCGGGCGTCGACCTGCCGGTTCCGGTCCACGGCGGCGGCACGGTCACCGGCGTCAACTTCGACAACGCCGCGAGCACACCGCCGCTCGAGCGCGTGCGCGACGCCGTCACGGGATTCTCCGACCTCTACTCCAGCGTCCACCGCGGGACCGGCTACAAGTCGCGCCTGGCCACCGAGGCCTACGAGCAGGCCCGTGAGCTCGTCGCGCACTTCCTGGGCGTTGACCAGAGGTCGCAGGTCGTGATCTTCGTCAAGGGCACGACGGACGCGCTGAACCGCATCGCGGCCGAGCAGGCGCGGCTGGACGGCCGCCAGGTGCTCGTGACCGAGATGGAGCACCACGCCGACCTTCTCCCCTGGCGCCACCGCAGCGGGCACGTGATGGTCGGCCTCGACGAGGACGGACACCTCGACCTCGACGCGATCGAACAGGAGCTGAAGGCGCATTCGGGACAGATCGGGCTGGTGGCCGTGTGCGGAGCATCGAACGTCACGGGATTCGTCTCGCCCATCCACGATGTGGCCGAGGTCGCCCACCGGCATGGCGCGCTCGTCTCGGTCGACGCCGCGCAGCTGGCGCCGCACCACCGGATCGACGTGCGCCCCGCAGACGACCCGGGTCATCTCGATTTCGTCTCGCTGTCAGGCCACAAGATGTACGCGCCATATGGCGCCGGTGTGCTGGTGGCGCCACGCGATTTCTTCGCCGGGGCGCCCGAGGTGATGGGCGGAGGGGCGATCAGCATCGTGACCTGGGACGACACCGTATGGGCCGATCTGCCCGACCGCGAAGAGGCGGGGTCGCCAAATGTGATCGGCGCGGTGGCGCTCGGAGTGGCCATCGAAACGCTGGTCGAGCTGGGGTTCGACGAGATGCTGCGATACGAGACAGCGCTCGGCTGCAGGCTCGCCGAAGGGCTGGGCCGGATCCCCGGCGTCGGCGTCCTCGGCGAGCTCGAATCGCGACCCGGCACGAACCGGCTCGCGCTCGCGAGCTTCGTCGTCGAGGGCCTACACCACGGCCTGGTCGCCGCCGCGCTCAGCCACGAATGGGGCATCGCGGTCCGGCACGGCTGCTTCTGCGCCAATCCCTACGTCTTTCATCTATTGCACATGGACCGCGACGCGGTGCAGTCGGTCGAAGCCGAGGTCACGGCAGGCCACCGCCGCGCACTGCCCGGCGCGGTGCGCGCGAGCCTTGCGCCGTACAACACCGAGACCGAGGTCGATCGCTTCCTGGATGCGGTCGGCGCGGTGGCTCGCGGTCGGATGAAATCGACCTACGAGCAGGCCCCTGATGGGACGTACGCTCCCGCCGGGGGCTGGCCGCGAATCCCGGACCCGCTGCGCGCGGTTGTCAAACACTCACGAGGCGCGCGAAACTAGCGGCATGTTCAAGTTCATCGTCGAGGTCCTGCTCGCGATCTTCCTCCACCCCATCGCCTTTCTTCTCTGTGTGATCAACATCGTCGGTCGCAAAGAGATGGGGACCCTCTCCAAGGTGCTCTGGATCATCATCTCCTTCTTCTGGGGCATCGGCCCAATCCTCTATCTCCTTGTGGGCGGCGGCACCTTCTGGTGATGTGACCCGCGACAGGTCGGCGACCCGCGCCCTGGTCTTCGGCCTGCTCAGCCTTCTTTTTGGAGTCTTCGCGCCGTTGGCGATCTGGTCCGGCGCCCGCGCCCTCTACAGGATCCGCACCGGACCGGGCAACCTGACCGGTGAGGGAGCTGCGCTGGTCGGCCTGGTGGCCGGTTTCGTGGCCCTGGTCCTCGCACTCCTCGGCATCGTTTTCTGGCTGCTTGGGTCGTGAGCCGAATTCTCCGATGGGCAGGTGTGGTCGTGGTCCTGGTCATCGCGGTGTTCACCTATCCAGGCGCGATCGCGCTCTCCATCGTCTCGGGACTGACGCCCCCGCCGGCCGCGCCCCCTGTGCCCGCCGGCGCGCTGCCGTGGCTGCACGTCGAGCATCCTTCCAACGGTCGCCCGTTCATCGCCGACGACCGGGGCCGAATGGTGCTCCTCCATGGCGCCATCCCCGCGGGGCTCATCGACTTCCGGTCGGGCGGCGATCCGAAAAGCCTGTACCCGCCGCCCTTCTATCCCATCGACCCCGCCGCATACGCCGGCGGGTGTCCCGACAACAGCGCCGCGTACCACTATCCGCCGCTCTGCAAGTCAGACGTGGTCGCGATGGCCGCGCTCGGCTTCAACTCCATCCGGCTGCCGATCTCGTGGAGCCTGCTCGAGCCGCAGCGGGGCCAGTTCAGCAGGCTCTACGTAGACCGGGTCGCCCAGGTCGTCGATTGGGCGCGCGCCCTCGGCATGTACGTGATCGTCGACATGCATCAGAACGCGTTTTCGAGGTTTGTCGACAGGCCGTCCAACCCACCGCTTCCGGGCGGCAAGGTGGTTGACCTGGGTTCACACTCGGGCGCGCCGGCCTGGGCGACGATCACCGACGGCTTTCCGTCCGAAGACTACTTCGGGCACCGCGAGCTGAGCCCGGCCGTGCTCGAGGCGTTCAACAATTTCTGGTTCAACCGCGACGGGATCCAGGACGAGTACATCTCCGCCCTCGCGTTCCTGGCCAGGCGGTTCGTCAACGACAGCGTGGTCGCGGGCTACAGCATCTTCAACGAGCCGCTCGACGGCTGGAACCTGCCCCCTGGATTCGACGACCTGCTGCTGTGGCCCTTCTACAGGCGAGCCATCGACGCCCTGACCGGTGTGCACGACGGCGTGTCGTGCTGGACCGGCACCTTCATGCCGGCGGTTTGCGGGTACCGCGACCTCGGGGTTCACGACCTGCACCACCTGTTCTTCCTCGACACCGGCCTGCTGCGCGAGGTGACCGACTTTCCGACCCACCTCGGCCTTCCGGTCAGCTCGTATCCGAACCTCGTGCTCGGGGTCCACGCGTACACCCACATCTACACGTTCGACACGTTTCTCGGCGAGCCCGCGGACAAGGCGAACTACCCGTGGGGCGGATACGAGCAGGGATTCATGTGGGCGGATCGTGAGGCGCGGGCCATGAACGCGGCGCTTTTCGTGATGGAGTTCGGCGACTCGCCGGAATGGGATCGGGAGATCGTGACCAACGTCTTGCTCGAGGCCGAGAGGCATGACGTGAGCTTCGCCTTCTGGACCTGGAAGGAAAACGGAGATGCAGGCAGCTGGGGCGTTTTCAAGCCGCCAGATGCATCTACACCGACGGCGTCGAGTGGTTGCCTGCGCGCCACCCGAGAGCGCCTGCTGGCACGGGTGTATCCGCGCGCCTCGGCCGACGCGTCGATCACGTACCGGTATGACGCGGCGAGCGGTGCCTTCAGGTTGACGGGCAAGGGCACGCTGGGCGACGCCTCGACCGAGATCGTGATCCCGCGCGAGGTCACCGGCGCCGTGTCGGCCTCGGGCGGCATCGCCATCCAGACCGGGGCATCGAGCGCCGGCCGGCTCGTCACAGCGACGCCCTCGGGCGGTGCGTACACCATCTCGGTCGCCGCCTCGCCCCTCGCCCTGAACGGCTGTCCGTGAGCACACGAAGCGCGGCGGGGCCGGTCCACCAGGCCGGCACTTCCGACAACCAAAGCTACTGCTGGCGATCCTGTTCGGGTTCAGGCTTTGAACCTGGACCGACTCGCAGATTAGGGTCGGACGTGCGAGCCGGTATGGGCTAATCTGAACCGCAGGGTGGGAAGCCGAGCAGCGGCGTCTTGGCGCGCGCGCACGCCGACCGGAACGGTCCGCGCCAGTCAGGCGAAAAAGAACGGCAAGAATGGACATTCGGCACCGGTGGCCGCCGTCACCCAGCCGCTGGTCCGGCTGGCAGGCGTTTCGAAGTCTTTCGGCCGCCAGGCGGTGCTCAAGGGCGTCGACTTCCAGGTTGCGGCGGGAGAGCTGGTCGAGATCACCGGGCCAAGCGGATCGGGCAAGACCACCCTGCTTCGGCTGGTGCACGGCCAGATGCGGCCCAACGCCGGCGAGATCTGGGTCGGCCGGCACGGCCTGCACCGCCTGTGGAGGGGCGGCCTGGTCGGGCTCCGCCGCGATGTCGCCTTCATCTTCCAGGAGCAGCGCCTGCTGCCCAGGCTGACGGCTCTGGAGAACATCGTGCTGGCCCTGCAGGTCCGCGATCCGCAGGTGCCCAGGCGAACCATCAGGGAGCGTGCCCTGGCAGCCCTCGAATCCGTCAAGCTCGCCAGGAAGCAGCGATCGTATCCACACCAGCTGTCGGCGGGTGAGCGCCAGCGCGTCGCCATCGCAAGGGCGCTGGCGACGAAGCCGCGCGTGCTGCTTGCGGACGAGCCGCTGACCGCCCTCGACGACGGAAACGCGGAGGTCATCAAGCACCTGCTGGAGAACGCGGCCGCGAACGGAACCGCGGTCATCGTGGCCACGCATCAGCACACCTTCCCGGCGAGCCGGATCCTGCGCCTGCCCAGCGCGAAAGTGATGACCAACGGGTCTCGCAAGGCCGCCGCCCGCAACGGCCGCGGCATCAGCACAGGCGCCAACGGCTCGATCAACGGCCACGCCAACGGCCATGCCAACGGCCACACCAACGGCCACGCCAACGGCGCGGCAACCCAACCTTCGTCCGCGATTGTCTGGTGGCGGCTGCTCGTGCCCACCCGCGAGCGGCCGTCACGTCCCCTCGCCGCCCGGCGGCTGCCGCTGTGGCGCCGGATCGCGGCGCTGTGGGCGAACGCCTACCGGTTGGTCGTCCTCAGCGGGCTTCGCAGCTGGAGCCGCGACGTCAGGATGACCATCCCGGTCCTCGGCACCATCGCGCTGCTGCTGGTCCTCTGCGGCACGCTGGCCATGGTCGGCATATCGCTTCAAAGAGTCGCGGCCGACCAGGCCGCCCAGGCATCGCTGGTGCGTGTCTACCTCGCCCCCGACGCGACATCTGACGCGGTCGCGGCGCTCGAGGCCAGGCTCAAGGCCGATCCACGCGTGGCCTCCGTCACGTACGTAAGCCCCGAGTCGGCGCTGGCTGAGGCGCAGGGCAGGCCTGGCCTGGACAACCTGGCGAGCTTGAGCGCGACCAACCCGTTCCCGGCGAGCCTCGACGTCCGCGCCCACCTCGTCACCCAGGTGGCGGCTGTCGCCAGGTCGGTGCAAGGCGACCCAGTCGTCGACCCCAGCTACCCGACCTCGTATGACCCGAACACATACTCGCGGCTCCGCCAGTTCGCTCTCATCGCCGGCGGGATCGCAGGTGGAATCCTCCTGCTGATCGCGATCGTCGCCTACGCGGTCATCGCGAACTCGATGCGAGGCATCGCGGCCTCGAGGCGCGGCGAGGTCGTGATCACTCGCCTGCTCGGTGCGCGAGGTTGGATGCTGCGCGGTCCCTTC
>DATEHQ010000072.1:0-10778 GCA_035279525.1 Candidatus Dormiibacterota bacterium
CTGGCTGCCCTCGAAGGCCGGTCCCGCGGGGGCGGCCGTGGCCAGGGCGCGCTGAGCGCTCCCCAGCACGATCTCGCCGTTGGTGCCCACGTCGACGAACACGCGGACCCTGTCCTCGCGCACGATGCCCGTCGCCAGCACCCCGGCGACGATGTCCGCGCCGACGTAAGCGCCGAGCGCCGGCAGCGTCTGCGCGTAGCAGTGAGGGTGAATGTCGAGACCTATGTCGCTCGCGGCCACCGTCAACGGTTCCATGAAGGCCGGCGTGAATGGCATGACGGACAGCGGGCTCGGGTCGACTCCGAGCAGAAGGTGGAGCATTGTCGCGTTGCCGACGACGACTGCCTCGTAGGTCTGCGCCGGCGACACGCCGGCCTCGCGGTAGAGCTGCTTCAGGACCGAGTTCATCGTGCCCACCACCGCTTGCTGCAGCTCCCTGATCTCCTCCTGTCCGTTCATGCCGTGGCTGATGCGCGAGATGACATCGGCGCCGAACGGCGCCTGGCCGTTGAGGGCCGAGCCGACCGCGGCGGCCATCCCTGTGCTCAGGTTCATGAGAGTGCCGACCAGCGTGGTGGTGCCGACGTCGAACGCGACCCCGTAGCACACGCCCGTCGTATCTCCCGCCTCGACCGCGACGAGGCGCTCGCCTGACAGCACCGCCGTGACGCGAAACCCCGCCGCGCGGAACACGCTCGGCAGCGAGCGAAGCACCGCGACCTCGGCCACCATGTCGTGGCCCTCGACGGTGAGCGCGTCGCGCAGGCGCGCCACGTCGCTGCGCTGGTCTTCGAGCGTGGGCTCCGCGAGCTCGAGGAAGACTTTGCGCACGTTCGGGTCGAGGATGACGAGGCGCCCGAGGCCCATCGTCGCCGCCTTCGGGACGCGGAGAAGCTGGGGGACCTCGCAGGTCATGTCCTCGTGGATCCGCGCCTGGCAGGAGAGACGCCAGCCGTCACCGATCTCGCTCGGCCGCAGCTGCCTGTGATCGGCGGTCTCAGGCTCCGCGATGCCCCGCGTCACGCGCACCTTGCACTTGCCGCAGGTGCCGCGGCCGCCGCACGTGGAATCGATGGGGAGGCCGATCCAGTGCGCCGCACTGAAGAGCGTCGTGCCCGGCGGGACGCGAGTCGTGCGGTGGAACGGCTCGTAGGTGACCTCGAGCTTATTCACGCCTCGAGCTCAGGGCACCCGAGCCGCCGCCTGCTCGGCGCGGAAGCTCGCGATCCAGCGCATGGCGTACTCGTCGTGCCCCAGCAGCAGGTCGCCGGCGAGCACGGCGCGCTTCACCTCGGGGACGAGCGGGTTCGTGATGGCGCAGGTCAGGCCGGCGTGCATGGCCAGCGGCAGGAACGCGGCGTTGACCGTGGGGCGGTCGGGGAGTCCGAAGGACACGTTGGACGCGCCGCAGGTCATGTTGTTTCCGAGCTGGTCCCGGATGAGCCGCATCGTTTCCAGAGTGATCACACCGCACGTCGGGTCGGCGGCAACTGTCATCGCGATCGGATCGATGATCACGTCCTCTCGAGGGATGCCATGGTCGGCGGCCCGGTCGACGATCCGGCGCGCGAGCGCGAGGCGTTCCTCGGGCACCATCGAGATCCCCGTCTCGTCGTTCGCCATTCCGATGACTGCCGCGCCGTGCCTTTTGACCAGGGGCAGGATTCTCTCCATGCGGTCTTCCTCCGCCGTTACGGAGTTGACCAGCGCCTTGCCTTCGTAGGCGCCAAGTCCCGCCTCGAGCGCTTCGATGATCGACGAGTCGATGCAGATGGGGAGATCGCTCGCCGCCGTCACGGCCCTGATCGCCGAAACCAGCAGCGCAGCCTCGTCCATCGCCGGAATGCCCGCGTTGACGTCGAGCATGTGGGCGCCCGCGGACGCCTGGGCGATCGCGTCTGACCGCACGCGGTCCATCCGGCCTTCCTTCATCTCGGCGGCCAGGACTTTGCGTCCGGTTGGATTGATGCGCTCGCCGATGATCACAAAGGGCCTGTCGATCGAGACCACGACCTCGCGACTCCGCGAGGAAAGACGGGTTTCCACGACCTAACCCTTGCGGAGGGTCTCGTCGATCTTCATCACGGCCTGCTCGAGCGCGGCCGATGTCGATCCTGTGGCGCCGACGAGCTCTTTGGCCATCCGGGTCGCCATCGACGCGTCTGGCGCGTAGCTGTCCGCACCGACGTGCTTCGCGTACTCCTGGGTGACGGGCGCCCCACCGACGGCGACGTGCACCTTGTCGCGAAGGCCCGCCTTGCTGAGCGCCTCGATGTTGACCTTGAACATCGGCATCGTCGTCGTGAGGAAGGCGGAGAAACCGACGACGTGGGGCTTGTGCTTCTCGACGGCCTCGACGAACTTCTCGGGCGGCGTGTTGACCCCCAGGTCGAACACCTCGAAGCCGGCGCCCTCGAGCATGATCACGCACAGGTTCTTGCCGATGTCGTGGATGTCGCCCTTGACCGTGCCGATCACGTAGCGGCCGACGGGCTGGGCGCCGGTCTCCGCGATCAGGGGCCGCAGGATGACCAGCGCGCCCTGCATGGCACGCGCCGCGATCAGCATCTCGGGCACGAAGAAGTCGCCTTTCTCGAAGCGCCGGCCGACCTCCTCGAGGGAGGGGATGAGGGCCTTGAAGAGGATGTCCATCGGGTCCATGCCGAGCTGAAGGGCCTCCTCCGTGAGGGCCTTCACCTCTGGGGCGTGGCCGTTCAAGGTGTGGTCGAAGAGTTCGGCGCGGATTTCTTCTTCGCGGCTCATTCGGATGTCACCTGTTGCGCATCGCCCAACTGATGCTCAGAGCTCAACAGTTTACCCTGCCGCACCGGCACCGGCAAGCGTAATGTTGCGCTGTGAGCAACGACGCCGGCAGGGAGCTGTCGGTCCGGTCGGTCGAGCGCGCGCTCGCGATCCTCGACCTGCTCGCCGAGGGCGCGTGGCGCACCGGGGCGGAGATGGCGCGCGAGCTGGGCGTCCATCGGTCGACCGCCCTGCGTCTGCTCGGCACGCTGGAGCGGCACGGGATGGTCGAGCGCGACCAGCGCACGGCGAAGTACCGCCTTGGGCGGAGGCTCGCGCAGCTGGCGAGCGCGGTGAGCGGCGAGCTCGACCTGCGGTCGGTCGCGCGACCTGTCTGCGAGCGGCTCGCGGAGGCGATCGGTGAGACGGTCACGCTCGACGTGCTGGCCGGCGACAGCATCGAGCCGCTCGAGCAGGCCACAGCCTCGACTTCCGTGGTCAGGGTCAACTGGCTCGGGCGCCGGTATCCGGTCCACTGCACCGCCAGCGGAAAGGTGATCCTCGCTTTCGGTCCCGAGCCGGTGCGCCAGCGCCTGCTGGCGGCGCCGCTGGAGCGCTGGACGGCGAGCACCGTGACCGACCGATCCACCCTCGAAGGCCAGCTCGAGGAAGCCCGCCGGTCCGGCTACGCCCGCACCCACGAGGAGCTCGAGGTCGGGCTCGACGCGATCGCGGCACCCGTGTTCGGCGCTGCGGGCGAGCTCGTGGCGGCGCTGGATGTCTCGGGGCCGTCCCACCGCCTGCGATCCGACGAGCGGCCCGAGCTGGCCCGGCTGACCCAGGAAAGCGCGGCCGACCTTTCCCGGCGGCTGGGCCACCGGGGGAGGAGGACTGAAAGCGGTGCCCCAGACGGGCTTAACCGCGAACTAACTGAAATCAACGGAACGGGCTGAATCCGTCCTTGCATCGTCGGCGAAGGGCAGTCAAGATTGGCCCTGCTCGATCTGGTCGCCCCCTGGGGCCAGGTGTCTCTAAAAGGGGAGGAAGCATGAACGTGGGTTCTCTGTCGCGCCGCCTCGGACTCCTCGTGGTGGCATTCGTGCTCGTCGCGGCGTGCGGCAGCTCGACCGGAAACAATTCGGCGTCCTGCAGCGAATCGACCGCCAAGACGGCGACGTCGGCAAGCTCGTGCGGCGGTATGGACGCCCTCGTGGCGGCGGCCAAGGCTGAAGGCAAGCTCAACGTCATCGCCCTGCCGCGAAACTGGGCCAACTATGGCGCAATCCTCGATGCCTTCCAGGCGAAGTACGGCATCAAGATCACGTCCGACAACCCTGACGGAAGCAGCCAGGACGAGGTGAACGCCGTGAAGAACCTCGGCACGACCAGCCGAGCGCCTGACGTCCTCGACATCGGCATGGCGGTCGCGCTCGCCAACACAAGCCTCTTCGCGCCCTACCAGGTCTCGACCTGGAACGACATCCCCGCCAACCAGAAGGAGCCGACGGGCCTCTGGTTCCAGGACTACGGCGGCTTCATGTCGATCGGCTATGACTCGTCCAAGGTGCCCGGCGGCTCGATCGCCTCGATCGACGACCTGAAGGGACCAGGTTTCCGGGGCAAGGTGGCCCTCAACGGAGACCCCACCAAGGCCAACGCCGCGCTGAACGGCGTGATGATGGCGAACCTCGCCGAGGGCGGCACGCTGGACGACATCAGCAAGGGCGTCGACTTCTTCCACCAGCTCAAAGTGGCGGGCAACTTCGACAAGACGCAGGCAACCGATGCCACGGTGAAAGCCGGCACGACGCCGGTCGTCTTCGACTGGGACTATCTCTCGGCCGCGCACGGCGCTGACGTTCCGACCTGGAAGGTCTTCGTGCCCAACAACGTCGCCCTCGGCGGCTACTACGCGCAGTCCATCAACAAGAGCGCCCCCCACCCGGCCGCCGCGCGGCTCTGGGAGGAGTACCTCTACTCGAACGAGGGCCAGAACCTCTGGCTGAAGGGCCTCGCGCGGCCCGTCCGCCAGGCGGCCATGACCACCGCCGGCACCGTCGACGCGGCGGCCGCCGCCAAGCTGCCGGCCATCAGCGGGTCGCCTCAATTCATGAGCGCCGCCCAGGCCACAGCGGCGAACACGTACCTCAGTAGCCACTGGCTGCAGGCCATTTCTTGAGCGTTGCCGGAAGTCCGGCTGTAACGACCAGAGCCGGCCGCCCACTCCTGGGCGGCCGGCGACTCTCGCTCGACTGGCTTGGCACCATCCCGTTTCTGGCGTACGTCGCGGTCTTCCTGTTTCTGCCCTCCGCGATCATCGCCATCGGCGCATTCCTGAACGTGGACACCGGCTCGTTCACGCTCGACAACTTCAGGAATCTCTCGCGCTCCTACATCGTCACCTCGACCATCAACACCACTGTGTGGTCGGCGCTCACGGCGGTGGTGGGCGCCAGCCTCGGCGCCCTCCTGTCATACGCGATAGTCACTGGAAACCCGCGGGGAATCCTCCGCCGTATGGTGGTGTCGGCGTCCGGTGTCCTCGCCCAGTTCGGGGGTGTGACGCTGGCCTTCGCTTTCATCGCGAGCATCGGCCCGGGCGGTCTCGTGTACATCTTCGCGCAGGCTCACGGCTTCGACTACTACGTCAACGGGATCTGGCTCTTCGAGCTCCAGGGCCTGGCGGTCGTCTACCTCTATTTCCAGATCCCGCTCATGGTGCTGGTGTTCCTGCCCGCGCTGGACGGAGTGAGGCCGCAGTGGCGGGAGGCGACCGAGAGCCTCGGTGGCACCACCTGGCACTACTGGCGCCACGTGGCCGGCCCGCTTCTCTTTCCGGCGTTCCTCGGGTGCACGCTGCTGCTGTTCGCCAACGCGTTCTCGGCTTACGCGACGGCGAACGCGCTGATCAACCAGGGCAACCCGATGCTGTCGCAGCAGATCGGCGGCGCGCTCAGCAGTGAGACCGGGGTTGCGGATCCTGGCTTCGCGAAGGCGATAGCGGTGGAGATGATCGTGATCGTGACCCTCGTCACCGTGCTGTATTCACTGCTTCAGCGAAGGACCGCGCGGTGGCTGTAGCAGCTCGCAGCGTTCATCGCTCGAGGCGGATCAAGCTCCAGCTCTTCCGTTACGTGACCTTCGGGCTCGCGGCAGTTTTCTTCCTCGTCCCCATCCTGGCGATGTTCGAGTTCTCGACCCGCGGCACATCGCCAGGGCAGAGGACTCTGGCGTACTGGCAGTCGATCTTCAGCTATCCGGACCTCATCGATTTCAACTTCGGGCCTGCGCCCGACGCGGCCATCAACGCCTCGCTGGAGCTTGCGCTGCTGACCTCGGTGCTCATGCTCGTGCTGCTGGTGCCGACCATGGTCTGGGTGCGGCTCAAGCTGCCGCGGATGAGCCGGCTGCTCGAGTTCATCTGCCTGCTTCCGCTGACGATTCCCGCGATCGTGCTCGTCGTCGGTCTCTTCCCGATGTTCACGTGGATCGAAACGAACGTCACAGACACGATCCTGATCCTCACACTCGCCTATGTCGTGCTGGTGCTCCCGTACTGCTACCGCGCGCTCGACGCTGGGCTCGGCGCGATCGACGTCAAGACCCTCTCCGAGGCCGCACGCGGCCTGGGCGCGAGCTGGTTGGACGTGATGTGGCGCGTGATCGTCCCCAACATCTCGAACGCGATCCTCAACGCCACACTGCTCTCCGTCGCGCTGGTGCTCGGCGAGTACACGATCGCCAACAACCTGCTGTACAACAACCTTCAGGTCGAGCTCGTGCACCTGGGCCGCGCGAACGCGGGAGTGTCGATTGCCGTGGCCGTCGCCTCGCTCGTCTTCGCGTTCATCCTGCTGGTCGTGCTGGCCTTCATCGGCGGGCGCCCTCGCCGGATGCGTTCGGAGGTCGCGTGATGCCGGATCGCGCAGGAGTTGAAGTCCGGCTCGAGGGCCTCGTTCGCCGTTACGGGACGGTGACCGCGCTGGACGGCCTCTCGCTGACGCTTGCGCCGGGCGAGCTCGTCGCGCTGCTCGGACCCTCGGGCTGCGGCAAGACGACCGCCCTGCGCCTGCTCGCCGGACTGGAGGAGGTCGACGAAGGCCGCGTCGTCGTCGGCGGCGAGGACGTGACGGGACTCCCGGCCAACCGGCGCAACATCGGCATGGTCTTCCAGGCCTACTCCCTGTTCCCGCACATGGTCGCGTGGGAGAACGTGGCGTTCGGGCTTCAGATGCGGAGGGTCGGCACGGCTGAACGAAAGAAACGGGCCCTGGACATGCTCGAGCTCGTGGGTCTTGGACGCTACGCCAACCGGTACGCGAACCAGATGTCGGGAGGCCAGCAGCAGAGGGTGGCGCTGGCCCGCGCGCTCGCGATCCAGCCGCAGGTGCTGCTGCTCGACGAGCCCCTTTCGGCCCTCGACGCGAAGGTTCGATCGCGGTTGCGCGACGAGATCCGCCGCGTGCAGCTGGAGGTCGGGATCACCACGCTGTTCGTCACGCACGACCAGGAAGAGGCGCTCGCGATCGCCGACCGCGTCGGGGTGATGCAGGCCGGAAAGCTGGAACAGCTCGGCCCGCCCACCCTCGTCTACACAAGGCCCGCGACCCCCTTCGTCGCCGACTTCGTCGGTCTGACCAATCGCATGTCTGGCACGGTCCGGGGCGGCATGGTCGAGGTTCGCGGCACCGCGCTCCCCCTGGCCCAGCCGGACGTCCCGGACGGGCCGGCCACGGCCCTGGTCAGGCCGGAAGCGGTGACCCTGGCCAGCAACGGCGAGCTGGCCGACGGGCCGCTGGTCGGGACCGTCATCGCGGTGGCGTTCCTCGGCGCGACAAGCCGCGTCACCGTCGACCTGGGCGATGTGACGGTGCTTGCTCAGATGGCGACGTCGCAGGCCGCCGCGACACCGGCAGGCACGCGCGTGCAGCTGAGCCTGCGCCCGGACCCGGTCCTGGTCCAGAGGGACGAGTCGAGCTCCACCGGCGTTACGCCCTAGGGAGCCCGAATCGCGGGCCCGGCGTTTAGGCTACTGGGCCTATGACGTCGGGCAACGTGCGGCCAAGCTCTGTGCGATACCGCCTGATGGCGCGGCTGTGCGTCGGGGCGGCCGCCCTCCTGCTCGTCGCCTCGTGCCAGCAGAGCGGCTCCTCCAGCCCGCCGGCTCCGGCGGCCGACGCCTGCGCCAGGACGGCGGCGAGCACCGGCGACTGCGGCGGGATGGACAGGCTCGTGGCCATGGCCCGGTCGGAGGGAACGCTCAACGTGATCGGCCTGCCGCGCGCCTGGGCCAACTACGGAGCGCTCCTGGACGGCTTCCAGGCGAAGTACGGGATCAAGATCACCTCGCTCAACCCGAACGGGGACAGCCTGGACGAGATCGCCGCCGTCACCAGCGCCGGCAAGACGGCGAACGCGCCGGACGTGCTCGACCTGCGGATCCAGGTCGCGGCTTCCAACGCGACGATGTTCACCCCCTACAAGGTCTCGACCTGGAACGACATCCCGGACGGACAGAAGGACTCCAACGGACAGTGGTTCGAGGACTACGGCGGGTATATGTCGGTCGGTTACGACTCGTCCAGGGTGCCGGCCATCGCTTCGATCGACGACTTCGCGGCCGCCAAGTTTCGGTACAAGGTCGGACTCGACGGTGACCCCATCCAGGCCGACTCGGCCCTCGGCGCCGTGATGATGGCAAGCCTCGCCGAAGGAGGCACCCTGCCCGACATCAGCCGAGGCGTCGCCTACTTCCACCAGCTGAAGCTCAAGGGACACTGGTTCAACCTGCAGGCGACGTCGAAGACGATCCAGAACGGATCGACGCCTGTGGTCTTCGACTGGGACTACGTCGCTCTCGCCAACGGCAAGAACCTGCCGTCGTGGAAGGTCTACGTCCCGAACGCCGCCGTCGTCGGTGGGTTCTACGCGCAGGCGATCAACAAGAACGCGCCCCACCCGGCCGCCGCGAGGCTCTGGGAGGAATACCTCTACTCCGACGCGGGACAGAACCTGTGGCTGCAAGGCCTGGTCCGGCCCGTGCGCCTCCCGGTGATGGAGACCGCGGGCACCGTCGACCAGTTCGCCGATTCGGCCCTCCCCGCCATCACGGGCGTCCCGGTCTTCATGACCCCTGACGCCATCGCGGCGGCGCGGACATACCTGTCCAGCCACTGGACGGCGGCCATTTCGTGACGCCGGCGTAGGGCCCGCGGGGTCTTGAGGGCTTCGCGACCTGTGCTCACGACGGAGCGCCGCCTGGGCGCTGGACCGCCCGCGCGCACCGGCTCTCGCGCGCCGTATCGACCCGTGGTGGCCGTCGCGGGCGAGCCGCACGTGGTCCGCCGAGACCTCGTGGGAGACGATGCGCCGGCTGAGCCTGCGCCCTCCGGCCCGGCCATCGCGTGCTTCGTCCACATCACCGACCTGCATGTCACGGACACCGAATCGCCCGCGCGGTTCGAGTTCGTCAATCGCGAGTGGGAGGACTCGCGATTCCGGGAGCTCCTCACCATGCAGCGGCCGCAGGAGACGCTAAACCCACGGGCGATCGCGGCCATGGTGCGAGCCGTCAACGAGCTCGACGGAGGGCCGCTGACGGGTGAGGCGGTCGGGCTGGTCGCGCTGACGGGCGACGCCATCGACAACACGCAGCGGAACGAGCTCGATGCCTTTCTTGCCCTCATGAACGGCGGCATCGTCCGGCCCGGTTCAGGCGCGCCCGACTACGAGGGTGTGCAGCGGTCGAGCTGGCCGGGCGAGATCTACTGGAAGCCGGACGGCGCGCCGCGGCCCGACGTGTTCACCGCCGAGCTCGGGTTCCCGACGATTCCGGGGCTGCTCGAGCTCGCGATGGATCCGTTCGAGTCGAGCGGGCTGCGCGTGCCCTGGCTCGCCTGCTACGGCAACCACGAGCAGGTTTGCCAGGGCGTGGGAAGGGTCACGCCGGCGCTGGCGCGCGCGATGACCGGGAGCCGCAAGCCGGTCGCGCTGCCCGACGGCCTCGACCGCGACCGCGTCCTCGAGCTGTTCGTTGACAGTCCCGAGCTGTTCACGAGGGGAGCGGCGGTCGAAGTGACGCCGGATGCCGCACGACGGCCGATCTCGCGGCCCGAGTTCGCCGCCGTGCTGCATGAGTCAGGCGGTCACGGCATCACACCGCGCAACCGCGATGAAGGCACGGCGTACTACGTGCACGACACCGACTCGGTTCGCTACATCACCCTCGACACGGTTTGTGACGCGGGTGGCGCCGACGGCTGCATCCAGCCGGAGCAGCTGCACTGGCTGGAGCGCAGGCTGGAAGAGGTGCACTCGACGTTTCGGTCGCGCGACGGCACGGGCGTGCGAACAGCCGGCGCCGACCGGTACGTGGTCCTCCTCTCGCACCACGGCCTCGACACGCTGTCGAATCCACGCGTGGACACCCACGCCGAGGAGCTCCGCGCGCTGCTGCTTCGCTTCCCGAACGTCGTCCTGTGGCTGAACGGCCACATCCACGCCAACCGGATCACGCCGCGAAGGGACGCGGCCGGCGGCCACGGCTTCTGGGAGGTCACGACCGCCTCGATGGTGGACTGGCCGTGCCAGTCCCGCGTGGTCGAGCTCTTCGATGCGGGCCACGGCCGGCTCGGCATCGCCTGCACCATGCTCGACCACGACGGCGCCGGCCTGGCCGGAGTCCACCGCGAGCTGGCCGCCAACGTCCCCCTCAACGGCTTCGACTCCTGGCGCCCGGGCGAAGCCGAGGACCGCAACGCCGTCCTGCTCGTCCGGGCACCGTTTGATCTCAGGCCTTGATCTCCGTGTTGCGCAGGGCGCGACAGTGGCGCATAATGCGACAGGGCTAGCTCGGTGCTGAGACCGGTCGAGAGCGCGGGAAGGGTGGCGCTGGCGCGGCTGCTTCGGACGCCGCGCTACGAGGTGCTGCCCACCAGGGACGCCGTGCAGCTGGTCGCGGCTTTCGTGCCGAAGGAGGTGACGGTCACCGTCACCGCGTCCCCGCGCCGGGGAATGCCATCGACCATCCTGGCGGC
>DATEHQ010000073.1:0-20582 GCA_035279525.1 Candidatus Dormiibacterota bacterium
GCGATCCAGCCCATCAGCCAGGCCACCAGCGCGATCACGCCGCCGGTGATTCCCGAGAGCCGCGTCGACAGCAGCAGGCCCAACGAAAGCAGGACGAGGCCTTCCGCGGCGACGTAGAGCGTGAGCTCGATCGGGTGCGGCGGCAGGTAGCCGGTCGCCCAATCGACCACAGCCAGCTCGAGGAAAGCGGACCCGGCCGCATACGCCGCGACGAGCAACGCAAGCCCGAGCCACTTGCCGATGACGACCTCGCTCCGGCGCAGCGGGCGGGCGAGCATCGACAGGAGCAGCCCGCTCTCGACCTCGCTGGAGATGAGCGGTCCCGCGACCACCGCGGCGCTGAGCGCCAGCACCCCGCTGAACATGAACGTCACCACGATCAGGAGCTGCGAGGTGATGAGCGCGACCTGCTCCGGCGGCAGTGGCTGCCCGTCGCTTCGGCTCACGGTCGTGATCTTCTGAAAGCCCCATGCAGAAAAGCCCACGACGATGAGGGTGAGCACGAGCAAAGCCAGCAGCAGCCTGCGGCGCGACGACTCCTGGACGGTCAGCCGCGCGACGACCAGGACCGGCGGCATTACTTCTCGTCTTCCTCCTCGAGCAGCTGGAGGAAGCGGTCCTCGAGCGTCTGGTGTCGCGGGGCCACCTCGTAGACCCGTCCGCCCAGGGCCACCATCTGCGCCACGAGCTCAGGCACCCGCTCGGCGACGAGGTTCGTGAACGTCAGCTGCTCGCCCTCCTCATCGATGTGACCGAAGGCCGCCAGCTGGTTGAGGTCTGCCTGTGCGAGTCCGCTCACGCGCACCCGGACCGCGGTTCCACCCAGCAGGTCGTCCATGGTGCCGGACGCGATCACGCGTCCGTGGTCCACCACGGCGACTCGGTCGCAGACCTGCTCCACCTCGCTCAGCAGGTGCGAGTTGAGGAAGACGGCGGTGCCGCGCGAGGACAGGCCGCGGATGATCTCGCGCACGTCGTGGCGGCCGACAGGGTCCAGCGCCGACGTCGGTTCGTCCAGGAAGACGAGCTCGGGCTCTCCAAGCAGCGCCGCGCCGAGACCGAGGCGCTGCTGCATGCCCTTGGAGAAGGTGCCGACCCGATCCCTGGCGCGATCCGTCAGCCCGACGGTGTCGAGCGCGGTCTTGACCTCGTCATTCCAGCTCGATCGAGGCAGCGGCGCCAGCTCGCAATGAAGCGCGAGCACCTCGGCAGCGGTCAGCCAGCCCTGGTAGCGGAAGAGCTCGGGCAGGTAGCCGATGCGCCGGCGGGTCTGGAGATCGCCGATCGGCCGGCCGAGAAGGGAGCCGTCGCCGGAGCTCGGCTTCAGGAGGCCGAGAAGCAGCTTGACGGCGGTGGTCTTGCCCGCGCCGTTCGGTCCGAGAAAACCGAACACCTCGCCGCGCGGGACGGTCATGGTCAGGCCGGCGAGCGCGACAGTCTTGCCGAAACGCTTGGACAGCTCGACGGTCTTGATCGCCGGGGGACGGCCGGCCGCGTCACCCTCGGGCGACGCGGCCGCCTGTTTCGTGTCGGCTACCTCGGCCACCAATGGAGGTTAACGGCGCCGAGCTATCTGAGGTTATTTGCGATCGCGAGTGCGTCCGACTGCTTGATCAGGCCGGCGACGACGTACACGGTGCCGTGCTTGACCCAGATCACACCGGCGCCGACGCCCGTGTTGTCGCCGAGGGCGACCCCCGGCTGGCCCTGCACGGTGACCTTGGAAGAGGTGGCGAACTGCACCGGAATGGGGATCAACAGCGTGGTGCTTGGGTCCTTGACCGCCTTGATCGCTTTCGCGAGGTTCTTCGAGATACCTGGCTGCGAGAGCAGGTAGCTCTCGAGCTGGGCGACCGTGACCTGCGTCGACGTCGCGGTTGGCGCCGTGGACTTGCCGACGATCAGCTGCGGAATGCCGGCCTGGGTAACGTCGGAGGTCGATGGCTGGCTGAGGTTGCCGTAGATCTCGCCAACAGCCGGGCCGACGGTCACGGTCAGCTTCGCCCCGTCCATGCCGGCGGGCAGCGCCGGCAGCGCCTTGCCACTCGACGCCGCTGCGGCGGCCGCCTTCTGCGCGCTGAACGTGAATACCGCGACCGCCTGAGGCATCGCCGCGTAGGTGATGTTTGACGAGACGCCCTTGGGAAGGTTCGCGACCACCGGGGGCGTGAGCCCCGAGATGGCCGCCGCCTCGGCGGCGCTGTTCACGACCTGCAGCTCGGGCTGCGTGGTCCAGGTGATCGTTCCGTAAGCGCTGAGCTCGCTCAGCGACTGGATGTCGGCGACCGTCACCGGCACGGGTGTCACCGTGTTGGGCTGGACGAGGAGGCTGTTGCTCTGCGCGAGAGCCACGGCGACGAGCGCCACCGCAGCGACCGCAGCGGCCAGGACAAGCCTGATCGGTCGCGAAGACGGCGGCACCATGGGCAGTCGCAGCCCGAACCGCGGCCGTGCGCCGGATGCCAGACGAACTCGGTCCAGGGCGCCGGCCACGTCGACCCTGGCCTCAGGCACCGCGAGCAGCCTCGAGATCGTGTTGGCGTCGTCGGCCACGGCGTTGAAGTGGGCGCGGCATTCGGCGCAGTCCTCCAGGTGACGCGCGTCAGAAGCCGCGCGAGCGTCGGGGTCGTCCACCATCCGGCGCAAAGTTCCTTCAGCGAGATGTGCCACGAGTGACCTCCTTGCGCAGAGCTGACTCCGCGCGTCTCAACAAAGTTCCAACCTGTCCGACACCGACGCCGAGTGCCTGTGCCACCTCGGCGTAGCTCAGTCCGCCGGCTCGCAATACGAGCACCGCGGCGGGCTTGGGAGCCAACCGCCCGAGGGCCTGGCGCACCAGGCGCCGGTCCTCGTTGACCTCGAGCTGCTTTTGCGGATCCATCGTCTTCTCGCCTTCATCGGTCGCCTGCGAGATCTCGCGCCGCAGTCGCCTGCGCGCCCCGCGAAGCCGGTTCAGCGCCGTGTGGGCGGCGGCGCGATGCAGCCACGCGGGCGCGTACTGCGCGCTCGCCGAGTGCAGGCGGTGGAAGTCGATGAAGACCTCCTGGGCCACGTCCTCTGCCTCGTGCGCATCCGCCAACACGCGATTGGCGATGCCGACGACCCGGCCGTACTCGGCCGTGAAGAGCTTTTCGAAGGCTTCCGTCTCGGACCTTCCCGCCAGCTCAGACATCTGCGACGCACGAAGCTGCATGCCCACTACCTGACAAGCACCGGCACGAGGGGGTTTGTGACAGGCCGATCAGGCCGGCCTGGCCTTGCGCCAGATGTGGCGGACCACCGCCTTGACGAACGGCCCCCCGGTGAGGCTGACGAAAAGGAGCGAGCCGAAGAGCACCACGGCGTCGATGCTCTCGCGACGGCCGACGGCATTCCAGTACACGTCCTGCAGGTTGAGCCAGAGCGCGAACTCGTCGAGCGTCAGCGCGGCCGCCACGCCGAAGGCGAGCGCGGTCAGGCTGGCGATCCAGCTCGATCCGACGCCAACCTCCCTGAGCCAGACGTAGCCGACGAGCAGAAGAAGCAGGATGCCCCAAACAAGGTGATGGATGTGCACGCCGCCCGCGCTCACGTTTTGGAACGGTCCGGCGCCCGCACGGATCAGGTAGGTGATGGCGCGCACGACGCCAAAGGTGGCAAGGAATCCGATGGACGCAAGGAACAGCCGCTCGCGCCCCTCGTCCGCGAAATGAAAGGAATAGAGACGCTTGAGCGCGGCCATCGGCAATCTCCGTTTCAGCCCGCGAGCTGGCGCCGCCGTCGCACGCTGCGCGAGACCTCATCTTCGAGGATGGCGAAGTCGTTCTTCGGCAGCGCATGGATGTGGCCCTGGAAGGCAAGCGTCCAGTGCTCGGGCGGCCACTTTCTCACGTAGTCGAGCCGGTACGCCAGCTCCTTCGCGGGCACCCAGTCCGTCTCCTCCAGCACGAGGTCGGCCCTGATGTGCACCCGCCAGGGGTAGTCCTCGTCCCGGCGCGCCGAGCGCCAGATCGGGGTGTGGTCTTCGTACATAGGCGACGCCACGGTGACCGTCGCCGCAAACGCCATGCGGCCAGTGACGTAGTAGAGGATGCGATCGCCGACGCGCATCGTCTCCACGCGCCTGCGATGCCGGGTCTTCAACCCCTGGATCGTGAAGCCGTGGTCGCGCGTCTTGCGGAAATTGTCGGGGGAGCTGACGATCATCCAGTACTGCGCGGCGCGACCGCCGCCGCCGGACTTGCGCTTGCGCCGGCCCCTCCCGGTCCTGGCGCTTCCTTCCGGCTTGGGGGCCGGGGCGCCCTCGTCTGCCGGCTCGTACTCGTCGGACACGACCGAATTGTCTACCTAGGGGAGGACCGGGCGGGCCGGGCCGAGGTCCTCGGGCTCGGGGAGGAGGACCGTGAGGTTGCGGATCTGCGCGATGTGGCCCATCTCGTGCCGCGCCACCAGGCGGCACACCTCGAGCAGGGTCATCGATGGTCCGTGTGGATCGTCGATCGTCCGCTCCCACTGGCCTGAACCCCAGCCGTGAAGCAGGTCGACGGTGCGGCGGCGCACGCGCGCGAAATCCTCGAGCCCATCCGTGAGGGGCCGCTCGACATCCTGGTCGACGCTGGGGTCGATCGTGCCCCGGATGTCGGCGGTGGTGGCGCCGTCAAGGTGCGCCCGGCGGAGCAGGCCGTCGACCTTGATCCCCGATTCGACCAGGTGCGCGATCAGCGCTCCGAGGGTTGGAAAGGCAGGCCCGTGGCGGTATCTCAGCCGCGTTTCGTCGAGGCCGTAGACGAGGTCGTTGATCCGCTCGGGCACCGAGCTCATCAGCAACACCACGTCGGCGGGGGTCATCTCCTCCTGGAGTTCCATCGATCCAAGACTGACATACTGGAATTCGAGATGTCCCAGGTCCAGGTTGCGTGCGACCGGTGCGGCGCGGCCCTCGTGCCGGACGCCGCCTACTGCGAGAAATGCGGGATGCGGACCCGGCGGGCGCGGCGCATGGTGGGGCTGGCGATCCGGGTCGAGCTCCTCTTCTTCGCGCTCGTCGTCATCCTGGTCATCGGGTTCACCTGGATCTACGCGGCGCAGCGCTGATGCGAAAGGAGCCCTACCGCCGGTAGATCGCCCGCCCGTCCACCTCGTCCTTGTTGAGTCGCTTGTTCAGGTGCAGGCCTTCGAGCAGGAACTCGAGCACCGAAGCGCGCACCTCGGGCCGGTCGGGCAGGGCAAGCTTCTTCAACGCCGTTGCGATCTCGGGCGCGTCGCCGACCGCCCTCGCGTACGTGCGGGCGGGGATGCCCTCGCCCACCTCGAGCATGCTGCCTTCCTCGAAGCGGGAGACGATGCCCTCGAACTGCGAAGCCGAGAAGTGACGGCTGAACACCGCGCTGACCGCACCGCGCTCCAGCCTCGACAGGACCTGTTCCTCCTTGCCCTCGTCCAAGGCCTCGATCTCCACGCGCCCCGCCGTCGACGACGCGAGGAAAGCGAGGTCGGTGATGCGGGGCACCGCCAGCGACTCACCGAGACGCGCGGCTCGCCGCACCGCATTGCTCGCAAGGTTCTCGAAGTTGGCGATCGACATGCGGACCGATACGCCCGACGACTGCGAGATGTGCGGGCTGCGACGCGCAAGGTGCGTGAGCTCGGCGACGATCTCCTTCATGAAAGTGGGAAAGATGAGCTCGAAGTCCTCGGGGATCGGATGCTTCTCGGCCTCCATGATCTGCATCTCTTCGCCGATGCTCAGCGGGTAGTGCGTCCGCACCTGGGATCCGAATCGATCCTTCAGCGGCGTGATGATGCGCCCGCGTGACGTGTAGTCCTCTGGGTTGGCGCTCGCGATGACGAAAAGGTCGAGCGGCAGCCGCACCCGGTAGCCGCGGATCTGTACGTCCTTCTCTTCCATGATGTTGAGGAGCCCGACCTGGATTCTCTCCGCGAGGTCCGGCAGCTCGTTGATCCCGAAGATGCCGCGGTTCGTGCGCGGCAGCAAGCCGTAGTGGATGGTCAGCTCGTCCGCGAGGTACCGTCCCTCCGCGACCTTGATCGGGTCGACCTCTCCGATGAGGTCGGCGATCGAGATGTCGGGGGTCGCGAGCTTCTCGCCGTAGCGCCGGTCGCGGTCGATCCAGACGACCTCCACCCTGTCGCCTTCGGTGGCCACCAAGTCGATGCAGCGGCGGCAGATCGGCGCGTATGGGTGGTCGCTGATCTCGCAGCCCGCGATCGCGGGGACCTCTTCGTCCAGCAGGGAAACGAGCGAGCGCATGATCCGGCTCTTGGCCTGACCCCGTTCGCCGAGCAGGATCACATCGTGCCCGGAGATGATGGCGTTGGAGAGCTGGGGCAGCACGGTCTCGTCGTAGCCGACGATGCCGGCGAGCAGCGGCTCTCCGGAGCGCAGGCGCGACAGCAGGTTTCGGCGCATCTCCTGCTTGACCGTCTCGCGCTTGTGCCCGGTGGCTCGAAGGTCCGCGATGGTCCGCGGCGGGTTTGAGGTCACCTTTGCACTATAGACAACGGAAGGGGCGATCTTGGTTGGCGATCGACCAACATTCAGCGACCTTCCACAACCAATTACTCAACGCCAGCTTGCCTCGCGCCCGCAGGTAGACTCCAAGGGCTGTGAGCACGGTGAGTCACTCCATCCGCGACCGGTACGAGACGGCGCACGATGAGGGCCGGCCGCTGCTTGGAGGGCACCGCGGCAATCCCGCCGAGCACCCCGAAAACACGCTGAGGTCGTTTCGCTCCGCCATCTCCGCGGGCTGCGACCTCATCGAGTGCGACGTCCACCTTTCATCCGACGGGCGCCTGGTCGTGATCCACGACCACACGCTCGACCGCACGACCAACGGCACGGGCCTGGTCCGCGACCTGACCGCCGCCGAGCTGCGCAAGCTGGACGCCGGGCAGGGCGAGCGCATCCCCCTGCTGCAGGAGGTGATCGAGCTCGCCATCGGCAAAGTCGGCCTGGTCATCGAGATCAAGCAGATCCCGATCCAGTACCCGGGACTCGAGGAAAAGCTGCTCAACATGCTGCGGCAGCTCGGCGCGGTGTCTGAGTGCGCGGTCGTCTCCTTCCATCATCCGTCCATCCACGAGCTGCGCCAATTGGAGCCGAACCTTCAGCTGGGAATCCTCGAGGGCGCGCGGCCGATGCACCCTGCCCGCCTGATGCGCGAGGCCGGCGCCGACGTCTACTCGCCGCACTGGGGTGCCATCGATCCGCACCTGGTCAAGGAGATCCACCACGCGGGCGGCGCCGTCGCGGTCTGGCCGGTGGACGATGCCGCCGGGGTCGCCTGGTGCAAGCTCTGCCAGCCCGATGCTCTGTTCAGCAACCGTCCCGTCGAGGTAGGCGCGGCCCTCAGAAGCTAGGTCGTTACAGCCGTCCACCTCGCGGCGTTGGCTCAAGTGATGGTGCGGGCACATACCATGAGCCGGCCGTGGTCGCCGACCGGCCGCCATTCGAGGACCTCTACCGCGATTTTCTCGGGCGCATCTACGCGTACATTCGAGCCCAGGTCTCGACCGCGGCTGATGCGGAGGACATCACGGCGCAGGTCTTCATGAACGCTTACCAGGCCTACGGCCGTTTCGAGCCGCGCAACTCGACTCCCGCCGCGTGGCTGTTTCGGATCGCGCGCAACGCGACGCTCGATCACTTTCGCGGCCACGGCCGCCGCGAGCGGCTGCGACGCACGATCGAACGCCAGCCGCTGGCCGAGGAGGACCCCGCTCGCCAGGCGGAGGAAAGGATCCAGTACCGCGAGCTCTTGGCCTGCGTCGCGCAGCTGCCCGAGCGGCAGCGCGACGCGATCTCGCTCCGGCACTCGGGCTTGAGCTTCGACGAGGTCGGCGGCCTCCTCGGATGCAGCGAGGACGCGGCCAAGATGCTCTACCACCGCGCGCTCAAGGCACTCAGAGAAGTCGTGGACAGGGAAGGGGTATGAAAGCTAAAAACAGCCATGGCACCTTGCGGGGGCTCACGTGAGCGACCACGACGACGACCTCGAGCTGAAGGCCATCGAGCGCGTGCTGGACGACGCCTTCGCCTCGACCCGGCCACGGCCGGGATTCGACGACGAGCTGTGGGCTCGCATGCAGGCCCGGCGACCGTTCGCCGCGCGTTTCAAGGACGCGCTCGCGGGCCTGTGGCAGGGCGTCCGTGAAGTCCCCGGCGTGCCGGCCACCGCAGTCGCCGTCGTGCTGGTGATAGCCCTTGGCGTCGGCCTCATCACCCTGGGCGGTCTGGGGCACAGGGGAGCCGGCACCACGGGCGGGGCTCTCTCGCTTTCGCAGGGCACGAGCAGGTACGAGCCCAACAGCACCAACTCGTTTGGTGAGTTCGGCCGGCTGCCGTCACCGGAGTTCGCCTCCTCAGCGGGCCCTCCTCCACAGGACCAGGCGCCGGCTGCGGCGGCGGGGGCTGCGCCCACGCCGTACCTGGGGCCTGCGACGGTCACCTGGAGCGGCCAGCTCACGCTGACCATCGCCTCCGCGCCTGTCTACCGCTACCACGAGCCCTCGACCAACGTCGCCGACCAGTTCGCCTCGGCGCTCGGCGCGACGCTCGTCGATCGCCCCGCCGGATTCCTCGGCTCGTACCAATCGTCCGATTACACGCTGAAGGTGCGCGGCACTGTGCAGAGGCCGCCGTCCGAAGCGTCCTACTTCATCTTCGCCGCGCCAAACCTGCCCGCGGTCTCGACGGCCGGGTCGTCACCTGCCGACATCGCCCTGATCTTTCTCGCCAGCCACAGCCTCGTGCCGCAGTGGTCCTACACCACCGACACGGTCAAGGCGGCGGGGAACCTGACGAAGGTCCACCTGCTGCGTCAGTTCGACGTCGCGGGCTACGCCCCGGCCAACCTCGTCGACGCGAGCGGCAACCGTTATGGGATCGAGGTCCAGCTCGACGGCAGCAGGCCGGCGCTGGCCTCGGGGCCGCTGCCTATCAACATGGACTCCGCGAACTATTTGATCATCCCGCCGGCCCAGCTGATCGACAAGCTCACAGCCGTCCAGGGCCCCGTGCCCTCGGGCGCGCCCACGGTCAAGCTCACGCAGGCACAGCTCGTCTACGTGCTGGTTCCCGCCGGTGAGCAGAGCTTCTACGAGCCGGCCTTCCTGTTCTCGGGCACGTTCACACAGAAGGGCGTCACATACGAGAAGCGGCTGCTGGCGGCCGCGGTCGACCCGTCTCAGCGTTCTTGATGAGTGGCGGCCGCATCACATATCCCAGCCCCGATACACTCCCCATCTGAGGAAGGGGTATGGGTAAGAAGCAGGTTCGGCAGGTCCGCCAGCAGATGCGGAGGGTCCAGCCGAAGCAGCCCGCGGCGTCGAACGCGCAGGGCGCAACGCGGAAGCAGCGCGAGCGCTACGTTCAAAGCGGCGGGATGCTCCAGGGCTACGCCCCAGACTTCGTGATCCGGCTGGGCTACATCTCGATCGCGATCGCCGTCGCGTGCGTGCTCATCATCGCGGCCATTCTTGTCTTCGTCCCACGCCTGTACGGCTGGCCGGACGCGGTCGCCGCCGCCGTGGCGTGGGTCCTGCCGGTCGCTCTGCTGGCGAGCTTCGTCATCCCTGGCTTCCGCCTCGCCCTGAAGGATCGCAAGGCGGAGCCGCGCCTGGTCCAGGGTCAGCTGGTCGGCGCCAGCTCGGTATCGACCTCGATCGGGCTCGGCATGATGATGGTGCAGACACGCGGCGGCGTGGAGCAGCTTCTGGTCCCGCCCGCGCGCCTCAAGCAGGTACCCGGCAACCAGGTCAACGTCGTGCTGACTGTCACGCCAAACCTGAAGCACGTGAAGTCCGTCGGCGTGATGGGACAGCGCATGGTCGGCCGGGTCGAGCCGCCGGTGCCCGCAGTCATGAAGCGGCTTCAGCTGCTGCCGCTGATCACACCCATCGCCCTCGGCGTGGCAGCCGTGATCGGCGATGACGGGGTTGCGCTCGCGCCCATCCAGCCCGGCCCGCTGCATGCTGTCCTCGCCATCCTGGTCGGGGCTGCGCTCGCCGCGGCGGTCTATGGCGCGTCGTTTCTGCTGCAGCGCAGGATGATGACCGAGGTCCAGGCGCTCGTCCCGCGGACCTAGCTGTCGTCCTTCGTGGTGGGCTCGTCCCCGGTGGCCTCCCCGTCCTCGGCCGGCCCGGCCGCCTTCGAGTCGGTCTCCCTGGTCGTGGGCTCTGTCGCCGCCGGCGGGCGGAGCGGTCTGGCGGCGAGGGCCCGCCTCGGCGGAAGAAGCTGCCTGCGCTGGGGATAGGTCGCGATGAGCAGCAGGCTGAACGCGAGGCCGAAGATGACCGGGCCCAGGTGGAACTGCGCCCGCCACAGGAAGTACGAGCCGGCTTCGAAGGCCAGGACCACGAACCCGTAGAGGATGCCCGCCCTGACCCAGCCGATGTTTGCCGCCGGGTTGACCGCGGCGGCCATCAGCCCGATGCCGAGCACGGCGCCGGCAGCCGAGGCGTGGGTCCCGACCTCCTGGTCCAGGGGCAGCAGCGAGGTCCCGACGAGCGAGACGGCCGCGCCGCCCACGAGGCCCATGCCCATCAGCAGCATGCCGATCGTGAGCAGTAGGCGGCGCATGAGAGTGTCGCGAACTGTATACGGCGCGACCCGCCGCCGTCACCACGTTAGGCTCCGGCCCGCCGCGCGGCCGGCGCGACTCGGGCTTAGACTCGAACAGTGGCAGCCAGCGAAGTGCCGATCACCCCGGAAGGCCTGGAGGCCGTGCGCAAGGAGCTGCACGAGCTGACCACGGTGCGGCGGCCCAACATAGTGCAGAAGATCAAGGCCGCGCGCGAGCTTGGAGACCTGTCCGAGAACTTCGAGTACCACGCCGCCAAAAACGAGCAGGGGATGATGGAGGCGCGGATCAACGAGCTCGAGGCGATCATCAAGAACCACGTGATCATCGAGACCCGGGCCGCCAACGGCGTGGTGAGCATGGGCAGCGTCGTCCATTTCAGCGAGGATGGGGCGGACCAGGAGACGTACCGCATCGTCGGGCCGGCCGAGGCGGACCCGAAGGCGGGCCGTGTCAGCTACGAGTCGGCGCTGGGGAAGGCGCTGATCGGCCACAGGGTCGGCGACGAGGTCGAGGTCAAGACGCCGACCAACGCATACAGCGTCCGCATCGTCGGAATTGAGTAGCGCCACCTCGGCCGCTACACCTCTTTCCGTGCTCCGCGGATGGATGTCGACGCGAGGAGTGGAAGCGGCGTACGTCACCAAGCCGGTCTCGATCGCCTACCTGACCGGATTCCGCGCCGACCCTCACGAGCGGCTGATGGCCCTGGCCGTCAAGTTGACGGAGGCGACGCTGGTCGTGCCGGCCCTCGAGGAGCAGAAGGCAGCGTCGGTGGTGAAGGGTGGGAAGGTCGTCGCGTGGCGCGACGGCGAGGACGGCTACACGCTCGTGGCCGAGGCGCTGCGCGGCAGCCGCGAGGTGGCGGTCGAAAAAGATCACCTCACACTTCTCGCCGCGGAGATGCTGACTGATCGCATCGGCGCCGCAACCCTGGTCGACGTGGGTCCCGAGGTCAAGCGCCTGCGCCTGGTCAAGAGCGAGCCCGAGATCGACAAGCTGCAGCGCGCCGCGGCGATCACCGATGCCGCCGGCGAGCAGATCTTCTCGCGAATGCGCGCGGGCCAGACCGAGATCGCCATCGCGGAGACGATCGCCGGCCTGATCGCCGAGCTCGGCGGCCAGCTCTCTTTCGAGACGCTGGTCCAGTCGGGCCCCAACTCGGCGATGCCCCACGCGAAGCCTTCGACGCGGCGGCTGCAGTCCGGCGATTTCGTGCTGCTCGACTTCGGCGCGCAGTTCGATGGCTACAAGGCGGACACGACGCGGATGGGCGTGGTTGGTGAGCCAAGCAGCCGCCACAGCGAGATACACCAGCTCGTCCTCGACGCGCACGACGCGGCGATCGAGGCGGTTCGTCCCGGCATCACGACCGGTGAGGTGGATGCGGCCGCACGCCGAGTCATCGATGCAGCGGGCCATGGCGACAGGTTCTTCCACCGCGTGGGTCATGGCCTCGGGCTCGAAGGCCATGAGGACCCGAGCCTCGACCCAGGGTCGACCACCGTGCTCGCGCCGGGGATGGCTTTCACCGTCGAGCCGGGCGTCTACATCCCGGGTTGGGGCGGCGTGCGGATCGAGGACGACCTTGTGGTGGTGGAGAACGGATGCCAGGCGCTGACCAGGTCGGACCCATCGCTGCGGGTCATCCGGGAGGACTGATGCTCGCGCCCGGGATGCGGCGCACGGCCCAGAGGACGATGGTCTACGAGGCCATCGTTCGCCTTGGCGGTCACTGCACGGCCGACGAGATCGCGACCGAGCTGCGCAAGACGAAGCCGGGCTTCTCGCGCAGCACCGTCTATCGCGCGCTGGACGCGCTCACCGCGTCGGGCTCGGTCTACGCCGCCCACCTCGGCGAGGGGCCAACCCATTACGAGCTCGCGAGCGGCGACCACCAGCATGCCGTGTGCCGCATGTGCGGTGGAGTGCTGCACATCCAGGAGGAGTTCGTCAGCGAGCTGGAGCGGCACCTGGAGGATGGCCACCACTTCCGTCCGCTGCGCACGGAGGTGCTGGTGGTCGGCATCTGCGAGGACTGCTCGCGAAGGCCGGGCAAGCCCGCGGCGCCGCGCCGGACGATCGACCCGCATCACCACTCGCCCGCCTCGACGCCCCATCCCTAGCCGCCGCCGCGTCTGCGGGGGAGGAAGAGATAATTCCCTCGAAGCGGCACGATTCACGAGAGGGTGACCATGGAATCCAAGATCGTCGGCACGGTGATGCCCGTCCTCGAGCTCACCATGCAGCCCAACGAGAAAGTCTTCGCCGAGTCGGGCCAGATGTCGTGGCTTTCGATGGCGATCCAGATGCAGACCGGAACCTCAGTGGGGGGCCAGCAGGGCGGTTTCATGGGCGCGCTCGGGCGCGCCATCGCGGGTGGCACCTTCTTCATGACCGAGTACACGGCGGCCGGCGGCCCAGGGCTGCTCGCGTTCGCGGCCAAGCTGCCAGGGCAGATCCTGCCCATGGAGATCGCCCCCGGCCAGGGCTACCTCGTGCACCGCCACGGGTTCATGTGCGCGACGCTCGGCGTCCAGTTCTCTATCGGTTTCCAGCAGCGCCTCGGAGCCGGTGTGTTCGGCGGCACCGGCTTTCGCATGCAGCGGCTTCAGGGCCAGGGGCAGGCGTGGGTGGAGCTCAGCGGAGAGGTCGTCACCTACGACCTCCAGGCCGGCAACACGCTGCGGGTCCATCCCGGGCACGTCGGCATGTTCCAGGAGTCGGTGCAGTTCAACATCGTCACCGTGCCCGGAATCCAGAACATGTTCTTCGGCGGTCAGGGTCTATTCCTGGCCGCGCTCACGGGTCCAGGCCGCGTCTGGCTGCAGTCGATGAGCATGCAGCACCTGGCGCATGCCATACAGGAGTACCTGCCGAAGCCTGGTTAACCGGCATTCTTCGGGTTCGTGGAGGAGATGCAGATGGGTCGATATCTATTCCAGGGTTCTTACTCGACGGATGGGATCAAGGGCGTGCTGAAGGACGGTGGGTCCGGCCGGCGCGATGCGGTGGAGGCCGCGATCAAAGCCCTCGGTGGCAAGCTCGAGTCCTTCTACTTCGGGTTTGGTGAGACCGACGTCTACGTGATCGTCGACGGAATCGACGACACGCTGGCCGCCGCCTTCTCGATGGGCGTTGGCGCGTCGGGTGCGCTATCCAACCTGAAGACCACCGTGCTGTTGACTCCTGAGGAGATCGATCGGGCGGCCAAGACGACGCTGCGTTATCGCGCGCCAGGTCACTAGGCCCGCGGCGTGGCCGATCGCTGGTTGACCTTCGACTGCTTCGGCACGCTCATCGACTGGCGGCACGGGATCCGCACCACGGGCGAGCTGCTGTTCCCAGGTCACGGCGACGCCTTCCTTGACGCTTATGTCGGGATCGAGGCGGAGGTCGAGAACGAAGGCTCCTTTCGCCGCTACCGCGCCGTGCTGCAGGAGGCCACGCGGCGCATCGCGCAGCGGCTCTCCCTCGAGCTGAAGCCCGACGACGCGACGGCCCTTGTCTCGACCATTCCTTACTGGCCGCCGTTCGCCGATGTCGGGCCGGCGCTGGGAGAGCTGCGAAAAGAGGGTTGGAAGTTCGCGTTGCTGACGAACTGCGACCGTGACATCATCGCCCTCACGCAGAGGAGGCTGCCTGTGCCGTTTGACGCCGTCGTCACGGCCGAGGACGTGTCGGCGTACAAGCCGAACCCTGCGCACTTCAAGCTCTTCCAGTCGACCTTTGGCGCTTCTGCGGGCGTCTGGATACACGTCGCGCAGAGCTACTTCCACGACATCACTCCAGCGCGTGCGCTCGGCATCACCCGGATCTGGGTCAACCGTCAGGACGAGAAGGACGACCCGTCGATCGCCGACGCCGTGATCCGTGGTCTCGCCGAGCTGCCCCAGGCGGTGGGGCGCCTGAGCAAAGTCAGCTAGGCGAAGTCCGCCAGGTCGACCCGCGCGCGGTAGACGCGCCGGGCGGGCCCGGACTGGATCAGGTTTCCGGCCGGCCCGCGCCGGATGGCCAGGTCGCCGCCGGGCATCGAGACGACGATGTGGTCGTCCACGAGCTTGCGGCGCATGCACGCGGCGGCGACCGCGGTCGCGCTGGTGCCGGAGGCAAGCGTGTAGCCGGCGCCGCGCTCCCAGATCTCGGCACGGACGTGACCGCGGTCGATCACCTCGCAGAGTTGCACGTTGGTCCGCTCGGGAAAAGCCGGATGGCGCTCCAGGTGCGGGCCGATTTCGAGGCACCGTTTCCTCGTCACAGGCTGGCCAAAGACCACGCAGTGTGGATTGCCGACGGAGACGAGGACGGCTTCGACCCGCCCGCCGGGAACGTCGAGGTCGACGTAATCCGGCTCACCCTCGAACGTGGCCGGCAGGTCGGTGGCGCGGAAGGACGGCTTGTCCAGGTCGAGCTCGGTCACCACCTCCGCACCATGCTGGGCGATCACGTGCAGGTGGTTGACGTGATGGATCGTCTGGAGGTCGAACCGCTCCGAAGCGCCGTGCTCGAGCACCGCATGCGCGGCTGCGATTCGCAGGCCGTTGCCGCTCTTCTGCGCCTCGGAGCGGTCGGGATTGAAGACGCGGACGCGCATGGCAGTGGCGTCAAAGGTGAGCAGGCCGTCCGAGCCCAGGCCGCGGTTGCGGTCGCATAGCGCCGGAAGCAATTCCACCAGCTCGTCGAGCGGGCCGGGCAGGTCGAGGATCAGGTAGTCGTTGCCCAGAGCCTGGTACTTGAAGAGCTCTACTTGCGACAAGGTTGCAAAGATCTCATGATCGGAATCGCCCTCGCACTCTAGGCGTTCCTTAGAATTGATCGCTGATGCGGGACCTGACCTGGCCTGCCCAACGTCTGGTACACATCCCGGCCTGCTTCTGTAGCTAGCACCGGCCGTTCGCTTGCGCGCGACGGGCGCGCAGGGGCGCGCTCCTCAAAAGGTGGCGTGTCCCTTCGAACGCTGAGTCTTTTCGAAAACCATCGTCCGCTTTTGAGTTGCATTTCTGGAGGAGTTGGAATTGAGCTCACAGACACAGACCAAGTCACTGGTCAGCACCGAGTGGATCGCTGAGCATGGAAAGGACGCCGGCCTTCGCGTGGTCGAGGTCGACGTCGACCCTTCGGCGTATGAGAAGGGACACATCGAAGGCGCAGTCGGCTGGAACTGGAAGCGCGACCTGCAGGACCAGGTGAGCCGCGACATCGCAAGCAAGGAAGCCCTCGCGGACCTGCTCGGCCGCAGCGGCATCACGCCCGACACAACGATCGCTCTCTACGGCGACAACAACAACTGGTTCGCCGCCTACGCGTACTGGGCGCTGAAGTACTACGGCCACGACAAGGTTCAGCTGATCGACGGCGGCCGCGTCAAATGGGAGAAGGAAGGCCGGCCGTACAGCACCGACGTACCGTCTTACCAGGCGGCGGCCTACCACTTTCACGGATCCCCGAAGGAAGACATTCGCGCCTACCGCGACCACGTGCTTTCGAAGCTGGGCAAGGCTGGACTCGTGGACGTGCGCTCGCCGAAGGAGTTCTCGGGCGAGCTGCTTGCTCCCGAGAACCTGCCGCAGGAAGGCGCGCAGCGCGGCGGCCACATCCCGACGGCGGTGAGCATCCCGTGGGGCACCGCCGTAAACGCCGAGGACGGCACCTTCAAGTCAGTCGACGACCTCAAGGAGATCTACGGCGGCAAGGGGATCACACCGAACAAGGAAGTGATCGCCTACTGCCGGATCGGTGAGCGTTCGGCGCACACGTGGTTCGTGCTGAAGGAGCTGCTCGGCTATCCGGACGTGAAGAACTACGACGGATCGTGGACCGAGTGGGGCTCGTCGATCCGCGTGCCGATCGAGAAGTAGCACATGGCCACCGGAGTCGTCGACCACTCCGCGCTCAAGGTCAACCAGACCGGCATAGTCGGCACTGTGCTCGTCGCGTACGTGGGCAGCTTCTTCGCGCCAACGCTGTTTCTGATCCCGCTGCTGGCGATCGTGCTGCTGGTGGGCACGTTCGAGCCCCAGCTCGCGCTTTTCAAGCAGCTGTACTTCAAGGTGTTGAAGCCGCGCGGCCTGGTCAAGGCGCGGCCCGTTGCCGACACGCCCGAACCGCACAACTTCGCGCAGGGCCTTGGCGGCGTGTTTCTGACCGTGTCCTCGATCCTCATCTTCCTCCCGCTCCTCAGGGGAGACTTCCGGCCGAACCCGGTGGAGGTCGTGGGGCTCGCGCTGGCGCTGCTCGTGGCGGTGCTGGCGTTCGTCAACCTGGCGTTCGGGTACTGCCTCGGGTGCCAGATCTACTTCCAGCTCGGCAAGGCGGGGTTCATCAAGGCGACTCGATGAACCCTCAGCTCTGGGCGGTGGCGGTGGCGGGCGTGGTCGTGCTCGCCGCCGTATGCCTGGAGGCGTTTCGCGCGGCACGTGCCCGCGCCCGTGCCGTGGGCGTGACGGCCGCGTCTTCGAACGACCCGTACATCCTGTATTTCACAGGCGAGGGCTGCACCGTGTGCCGCACGCACCAGGAACCCGCCCTGAAGAAGCTCGGAGCCGTGCGCGTCGACAGGGTGGACGCGATCGCGGAGCGGGCGCTCGCCGACCGGTTCCACGTCTACACCCTGCCCACGACCGTGGTCTTGTCGGCCGAGGGGAACGCGCTCCACGTGAACTACGGATACGCGCCGGCGCCGAAGCTCGAGAGGCAGTTGGCGGAGGCCCGCGGCCTCAAGTTGAATTCGGCGGCCACCGCCTGACCCACCCGGCGGATATCGTTTTCGGGGTGCCTCGCCGCCTCGCCCTGATCCTGCTCGTCCTTCTCGCCGCCATCGCGTGCGGCCAGAACCAATCGAACGGCAGCGGCGCAATCGTGCTTGGGGCCATCTACCCGCTGAGCGGACCTCAGGCGCCGGGTGGAAAGCTGGAGCTCGCCGGTGTCGAGACCGCGCTCGCGCTCGCTCGCTCGCAGGGCGGTCCCGACGTGCGGCTGCGTGTGATTGACGCGACAACGCCCGAGGCGGCGAGCGCCGCGGTGGACACGCTGGTCAAAAAGGACCACGTGCCCGCGATCCTGGGCACCTACGGGAGCACCCTCTCCGCGGCCGCCTCGGCACGCGCCGAAGAGCTGAAGACCGTTTACTGGGAGACGGGCGCCGTCGCCGACCCGATCACGGCTCAGCGCCACTATGTGTTTCGCACCGTGGCGACCGGGAGCTCGCTGGGACGGATGGCCGTCATGTTCACTCACGACGTCCTCATCCCGCAACACCACCTCAGCGCGCCGCGCGCGGTCATCGTGCGCGTCAACGACATCTACGGCCGCTCCGTCGGCGGCGGTGAGCAGCAGCTCGCCAAGGCGGTGGGGATCAACGTCGTCGACGTGATCGAGTACAGCCCGACCAACTACGACGTACAGGCGATAGCGGGGCGCCTCGCCGCCGACAGGCCGGACTTCCTGTGGGACGTCAGCTACCTCGACGACGGTGTGGCGATCTGGCGCGCGATCCTTCGAGCCGGCGTGCCCCTTTATGGAGCGATCGGCACGAGCTCAGCCTTCTGCATGCCCGCCTTCGGCCAGCGCCTCGGCAGCGAGGCCCTCGGTGTGTTCGCCGCCGACAAACCGGATTCGGGGATCAGCCCCTCCGCGCTGTCAGGCGCAGGCAACGCCCTGCTTCTCGAAGCTCTCGCGAGGTACGAGCGCGACAATCGCGCGTCCTCCATGGAGATCCCCGCCGTCGCCGGATTCGTCGGAGGCTGGACCCTGTTTCATGACGTGCTTCCGCACGTCAGCGGTTCCCTCACGGCGGACGCGATCCGGTCCGCCGCCTTCGCCGTCGACGTGCCGGTGGGGGACAGCATCAACGGCGGCGGCGTGAAGTTCGCCGGCCCCGGCCAGCCGGACGAGGGGCAGAACACGCGCGCCGCGGCGGTCGTCGGTCAGTGGCAGCAGTTCGTCCTGATGAAGGTGGTGTATCCGTCGGCGTACGCGACGGCGGAGCCGATCGCGCCCCCTTACGCGCGCTAACTCTCCAGCGCCTTCTGCACCAGCGTGATGTCCATCCAGCGGTCGAACTTGTGGGCGGCGTTGCGGATGGTGCCGACCGCCTCGAACCCCGCCCGCGCGTGAAGCGCCAGGCCTGAGCGGTTGTCGGTGGCGACCGTCGCCACGATCGTCCTGTATCCGAGTCCGCGCGCTTCCTTGATCAGTTCCGTGAGCAAGGCGCGTCCGATGCCTCGTCCCTGGTGCACCGGGTCGACATAGACCAGGTCTTCGACCACATCGAAGCCGCGCTGCTTCCACGGGAAAAGGCGCGCCCAGCCGATGACACCCGTGTCGTCGACGCAGACCAGGAGCTTCGAACGCTTGCCGTGCTGCTCCCACCAGGCGGCCGCCTCCTCCGCGTCCAGCGGCTCGGAGTCGATGGTGGCGAAAGTCTGGTTGACCGCCCAGTTGTAGAGGCCGACGATGGCCTTCAGGTCTTCCCTGGTCGCGGGGCGGATCGTGAAAGCGCGCAGCGCTTTCGCCTTTGCCACGTGACCATTCTGATACGTTGCCCCGCTGTGAAGCCGGAGCTCAAGACACCCCTACCAGGCCCGAAGGCCGCCGAGCTGATCGCGCGCGACGCGCGCGCCATGTCACCGAGCTTCACGCGCTCCTACCCGTTCGTCATGGACAGGGGCCAGGGCTGCTGGGTGACGGATGTGGACGGCAATCGGTTCCTCGACTTCACCGCGGGAATCGCGGTCGCTTCGACGGGGCACTCCCACCCCAGGGTGGTGGCGGCCGTGGAGGAGCAGGCGCGCAAGTTCCTGCACATGTCGGGAACCGACTTCTACTACCAGCCCGAGATCGAGCTCGCCGAGAGGCTGGAGGCGAGGATCCTGCCCGGCACGCCCGCCAGGGTCTTTTTCACCAACTCGGGCGCTGAGGCGATCGAGGGCGCGATGAAGCTCGCGCGCTTCACCTCGGGCCGGCCGAGCTACATAGCTTTCATCGGGGCGTTCCACGGCCGGACCTTTGGTGCCCTGTCCCTGACCGCCTCCAAGGCGAGCCAGCGACGCCGGTTCGCACCGCTGCTGTCGTCGGTGTTCCACGCGCCCTATCCCACACCGGCGCGAGGGGTCACCACCGACCACACCATGGAGGCGCTGGAGGAGCTGTTCGCCACAGTCGCGCCACCGGAGAGCGTGGCGGCGGTTTTCGTGGAGCCGATCCAGGGCGAGGGCGGATACCTGGTGCCTCCCGACGATTTCCTTCCGCGACTGAGAGAGCTCACGAGCAAGCACGGCATCCTGCTGGTGGCCGATGAGGTGCAGTCGGGGATGGGCCGCACCGGCCACCTCCTCGCGGTCGAGCACTGGGGCGTCGAGCCGGACATCGTGTGCCTGGCCAAGGGCATCGCCTCAGGTCTGCCGCTGGGGGCGTTCATCGCTCGCGCGGAGCAGATGAGCTGGCCGCCGGGCTCGCATGGGAGCACGTTCGGCGGGAACCCGGTGGCGTGCGCGGCGGCGCTCGCGACGCTCGATCTACTCGAGGAGGGGTTGATGGAGAACGCGGCGCGGGTGGGTGCGATGCTGCAGGACGGGCTGCGCGAGATCGCGGCCACGCACCGGAACGTGACCGACGTGCGGGGACTGGGTCTGATGCTGGCGCTCGAGCTGAAGACGCCGGAGATGGCGGGGCAGCTGGTGCAGGCGGCGTTCGAGCGGGGGCTGCTGCTGCTCACGGCGGGCACGCGCGCGGTGCGGATCAGCCCTCCGCTCGTGATCGACCCGGAGGAAGCCGCCACGGGGTTGGAGATCATCGCCAGCGCGCTGGAGTAAGGCGAGGGAGGGATGGGATGCAGAGGAGCAGGCCTTCCCCGCTGGTCTTCCCCGCCTGGCGGGGAGGGATGGGATGTAGAGGTGCAGGTCTTCCCCGCTCGGCGGGGAGGTGCCGGCCGAAGGCCGGGGATGGGGCCTTGGTGGCGCCAACTCGGTTTTTCTGTGAAGAGGGAGTGAGGGTTTGGCC
>DATEHQ010000074.1:0-5001 GCA_035279525.1 Candidatus Dormiibacterota bacterium
CCGTGTAGAACTGCTTGTTCAGCATCTCCTCGGAGGCCGTCGCCACGACAGGCGGAAGGATCGGCGGTGCCAGCGTGTTCATGCCGTACTCGAGCACGTCGCCGATGGCCCCCTGAGTGCCAGTCGGGTTCTCCGTGTACGCTGCATCGAACAGCGCCTCGGGGACGGAGCCGAAGACGAAGCCAGGAACCTGCGGGCGCGGGATGCGGATGCGGCCTTGGTTCTCGCCGAACTGGTACTCGAAGTGCCAGTAGCGGTGCCGCTCGTTGGCGTCCATCTCCCTGTACCACTGCTTGTCCTTGTTCTGCCACCAGAGGTACAGCGTGGGCAGCGTCATCGAGAGGATGCCCTTCAGCATGAACCGCTTGGGGTCGCGGCGGAGAGCGGCGACGTTCGCCAGAGGGCCTTGGAACGCGGCGTTGTAGAACGGCACGATCTGGTTCACGGCTCGAGCGAACTCGCCGGCGCGCGTGAAGTCGATCGTCGCCTGTTTCGACGCGATCATCAGGTTCACGGCCTGCTCGTCGGTCAGCCAGTCGCCCGGCTTCCACCCCATCTCCTTGCCCACCAGGCGGAACTCGGTGAGCCGCGAGGCGACCTCGGGGAACTGCAGCAACTCGCGCACGAAGTCCCATCCGGTGCGGGGATCCAGGTAGTGGACCTTGCCCGTCTGGTAGAGCTGCTTCTTCGCGCGTGCGGCGGAGTAGATGTCGCTGGCGAAGAAGTGGGAACCTCGCAGGCCGAGGCGCTCGTAGGCGTGGATCACCTCGCGGTCAGCCGACGAGATGCTGCGGGTGCCACCAGTCGCGTCGTACACCGCGTACGCCGCCATCGACCGCAGCCACTCGCTCGCCAGTTGGAAGGCGTTGACGTGGGAGCGCGTGTTCAGCCAGAGGTCGCCGAAGTCGCGCGTGGGGTTGGTGATGAGCCCGAAGCTGGCGCGGGCCGTCGTGCCCAGCGTGAACAGCGTCTTCGACTTCATCATCAACGCGGGCAGCAACTTCGTCTGGTCCAGCGCGTAGTGGTCCATCGCGCCCATCGCGTGGTACAGCTCCGGTGCCACCTCGTACCACTCGACTTGCGTGCGGTAGCCGTCGCCTGCAGCGTTGGCGACGCGGGTGAATCGCGGCACGATCGGTCGCCCGTTCGTGTTCATCATCATCGGCGCGTAGAACGTCAGCAGCGACTCGGGATCGACCGTGCCGAAGTCGATTGCGGCAGAGCCACCGCCCGCATTGACCTTCTTCTCGATCTCGCGGATAAGCTCGTTCAACGACCGCTCGGCGACCGGCGAGATGGGCGTCTGGACCTTCTCGATGGAGGAGCCGACGCCGGGGACCGAGGCCAGCTCGAAGATGGCGTTCTGGATCGCCTCCTTGTGCGCCTTGCGGATGCGTGTCGAGTGCTCGGCCAGGATCGAGGAGAGCGGGTCGATCGTGCGGTCGCCGTGGCCAGAGAGCGAACGGATCAGCGCGCCAGGCGTCGTGCCCTTCGTCCGCCGCCCGCTCCGCACCCATTCCTCGGCCACGTCGTTGCCCTCGGCGTGGAGCGGCACGTAGTAGCCCGGGTCGCCCTCGCGCGTGCCCTGGATCATGTTGGCGTACGAAGGGCTGGCCTGCGCCACGTAGTCGTTCACCATCTCCCACCAGCGGTACGTGCCAGCAGCCGCTTGGGAGACGCCCGGCTCGTGCGAGTCGATCGCGGAGACGATGGCCTCGGCGTCCTCGCGGGAGATGCCCGGGTACTTGTACTCGGGGTCCTGGCCGCTCTTCTTTGCCAGCGCGTCCTGCCATTCGTAGAGCGCCTTCGCGCGGTTCGCCCACAGGTAGTAGGAGAGCAGGCGCATCTTGCCCTTGGCGCCGATCGTCAACTCCTGCAGCGACGGCCCGACCGGCTTCCCGTAGAAGTCGGTCATCTGCTTCTTGACGTGCTGCTCGGCGATGGCGTCGGCGGTGCCGCGGAGCGCCGAGAGGAGCCGCGAAGGATCCTTCTGCACCGGGAACGCCTTGACGCCCAGCGAGTCCATCGCCTTCTTCGTGAACTCGTGGATCGCCCAGCCCTGGTCGAAGTGGGCCTGGTAGCTGAAGAAACGCCCCAGCTTCGCGCGGTACACCAGCGCGCGCGACACCGGTGACGACGGGTTCGCCATCATCGCCTCGGCGCGTTGCAGCGGCGTCTGCGTGATCCAGCGTTGCCACAACTCGGTGGCGTGGTCGAGCTGCTCGCCCGTCTCGCGGTTCTGCGCCAGGAACGTCCCCTCCATCCACCGCATCGACGCCGGCGCTTCCTTCATCGCCGTGGCGCGGTCGGTGATGTAGTGGCGCATGAACTCGGCCCAGCCCTCTCGCCGGTAGCCGCGCGCAGGCTCGGGTCCACCCTTGGGGTAGGCGATGTGGCCGAGGCGCAGGAGCTCGGCCTGCATGTCCTTCGCCACCGTGTCCCAGGGGTTGCCCTTGAGGTGGCCGAACATCGCCGTCTCGATGGCGTGCCCGACCTCGTGGGCCATCGTGTGGATGTCGTTGGCCATCCCGAGGCGGATGACGTGGGTGGTGGGGCTGAACTGGCCAGCGGCCCAGGAGTGCGCGAGGCGCCCGATGCGGATCGCCGGGTCCATGCCCATCGTCTCGAGCGCCAAGACAAGCCTGTCCTTGACGTTGTGGGTGCCGACCACCTCGTCGTGACGCGGCATGGCGCGTGGGTTCATGATCGCGGTCAGGACCGCGCGCGGGACGTGGGCGATGGAGGCGAGGCCCGAGGCCGGGTTGGGCAGCGGGGCACCGCCGGTCCCCGGGATGGACGAGGAGGACGGGTTGATGAGCGGCACGGAGTCCGTGCGGCGCGTGCGGCGCGGGGAGCTGAGGACCGAGGCGGGGGCACCTCGAGCGGCCTTCTTGGCGGGAGTTGCCGCCGGAGCGACAACTTCGGGCGTGCCCGCCTGCACCGGCTCCGCTTTCGCCTGTGCAACCGGCTTCTCCTCGGCCTTGCGGGTGAAGCCCAGCTTCTCGCCGACCACCTCGAACGCGCGGTCCTTGGTCTTGGCGCTCCACCCCTCGGGACCGGGATCTCCGAAGAACTCGGTCAGCGCCGTCGCGCGGGCCTTCTGCTCGGGCATCTCGAAGATGCGGTGGATCACGTCCGCCGCCACGAGCTCGCGCACCGAAGGGCCGTCCTCGCCCCGCGGCCGAGCGACGTTCTTCTGCGTCTCCGGCGGCAGGTTCTCCATGTACCGCGAGAGCGTCTCGCGCCCCGCCACGGAAGCCGCGTCGTCGCCAAGGTGCGTCAGCAGCGAGTTCTGGACGTTGAGCGCCTCCTCGTGCGACAGCCCAGCGGCGCGCAGTTCCCCGTGGACGCGCTCCATCGCCTTGAACCCGGCGGTGGCCATATCCTGCGGGGCCATGTCCTTGAGGTCGTCGAACGTCCTGGGGTAGTAGGCGCTGTCCCGGGTCGCCTCCGCCTCCTTGCCAACGACCTTGAGCTGGGCCTCTGGAGCCACGTCCTGGGCCGTCACGGGCACGTCGCGCACTTCGACGGGAACCATCTGCGCCGAGGCGTCGAAGTCCACAGGCGGCTCCTGGCGCGGCCTGGAAGGCGTGAGCGCGCCCGTGAGCTGGCCGAACACGGCGCCCGCCAACCCGCTGCGGACCTGATCCTCGGGAGACGGCTCGGTCCCCAGGTAGTGCTGGGCGGCGGCTTGGCCGAGCGCCGACTGGCCGTACATCAGCCCGAAGTCCTTGGTGGCCGTCGCCGTCGCGCTGAGCACCGCCTCCTCGAGCGTGCGCACCGCGCCCTGCTCCACGACCTTCCCGATGCGTCCCACGGGACCAGCGGCACCTGCAGCAGCCGCGAGGCCCGTCTGGATCGCCGCGTTCTTGGCGATGTCCCAGGAGGTCGGCGGCGGCCGGCCTTCGGCCTTCGCCTGCTCCTCGGCTTGCTGGCGGACCTCCGGGGAAAGCGACTCGCTCAGTGCCTGCCCGGCCATCGCCGGGACAGCGGCTTGCCCTGTCAGGAGCAGGGGAGCCATGCGAGGCACGTCCCCAAAGAGCACCTTCCCCGGAAGGCCCGTGCGTTGCTCGAAGGCGGCGGCCTGTTCAGCAGGCTGCTGGAAGTGGGGACTCTGCCGCAGAGGATCGCCCAGAGCATGTCCCACTTCCGAGAACGGCTGCGTGAACGGGGCAAGAATCTGGGCGGTCGAGTCGTCGGCCACCGCGCCCACGATGTTCTTGGGGAGATCGCCCGCCGCGGTCAGCAACCCGCCCAGCCCCTCGTTGAACTTCGAGGCGGCGTAGCTGATGTCCTGCATCATCTCGCCCCGGATCTTGCCGAGGTAGCTGGGAGTGGCGGCCTCCGCCTTGATCTCGTCGTGCAGCTTCCGCGCGTAACCAAACGCCCGGGCGCGGTCGTCCTTCGAGAGCTTGCCGCCCTCGATCATGCCCAGCGTGTTCTTCAGCCTGGTGCGCTTGTCGTCTCCAGCCACATCAGCCGCCTTCCTCGTCGGTGGGGCCGATGGTCGCGGGCTCCGGCTGCTGCTCCATCATCATCACCCGCTCGTACCACTGATCTTCTGTCTCGTTCTTGGGAACCGGCACCTGCGCGTCGAACTGCGTGGTGTCCATGATCCAGTTGTTGGACGCCGCCAGCCGCCGCAGCGCGAGGTTGTGCGCGCGCGCCACGGTGATCTGCCGCAACATCATCCGCTTCTGAAATGCGTCTGCTGACTCGCCAACAACCTGCGTCGGCGGCTCGCCCTTGATCGCCTTGATGCTCGGGTCCTTCGCCATCTCCGCGTCCAGCTTGAGGCTGAGCGCCTGGAGGTCCTCCGGAGACGCCTGCGAGATCGGACGCGGCTGCCGACCGGCGTTACCCACATGCTCAGGCGCAGGCGCGCGGTCCTGCGGGAAGCGCGACGGCACCCGTCCGAACTGCTTGTCGAAGTTGTCCGACTCCTTCTGGAACGCCTCGTCCAGCGTGGGCGCGATGTACCCCTTGCCGTCCGGCCGCATC
>DATEHQ010000075.1:0-1054 GCA_035279525.1 Candidatus Dormiibacterota bacterium
GGTCGCCTCCAAGCCCCAGTATCAGCTGGTCCCGACGCCGAAGCTTTCGAGCTCCGGCCTGACCGTCCAGCAGCTGTCGCTGATCGTCGCGCAGGACGTGAATGGCGTCGTCGCCACGCAGGCGATCCTGCCCCAGGGCCCGGTCAGCGTCCGCGTCCAGCTCCCCCCCGGCACCGCCGACACGGCTGAATCCCTGGGCCGGATCCCCATTCCGACCGCCGCGGGGGTTGTGCCTCTGTCGCTCCTGGCGACCATCCAGGAGACCACCGGTCCTCAGTCGGTCAACCGGGTCGACGGCGACCGCGACGCAACCATCACCGGCACCATCACAGGGAACAACACGACCGCGGTGCAGAACGACGTCAACACCGCCCTCAACAAGGTCTCCCTGCCCGCCGGCGCCACAGTGTCGACCGGCGGCGTCTTCGCTCAACTTTCGACAGTGCTGCAGCAATTCGTGCTGGCGCTGCTGGCCGCGATCGCGCTCGTCTACCTGATCATGGTCGCGACCTTCCGGTCCCTGCTCAAGCCACTCGTGCTCCTGGTCTCGATTCCATTCGCGGCGACCGGCGCGATCGTCGCTCTTGTCGTCACCAACACGTCGCTGTCGCTGCCGGGGTTGATCGGCATCCTGATGCTCACCGGCATCGTGGTCACCAACGCGATCGTTCTGCTCGACCTGGTGGAGCAGTATCGAGACCGAGGCCTCCCCCTCCAGGACGCGTTGATCGAGGGCGGCAGGCATCGACTCCGCCCCATCCTCATGACCGCGTTCGCCACCATGCTCGCGCTGCTCCCGCTGGCGGTCACCGGCGGCAGCGGAGGCATCGGTGGGGCTTTCATAAGCGGCCCCCTGGCGATCGTCGTGATCGGCGGGCTGTTCACCAGCACGCTGCTCACCCTGGTGCTGGTGCCGGTGCTCTATTCGCTCGCCTCACGGTTCACCGGGCCGCGCACCACAAGAGACCTCGACGCGATGCTCGACGCAGCCGAAGACAGGCGCTTCAAGCCGCTGGGACTGCGGAGCGCCGCGGCGGCGGCGCCCGCGGCGGCT
>DATEHQ010000076.1:0-13637 GCA_035279525.1 Candidatus Dormiibacterota bacterium
GCACCTCGCGCGTCTCTTCGACCCCGGCCTGCCAAACACGCATCAGGTCCTCCTCAGGCCTTTCCCAGAAGCCTCCAAACGAGCCTTCGCCGACACGGGCTCGGACCTCGGCCGGATCGTCGGAGATCCGCGGGGTGGGAGCCTTCTTGCCGGCGGGCAGCGACACGCCAGGCAGCCGGGTCCAGGGAAAGTTCTCGGTCCACGAAGCGTGTGAAGCGTCCGGGTCGATCTCGCGTACGACCGCCATCGTCTTCGGCGCATCCCACCAGTCGTGGACGACGACGCTGGCGCCCGCGAGCGCCTCCACGGGTGCGTTGCCAAGGTGCCCGTTGACCAGGAGAAAGCGCCTGAAGCCCTGCCCGCGGAGCGAGTCGAGGAGCTCAGCCACAAATGAAAGGTATGTGTCGACCTTCACGCTGGCCCAGGAAATGCGGCGAAGTATGGGGTGATGCCGTAGGCGAGCGCGGGCAGCACGGGCACGCCGAGCTGCTCGGCCGCCTCGACCGACACTCGCTCGGCCAGGATCGCGTCGGTGGCCAGGGAGAGGTAGGCGTGCTGCTCGGTCGACCCGAGCGGCAGGACGATCCGGTCGTCGTGCTCGAGGTACCGCTCGAGCTGCATCCAGTTGAGGTCGGCGATGCGCACCCCAGGAACCATAGAGGTCGAGCCAAAGAGAAAGGCCTCGCGACCGGACGTCGCGAGGCCCCTGGATGCCTGGGGTCAGGCGCGCACGCGCCCCCTTCTGGTTACCGCACGGAACAGGAACAGGAGGATGAACGCACCTACGAACGCGACCACGATCTCGACCAGGATGTTGGTGACCGCGATGCCCACGAGGCTGGCCAGCCAGCCACCCAGGATCGCGCCCAGGATGCCCACGACGATGTCCCAGATGAGGCCCATGCCGTGGCCGCTGAGCACCTTGCTCGCCAGGAAACCTGCGATCAGGCCGACGATGATCCAAACGAGAATTCCTTCCACGTTGCCTCCTCCGGCACGCGTTATTTGCGCCCAGTTGACGCCTGCTGAGGAAACGCCCTCCGCCCGACCGCCACTCGAACGAACCAACCGTTCGAACACCCCCGTCGCATAATCGCCACATGGCAACGGCCCTCTCGCTCACCCACCTCGGCTCCCTGATGCGCGGGGTGCGCAGCGTGGACGAGGTCGGGGCCGACGAACGCGCCGCCTCGCTGGCCAAGCGGTCGATCAAGAAGGCCTCCAAGCTGTGGGCTCTCGACCTGGCGGTGCGCTGCATGGACCTCACCACCCTCGAGGGATCGGACACCCCGGGCAAGGTGGCCGCGATGTGCGCCAAGGCCGTCAGGCCCAAACCCGGCGACCCAAGCATCCCCGCGGTCGCGGCGGTGTGCGTCTATCCGGCGCGCATAGCGGACTGCGTCTCGCACCTCCGTGGGTCTGGGGTGCGGGTCGCCTCGGTGTCGACGGCGTTTCCGTCCGGGCAGAGCTTCACGGCGGTCAAGGTGAATGAGACCGCTGAAGCGGTGCAGGCCGGCGCGCACGAGATCGACATGGTGATCGACCGCGGCGCCTTCCTCTCCGGCGACTACGGGCGCGTCTACGACGAGATCGTCGCGGTGAAGGAGGCGTGCGGTGACGCCCACCTCAAGGTGATCCTCGAGACCGGCGAGCTCGGCACCTACGACGCGGTCCGGCGCGCGAGCATCCTCGCCATGGCCGCGGGGGCGGACTTCATCAAGACCTCGACCGGCAAGACGCAACCCGCCGCGACCCTACCCGTGAGCCTGGTCATGATGGAGGCGATCCGCGACTTCGAACGCGAAACCGGGCGGCCCGTCGGCTTCAAGGCCGCGGGCGGCATCCGCACCGCCAAGCAGGCGATCGCGTACCTGGTCCTGACCTACGAGACGCTCGGTCCCGAATGGATGACCCCAGAGCGCCTCCGGCTCGGCGCTTCCACCCTGCTCAACGACGTGCTGATGCAGATCGAGAAGGAGCGCACGGGCGCCTACCAATCGATGGACTACTTCACGATCGACTGATGGCTCTCACGAAAAAGCAGACCGCAGAGCTCGCAAGACAGGTCTTCGAGTACGCGCCCGCGCCCGAATCGATCGACCACGTCACCTTTCAGCCGCGCTACGGGCTCTTCATCGGCGGCCGGATGGTCGAGCCGCACAGCAAGAAGCGGTTCCCGACCATCAACCCGGCGACGGAAAGAAAGCTGGCGGAGGTGGCCGAGGCCGACGAGGTCGACGTCGACCGCGCGGTCCGCGCCGCAGGCAAGGCGTTCGACTCGTGGGCGCGGCTCGCTCCGTCGCGCCGCGCGCGCTACATCTTCCGCATCTCGCGCCTGATCCAGGAGCGGGCGCGCGAGCTCGCAGTGGTCGAGACGATGGACGGCGGCAAGCCGATCAAGGAATCGCGCGACGTCGACATCCCGCTGAGCGCGGCCCACTTCTTTTACTACGCGGGTTGGGCGGACAAGCTCGAGTGGGCGTTTCCCAACCGCAAACCGCGCCCGCTCGGCGTGGTGGGGCAGGTGATCCCCTGGAACTTCCCGCTGCTCATGCTCGCGTGGAAGATCGCGCCGGCGCTCGCGGCGGGCAACACGGTGGTGCTCAAGCCCGCCGAAACCACTCCGCTGTCGGCGATGGTCTTCGCCGAGATCTGCATGCAGGCGGAGCTGCCGCCCGGCGTGGTCAACATCCTCACGGGCGCGGGGAAGACGGGCTCGCTCGTGGTTTCGCACCCGGATGTCAAGAAGGTTGCGTTCACCGGCTCGACCGAGGTGGGCAAGCTCATCCAGCGGACGCTGGCCGGGAGCGGCAAGAAGCTGACCCTCGAGCTCGGAGGCAAGGCGGCCAACATCGTGTTCGAGGACGCGCCGCTCGACCAGGCGGTCGAGGGCATCGTCAACGGCATCTACTTCAACCAGGGCCACGTCTGCTGCGCGGGCAGCCGCCTCCTCGTGCAGGAGTCGATCGCCGAGCCGCTCCTCGAAAAGCTCAAGCGCCGACTTTCGACGCTTCGCCTGGGCGATCCGCTGGACAAGAACACCGACATCGGCGCCATCAACTCGAAGGCGCAGCTGGAGAAGATCCAGGGCCTGGTGGAGTCGGGGATCGAGGAAGGTGCCGAGCTCTACCAACCCGAGTGCGTCCTGCCCGAGCGCGGATTCTGGTTCCCGCCATCGCTCTTCACCAACGTCTCGCAGTCCTACCGCATCGCGCGCGAAGAGATATTCGGGCCTGTCCTGTCGGTGCTCACCTTCCGCACCCCGAGTGAGGCCGTCGAGAAGGCGAACAACACGCCATACGGCCTTTCTGCGGGCGTCTGGACCGACAAGGGCTCGCGAATTCTGTGGATGGCGGAGCGGATGCGCGCCGGCGTCGTGTGGGCCAACACGTTCAACCGCTTCGACCCGACCTCACCCTTCGGCGGCTACAAGGAGTCGGGCTTCGGCCGCGAGGGCGGTGTGCACGGCCTGCTGCCCTATGTCGAGCTGAACTAGGGTGTCGCACTCCTGATGAAGGTCAAAAAGACTTACAAGCTCTTCGTCAACGGCGAGTTCGTGCGCTCGGAGTCGGGCCGCGCCTATCGACCCCACGAAATCAAAGGATTTCGCGGGGACCCCTCCAGCCGGCCGAACGGCAACGTCAACGTGCCGCGCGGTTCGCGCAAGGACTTGCGCGACGCGGTGCGTGCGGCGCGCACGGCGTTTGGGGGCTGGGCCGGTCGCACCGCGATGAACCGCGGCCAGATCCTGTACCGAGCGGCGGAGATGCTCGACGGGCGGGGTGCCGAGTTCGTCGGCCTGCTGGGCGGCGGCGCGCGCGCGCGCCGCGAGCTCGACCAGGCCGTCGCGACTTTCGTCTGGTACGCGGGCTGGACCGACAAGCTGGCCCAGGTCACCGGCACCGTGAACCCGGTCGCCGGTCCCTACTTCAACTTCACGATCCCTGAACCGACAGGCGTGGTCGCGATCGTGGCGCCCGACGACTCGCCGCTTGCGGGTCTGGTCCGCCGCGTCGCGCCGGCTCTTTGCGGAGGTAACGTGGTCGTGGCGCTCGCGCCTGAATCGCGGCCGCTTCCCGCGCTGACGCTGGCCGAGGTTCTCGCCACGAGCGACGTGCCCGCCGGTGTCGTCAACGTGATCAGCGGCCAGCGGCGCGAGCTGCTGCCGTGGCTCGCCTCTCACATGGACGTGAACGCGATCGACACCGCCGGCTGCACCGCCGACGAAATCAAAGCCATCGAAGAATCAGCGGCAGGCAACGTGAAACGAGTGGTCAAGGTGGCCGCCGGAGAGGAGAGCCCTCAGCTCATCACCGCTTTCATGGAGATGAAAACGGTCTGGCATCCGATCGGGGTATAGCCATCCCGGTGATCGACCCGCGGGTCTAGCCCTCTCCGCTCAGGCGGGGCGGCGCGACCAGAGGTGGAACAGCCTCGGTCCCAGGACAAGGGTCTCTGTATCGTCGATCAGCTTCGACAGCCCATCCAGGGCGGCGTCGATCTCGGCCCGGCTGGCGATGTTCTCGGCCAGGATCGAGCCGGCGGATGCCTCGAGCGTCGACCAGGGCAGGGACTTGCCTTCACCTTCGAGATACACGGGTTGGGTGAGTGTGAGCTCAGGCCGGGGGATGCCCGCCTCGAGGAACATGGCATAGAGCTTTCGCCCGATTGAATGGTCACCACCCGAGCGTCGGATGGCCTCGGCGTAGGTGCGAAGAAAGAAATCGAGCGCCGCGCTCTTGGGGTGGCTCTCCCATCCGTCGAAGTCAGCGTCCTCGACGATGAGGACGCCGCCCGGCCGAACCGCCTCCCACATGCGAATCAGAATCTCGATCGGCTGCCGCAGGTGCTGCAGCACGAACCGCGTGTAGACGGCACCGTAGGCGTCCGGCTCACGCCAGTCGTGAAGGTTCATGGCGCGAAATTCGACGTTGTCGATCCCGCGCTCGGCGGCCGCCTCGCGGGCGAGCGCGAGCTTGACCTCATCCATGTCGAAGCCGGTTACATGAGCAGGGGCAACGATGCGGGCCAACTCCATCGTCACCTGGCCGCCACCGCAACCGAGATCGGCGACCTTCATCCCCGACTTCAAACCGGCGCGGGCAAGCAGGGCGGCCGTCGTGGGCCATCGCTCGCGGGCGAGCACCTGCAGCCTGTCGTATCCGCGCCGGCCGCCGCTGATGACGTAGCGCTCCACGAGCGGGATTATCGTCGGCCTGCCAATCGGCGTCCGAGGGCTCGCTAAAATCTAGGGTGCATGGCTGAAGTCCTGACCAAGCCGCTCCCGGTCGCGACCACGGGACTCGGTGTGGACAGGCCCGGCGCCGGCAAGCCGATGATCTCGGCCGAGCGCATCGCACGACGCGTTCACCGCCTCGGGCGCCAGATCTCTGAGGTTTACGCCGACATCGAAACGCCGCTGGTGATGGTCGTCGTCCTCAAGGGCGCGACAGTCTTCGCGGCCGACCTGCTGCGCAGCCTGAGCATCCCCGCCGAGCTCGAGTTCGTGCGTGCCTCGAGCTATCCGACAGGCACCTCGAGCAACGGCCGCCTGAAGCTCGCGCACATGGTCGAGGGCACGCTCGTCGGCCGGCACGTGCTGCTGGTGGAGGACATCGTCGACTCGGGTGTGACCGTCGGCGCCGTCGCCAGGCGGATCATCAAGCTGGGGGCGGCGTCGGTCCGCCTCGCGGCTCTGCTCGACCGTCCGGCCCGTCGCTCGGTCGAAGTCAAGATCGACTTCTGTGGCTTTGTCATACCCGACCGTTTCGTGATCGGCTACGGCCTCGACTACGCCGGGCTGTATCGCGAGCTCCCGCACATCTACGCGCTGACATAAACGCCTCGCCGACTCCGTATCTCGGCTGGCGCAAGGCCGAGCTCCACTGCCATCTCGATGGTGCCGTGCGAGTCACCACCGCCGCGGAGCTTTCCGGTCGTCCGGACCTTCGCTTGGTGGCGCCCGACGACTGCCCGAGCCAGGCCGCGTACATCGATTATTTCGAACCCGCGATCGAGGTGATGCAGACCGAGAAGGCGCTGGAGCGCGTCGCCTATGAGCTGGGGGAAGATTCGGCCGCTGACAATGTCGATTACCTCGAGGTGAGGTGGGCGCCCCGGCTCCATCTCCGCAAGGGCTTGACCGTGCCGGCGGTGATCCGCGCGGTGCTCGCGGGGCTGGAGGCGGCCCCGCTCCAGGCCGTCGCGATCGTTTGCGCCATGCGGCAGCACTCGGTCGAGGAGAACATCGAGCTGGCCCGCGAGGCGGGGAGGTTCGCGGGGCGCGGCGTGGTGGGCTTCGACCTCGCCGGCGACGAGGTGCGCTACCCGGCGGCTCGGCAGCGGCCGGCTTTTGAGGCAGCGCGCGCGGCGGGCTTGAGGCTGACGTGCCACGCGGGCGAGGCGGGTGAGCCCGCCAGCGTCGAGGAAGCGCTCGACCTCGGAGTCGAGCGGATCGCGCATGGGGTGATCGGAGCGCGCGAGCCGCGCATCGTCGATCGCATCCGGCGCGAGGGCGTGGTCCTCGATCTCTGTCCGACAGCGAACTGGAAGTGCAAGGCGGTGCCGAGCCTGGCCGATCATCCGCTTCCGAAGCTTGTGCGTTCGGGTGTCAGGTGCACCATCAGCACCGACTCGCGCACCGTCGCCGGAACGACGCTCACGCGCGAGTTCGAGCTGATGGCCGGAATCGGGATGAGCGACCTCGAGCTCTGGCGCTGCAACGAGACCGCTCACGCCGCCCGCTTCGCCTAGTCTGGCCTTCTCCAGCCAAGCCGGTCAGGCCGGACTATCCGGAGGGGAAGCGGGCCTGGCGGCCGTGCCTCAGCCCGTTCCGAAGAGGCGGTCGCCGAAGTCGCCCAGGCCCGGGACGATGTACGCCTTGTCGTTGAGCCGCTCGTCGAGCGCCGCCGTGTAGACGTCCACCTCCGGGTGCCGCTCGGCGAGGACCTTCACGCCCTCCGGCGCGGCAACGATGCAGATCATCCGCGTGTCGCGCCCGCCCGCCTCCTTGATCAGGTCGAGGGCCTGCGCCGCGGATCCGCCCGTGGCGAGCATGGGGTCGAGCAGGAGCGCGATCTTGCCCTCGAGCCGCGGCAGCTTGTTGTAGTAGATGCGTGCGATCGCGCTCTGCTCGTCGCGCTCGAGGCCGATGTAGCCGACGCTGACCTTCGGCAGCAGCTCGAGCACCGGACCCAGCAGACCGAGGCCCGCGCGCAGCACCGGGATGGCGACCACCTCCTCCTCCACCTCGAGCGATGGCGCGTCCGCGAGCGGCGTGCGCACCGTGCCGATTCTCGCCGGCAGGTCCGCCGTCGCCTCGTACAGCAGCAGCGTGATGACCTTGCGGGCCAGTGACCGAAACTCGTCCGGCTGCGTGGTCACGTCGCGCAGCCCGCGCAGGCTGTCCGCGACGAGCGGGTGCTTACTGACGCTTATCGGCAATCGCGTCGCGCTCGATGAGCCGCCTCAAGGCGTCGATGGCGACCTTGAGCATGCGGTCCATGTAGGACGGATCGAGGTGGTGGATCTCTCCCGCGCCGAGCTCGTCGACGCACAGGTTGATCGTGCCCGCTCGCAGCTTCCGCAGCCGCGACACCACAAACAGCGTCGACGTCTCCATGTCGTTGCTCAGCACGCCGGCCCTCGACCACATCTCGAGCTCGTCACGCACGTGGAGCCGCGGCATCGTGTCGGGCAGCAGGTCCGAGTAGAGCGCGTCGACCGAGCGGATCACGCCGACGTGGAACGGCACGCTCGCGGCGCGCGCGCTGTCGACCAGCGCGTTGGTGACTTCGAGCGAGGCCACCGCCGGGTATTCGGGCGGCACGTACCCGTTGGGCGTTCCCTCGGAGCGGACCGACGCCATCGCGATCACGAGGTCGCCCATCTTGATCTCCGGCTGCGCCGCTCCGCATGTGCCCACGCGAAGAAAAGTGTGGACGCCGAGCTCGCTCAGCTCCTCGACCGCGATCGCGACCGACGGGCCGCCCATGCCTGTGGAAATGGTCGACACCGGCACGCCGCCCAGCGTCCCGCTGAAAGTCCTGTATTCGCGGCTGAAGGCCACCTCGCGCGCGTCGTCCAGGTACCGCGCGATCATCGGCGTCCGGCCCGGGTCGCCCGGCACCAGCACATAGGAGCCCACATCGCCCGGCCCGAGACCGACGTGGTACTTCTTCGAAGTCTGTTGATTCATGCGCCCAGCCGGCGCCCGGCGGCAGCCACCGCCCGGAATACTAGCCCGCGCGGGTGACCCCGTTCCTGTCCACCCGGGCGAGCACGTGCGGCGGTCGGTTCACCTCGTGGTCGCCCAGGCGCCACGCCTCGATCAGGCGCGGTGTGACGCGCTCGACCAGCTCCTGCGACGCCGCGTGGACCATCACCAGCGGCTCGCCCTTCCTGACCCGCGAGCCGGCCGCCGCCTCGATCACGACCCCCGCCGCGGGATCGATCCTGTCCTCCTTGCGCAACCGGCCCGCGCCGAGCTCGAGGCAGGCGAGGCCGACCTCGAGGGCGTCGATCGATTCGACGAAGCCGTCACGCGGGGCAGGGATGGGCTCCAGGACCGGCGAGAACGGCAAGCCCTCTTCGACCCGTCCGCCCTGGGCGGCGACCATCTCGAGGAACTTCGCCCGCCCGGCCCCTGAGCGCAGCACCTTCTCTACGTCCGCCCGGACGCCGGCCAGGTCGCACATCTCGCGCGCGACCCGGACCGAGACCTCCAGCAGCTCCGCGTCACCCTCGCCGTCCAGCCCGTGCAGGGCCTCCTTGACCTCGAGGGCGTTGCCCACGGAGCGGCCGAGCGGGGTCTCCATCGCGGTGACCAGCGCCACCGTCCGCCGGCCGGCGCCCTCGCCGAGCAGCACCATCTCAGAAGCGAGCTTCTCGGCCGCCGCGACGTCCGGCATGAACGCGCCGCGACCGAACTTCACGTCGAGCACGATCGCGTCCGCGCCGGCGGCGATCTTCTTCGACATCACGCTCGAGGCGATCAGGGGAATCGACGGCACCGTCGCGGTGACGTCGCGCAGCGCGTAGAGCAGCTTGTCCGCGGGGACCATCCTGGGCGACTGGGCGGCCACCGCGAGGCCGATCTCGCGCACCTGGCTGATGAACCGCTGGGGCTCCAGCTCGACGGTAAAGCCTGGGATCGACTCCAGCTTGTCCAGCGTCCCTCCGGTATGAGCGAGCGCCCGCCCGCTGAGCTTCGGCACCTTCACACCGCACGCGGCGGCGAGCGGCCCGGCGATCAATGTCACCTTGTCGCCCACCCCGCCCGTCGAGTGCTTGTCGACCTTGATCCCCTCGATGCCGCTGAGGTCCAGCACCTCGCCGCTCGCGACCATGGCCTGCGTCAGGGCGAGCGTCTCGCCACGCGTCATGCCGCGGGTGCACACGGCCATCAGCCAGGCCGCCACCTGGTAGTCGGGGATCTCGCCGCGCACGTATCCCGAGATGAGGAACTGGATCTCCCCTGGGCTGTGCTCGAGGCCGTCGCGCTTGCGCCCGATGACCTCCAGCGCGTTCATGGGGTAATCCTAGAGACGGTCAGATCCTTCCAAAGGTCGTCCTGTTGCCTCAAGTTGGAAGGGTTACAATCTCGCCTCGAACAGTGGAGCGTCGCATGCGCCCCAATCCATCGCTAGATAGTCGAAGGGGGCTGGAAGGTATGGCTCAAACGCGGCTTCGGTTTCTCGCCATGGTCGCCGCAGCAATGGTCTTCGCCGCGGCCTGTGGGTCCACCAACGGGACCGGGGGCTCAAGCCCGGGCAAGACATTCAAGATCGGGCTCGTCACCGACATCGGCGGCCTCAACGACAAGAGCTTCAATCACCTGGCGGACGTCGGCCTGCTGAAAGCCAAGCAGGACTTTCACATTCAGGCGGACGTGATCGAGTCACACTCGGGCAACGACTACATTCCAAACCTCACGAACTTTGCGAGCAAGAACTACGACCTGGTGATCGGAGTCGGGTTCCTCATGGGCGCCGCCGTCGGGACGGTGTCGGGGCAGTTCCCGAACGTGCACTTCGCGATCATCGACAGCGCGGGCACAGACGCCAACGGCAAGGACCTCCAGCATCCGAACGTCGTCGCGCTGTTCTTCAAAGAGCAGGACGCCGGCGCCCTGGTGGGCGTCATCGCCGGCATGATGGAGAAGCAGGGCAAGAACAAGAAGAACAAGGGCATCATCAGCGCAGTGGGCGGCGTGAGCATCCCACCGGTCGACCACTACCTCGCCGGCTACAAGTGGGCCGCCGAGATGGAAGACCCCGGCATCAAGGTGCTGATCGGCTACTCCAACGATTTCGCCGACCCGGCCAAGTGCAAGCCCATCGCGCAAAACCAGATCAACGCCGGCTCTGACGTCGTGTTCCAGGTCGCCGGAGGCTGCGGCCTCGGTGCGCTGCAGGCGGCGGGTCAGGCGGGCGTGTACAGCATCGGAGTGGACGCGGACCAGAAGGACGCTGACCCGTCGGTCATCGCGAGCGCCCTGAAGAAGGTCGACGTCGCGACATACACGGCCATCCAGAACGTCGTACAGGGCAAGTTCCAGGGCGGCGCGCTCACCTTCAGCATCGCGAACGATGGTGCGGGTTACGCCGTCGACAACATCACACTGGCTCCCGACGTCCTCGCCGAGGTGACGAAGGTCCACGACGAGATCAAGGCGGGCACGCTGACACCACCGTCGACCAGGACGTGGTGATCGGCTCATTGCCCGCTCAGACCGGCCTGGTTTAGGTCAGACCCCGAGGACGGGCGGAGTGGCTGCCCGTCCTCGATCGCGGGCCGTGCCCCCGGTGCTTCGGCGCATCTCGGGCGGGCTCGCCATGCCGGTCGGCTCCGTCCTCTTCGCGTTCGCCGGCGGGGCGCTGCTCCTTCTCATAACCGGCAGCAACCCCCTCGAGGCTTACAGCGGGCTGATCTGTGGCGGCGTCGGCATCAGCTGCAGCCAGGGGGAGAACCCCGCGCTCCAGGTGGCCAACACGATCGTGTTCATGATCCCCCTGATCACGACAGGCGTCGCCGTCGCGTTGCCCTTTCGGGCGGGCCTGTTCAACATCGGCGCCGAGGGACAGCTGATCGCGGGAGCGATCGCCTGCACGGCGATCGGCGTCAAGTTCAGCACGCTGCCGGGGCTGATCCTGCTCCCGATGGTGCTGGTCGGCGGGATGGTGGCGGGCGCGCTCTGGGCCGGGGTCGCGGGGGTGCTCAAGGCCACCGTGGGCGCACACGAGGTGGTGACCACGATCATGATGAATTACATCGCGCAGTGGTTCCTGCGCTATCTCATCATCGGCGGACCCCTCGAGCTCAGTCTGGGGACGTCCGCGTCACGACCGATCGGAGCAGGGGCGCAGCTCGCCACCGTCCTGCCCGCGGACAACTCGATCATCTTCGGCCTGCCGTCCAGCGTCTACCGGGTGCATTGGGGACTCGTCATCGCAATCGTCGCCGCTGCCCTGTTCGCATTCCTTCTCTGGCGCACCTCGCTCGGTTACGAGATCCGCGCGGTCGGCCAGAGCCAGCGCGCGGCCCGTTATGCGGGGGTCAGCGTCCGCTGGACCATCATCGTCACGATGCTCATAGCCGGCGCCTTCTCAGGCCTCGCCGGCGCGGTGCAGGTCGCCGGCGTCGACCACAACCTCACCGACAAGTACTTCACCGACACGACCGGGTTTGACGCCATCGCGGTCGCCCTGCTCGGCCTGGGGAGCGCGGTTGGCATCGTGCTCGCCGCCGGCCTTTTCGGCGCGCTGCACTCGGGCGGTGCGGTCATGCAATCGGACGCCGGCATCTCCAGCAACCTCGTGCTCATCCTCCAGGCGCTGATCCTGTTCAGCATCGCCGCCAACTTCGTCGGCGCGATCCGGCGAACACTCCCGTTCGGCCGTCCCCCGCCGGCGACCGCGCGTCCCCCAGAGATGCCACCGGCGGCGGGACTGATGACCGAGGCGGCAGCGCCACCGGCGGAACCCGCATGACCGCGCTCGGCAACATCCTCCAGCTCCTCATCACGGCCAACCTGTGGCAGGCGGCGCTGACCGCCGCCATCCTGCTCCTCCTGCCGGCGCTGGGCGGTGTGATCTCGGAGCGGAGCGGCGTCGTCAACATCGCGATGGAGGGCATGATGCTCACCGGGGCCTTCTTCGCCGTGGTCGCCGATCTTGCCTGGCACAACCCCTGGCTGGCCACCCTGGTGGCCATGGTCGCCGGACTTCTGATCGCGCTGATCCATGCGGTGGTGTCGATCAGGTTTCGCGCCGACCAGATCGTCAGCGGCATCGCGATCAACATCTTCGCCGCCGGGCTCACCGTCTTCCTGCTGAACCGCATCTACGGCCAGCAGGACATCGGACACGTGGGCCAGAGCGAGCTGCTGCCCAACTTCAACGTGCCCGTGCTCGACCAGATCCCATTCATCGGCCAGGTCGTGTTCCAGCAGAACGTGGTCGTCTACATCGCGCTGATCCTGTTGGTGCTCATGCACGTGGTGCTCTTCCGGACCCAGCTCGGACTGCGCATCCGAGCTGTGGGGGAGCACCCACAGGCGGCGGATACGGCGGGCATCAACGTCTACGCGATCCGATACGGCGCGGTCATGACCAGCGGTTTGCTGTCAGCCCTCGCGGGGGCGTTTCTCGCGATCGGCATCTCCAACACGTTCGTGCCGAACATGACCGACGGACGCGGCTACATCGCCCTCGCCGCCATGATCTTCGGCAAGTGGACGCCCTTCGGCGCGTTCATCGCCTGCCTCATCTTCGGCGTCGGCGAAGCGATCTACGCCAACAACTCCACCATCCATGTGTCGCAGTACCTCTTGAGCATGCTGCCGTACATCATCACCCTGGTCGTGCTCGCCGGCCTCGTCGGCCGCAGCAGCCCACCGGCGGCCGACGGGCTGCCCTACGTTCCGGGATCCGAGTGAGCACGCCGCCCACGACAGGCGGCCTCGCCGTCGAGATGCGCGGCATCAGCAAGCAGTTCCCGGGTGTGCTCGCCAACAACAACGTGGATTTTTCCGTTCGTGCGGGCGAGATCCACGCCCTTGTCGGGGAGAACGGCGCCGGGAAGTCCACGCTCATGAACATCCTGTATGGCCTGCTCCAGCCGGACTCGGGTGAGACCCTGATCGACGGCAAGCCGGCGCGCATCTCCGGCCCGCGCGACGCCATCGCGCGAGGCATCGGCATGGTCCACCAGCACTTCATGCTGATCCCGGTCTTCACGGTCGGCGAGAACGTGATGCTCGGCCGCGAGCCGGTGAGCGGCCCCGGCTTTTACGACAGGGGCCGAGCCAGGGAGGAGATCGACAAGCTGACGAAGCAGTACGGCCTCGCCCTGGACGCGGACGCGCGGATGGGCGACCTCCCGGTCGGCCTTCAGCAGCGCGCGGAGATCGTGAAGGTGCTGTATCGCGGCGCCAACATCCTCATCCTCGACGAGCCCACGGGGGTGCTCACGCCGCAGGAGAGCAAGGAGCTGTTCGGCGTTCTGCGCGACCTGGTCAAGGCGGGCAAGACGATCATCTTCATCAGCCACAAGCTGAAAGAGGTGCTCGAGATCTCGGACCGCATCACCGTGATGCGAAGGGGCAACGTGGTCGGCCACCTGGTCACCAGGGACAC
>DATEHQ010000077.1:0-3479 GCA_035279525.1 Candidatus Dormiibacterota bacterium
CCCTCGATCGTCTCGAAACCGAAGTCGGACACGAGGCCCTGCCGCCACGCCTCGAGCGTCGCTCGACTGCGCTCGTCGACGAGGAAGCGTTCCTCGCCGTGCAGCAGCAGCGCATCGGCCTTCGCCTTCGGCATGCGCCCAGCGTAATTACAAAGGCAAGATGATCGTGCCCTCCTGGTCGGTGCGCAGGACGTTCGGCGGAAAGCCGTTCGCAAGGCGACCCGATCCGCGTGATGCGATCAGCTGTGTCGACGCATCGATGGCCGCGCTTTCGATCTCGGGCGACAGTGAGCTGCGGCCCCCGACCGGCAGCAGTAGCTCGGTGCATTTGCCTGTGATGCGGGATGCGGACACGGTCTGCGCGTCGAGGTCGAGGTCGCTGAGGTCGCAGAACGACCTGCCGTCGGGCGCGACCGCGCGGAAGGCGAGGTCGGCGGCGCCGGCAACGTCACCTGGCGCGCCTTTCTCGGGCGCGATGACCTGGATGGCGAATCCCGCGACGCTCAGGCTCCGTCCCGCGTGCACCGCAGCGATCTGCGCCCCGCGCGCGGCCTGCTCCAGCGCAGCGGTTCGCCAGGCCGATCCGGTCAGTTGAGCGTCGGGGACGATCACCATGCGCGCGCTCCGGTCGAAGCCCGCGAGTCCGCCCGTATGGCCGAGACCCGGAGCGGTGATGATCAACGCGTCGAGGGTTCGCTGCCAGGGCGGCAGCTGAAAGCCCAGGCCAGCGCTGAGCCTGGCGGCGCTTGGACCGCCATCGACGAGGATCGTGCCCTGCGGACTCCGAAGGACGATGGCTTGCCCGTCGCCGACGTTCAGCACGGCAACCTCCGGTGGCGAGTTGGACCACACCAGCAGCGCGCCGAGCGAGATGCACACCGGCGCGACGCCCGCGATCGCGAAGGCGATCCTTCGTCGATGCGCCGACGCTTTCGCGCCCGCGATCGCGGGTCCGAGGGCCGAGTAGTAAGCAAGTCCGACCCAGCTCGGAAACACCGGGATGTTGATCGCGGCTCCAGGAGCTCGCGCGAGAACGAACGCGACCTGCTCGATGTACGCAACCAGGCCCGTGATGGGCAGGGCCGCGATTCGCGCGATTTCGGGAACTGACGAGAGCGCGCCCAAGAACAATCCCGCCGTGACCAGCGCGGGAAGGATCGGGAGCGTCAGCGCGTTGGCGATTGGCGCGACCGGCGACAGCACGTGGAAATCAGTGGCCATCATCGGCAGCGTTCCCACCTGCGCCGCGCAGGTCACCGCGAACGGCTCGCGCAGGAAGTCCGGAAGAAATTCCACGCGCCTGGCAATGGAAGGCGTGAGCAGGATGATCGCCGCGGTGCCGGCGAACGAGAGCTGAAAGCCCACGTCCCACGCGAGCTCGGGATGCCATCCCAGCATCGCGGCGGCGGTCAGCGCGAGTGATGTCCAGACGTGCGGCGGCCGGCCCAGGTGGGCGGCCGCGAGCGCAAGCCCGCCCATCGCGGAGGCCCGAACCGCGGCAGGCGTGGCCCCGCCCGCCATCGCGTAGAGGGTGATCAGACCGAGCGCGGGCCACGTGGCCATGCGTCCGAGCAATGGATGGAGAGCGCCGCGCACGATCCGGGCGAACACGGCCACCTTGAGCCCGCTGAGCACCAGCAGGTGGATCAGACCCGTGGCGATCAGCGCGTTCTGCAGATCCGCCGGGATACCCTGCCGGATTCCCAGCACCACGCCGAGAAGCACCGCGGCGTGCGGGGCCGGCATGGCATCGTCGACCGCCGAGGTGAAGCGCGCGCGAATCCAGCCTGGGACGGCGGCGAGCCCAGTTTGCGTGCCGGTCACCTGGAAGCTCGTGGACTGCAGCTCGAGGTAGACGTCGCGCTGCGCGAGGTAGGCGCGGCGATCGAATGCCGGCAGATCCCGCGGAAGCATCAGCTTGCCGGTCGCGGTCACCGCGTCGCCGAAGGTCGCTTCTCCCGGACCTCGCCACCGGACCATCAAATTGCCGATCCCGGTGATTGCACCGCCGGCGAGCTGGACCTGATCAGGCTCGACCAGCACCTCGCCGCCTCCCCCGATGGGACGGCTGTCGTCGGCGACGTGGCCGCTGATGACGGCGGTCGCGCCCACGAGCTCCTGCGCGCGAGCCTGGGTCAGCGGGTCCGCGGCAGACAATTCCACCCGGGCAACGCCGACGAGTGCGACAGCGAGCGCAAGCGCGATGAGCGCCGGGCGCAGGAACAGCGCCAGCGCCGCGAAGGGGAGGGCCGCGGCGATCGCGATGAAACCGAGCCACCGCTCATCGGGCGCGAGCACGACGGCCGCGGCGATGGTCGCCGACCACGCCAACGCGAGGACCAGCGCGGGATACCTCGTCACAGCGTCACGTACCTGCGGGCGATCACGTACTCGGCCTCGCTCATGCCGAGGACATCGACCAGCTCGCGCGTGTTCTGAAAGCCGCCGTAGTTGGTGCGGTAGTCGATGCACTCCTGGGCGAAGGCTTCGGTGAAGCCGGGCACGGTCACCAGCTCTTCGAGCGTCGCGGTGTTCAGGTTGACGCGAACCACGACCGTGCCGGAGGTCGTCTTGGCGAACGCCACCTTGACCTGCTCGCCGTCCTTGAGGCGGCCGGCAAGGTTGGGCAGCCTGGAGGTGTCGGCGTCAGCGCTGAGGCCGCCGGCGGCGGCGATGGCGTCGAATACGCGATCGCCGCGCGGCAGTCGATAAAGGCCGGGATTCTCGACCGCACCCGAGACGTCGATGAGCAGACCGGGTTGGGCCGGCACGTCGAGCACGGGGTTGGTGATCGGGGGCGGCGGGCTCGCGGCGTGTGTGTTGCTGTAGGCGAAAGCACCCACGACGCCGGCGATTGCGAGGGTCAACGGAGCCGCGATCTGGATCGGGCGTTTCCAGCCCGGTACGAAGCGAAGAGGGAGGCGCATGGGTCGAGGCTAGGGGTGGATCGGCGGGATGAAAACCCAGGTTGTTAAGGAGTTCCCGGGGAAGGATTCGAACCTTCGGTCGAGGATCCAAAGTCCTCTGCCTTACCTCTTGGCCACCCGGGAGAGTAGAAACACAGTAGCGACCGGTCGCGGACGTGACCCTGGGGTCGCGCCTGACGTTTGTTCAGGTGATGCGAGCTTTGCTCCTGGCCGCCCTGCTGGTCCTGACCGCGGCGTGCGGCGCCTATCAGTTTCCGGGCGGCGGTACAACGCCACCGCCGGCCACCGGAGCCGTGAGCGGTCGAGTCGTGGCGATCCCCTGCACGCCTGTCGAGAAGCAAGGGGCGCCAACGTGCGCCGGTCGCGCCGTGCCGAAGTTGGAAATCGACTACGTACGCGATGGGTCGCTGGCGGGCAGCGCAATGACGGACGCCCACGGGAACTACGCCGTCACGCTGCCGGCGGGGACCTACGGCGTGAAGATGAAGACCTTCATGCGGGTGATCAGCGGCCCGCTCACCCTGACCGTTGCGGGCGGTGCCGGCATCGCGG
>DATEHQ010000078.1:0-16744 GCA_035279525.1 Candidatus Dormiibacterota bacterium
CGGCTCCGCGCCCAACTATGCGCACGGGGTCATTGACCCGATCGAAGGGCTGGCGAAGATCGCCCAGGAGTACGACCTGGGCCTGCACGTCGATGGATGCCTCGGTGGATTCATCCTGCCGTGGGCCGAGCGCCTCGGTTACGAGATTCCGCGGTTCGACTTCCGCGTCCCCGGCGTGACGTCGATCTCCGCGGACACTCACAAGTACGGATACGCTTTGAAGGGCACGAGCGTCCTTCTCTATCGCACCCCGGAGTTGCGCCGGCATCAGTACTTCAACTACCCGGACTGGCCGGGCGGGATTTACATGTCTCCCGGGCTGTCCGGCAGCCGTTCGGGCGGCATCGTCGCGGCGACGTGGGCGGCGATGGTGAGCCTGGGTGAGAAGGGCTACCTGGACATCGCGGCGCGCATCTTTGAGACCGCCGCCAGGATTCGCGCCGGCGTCGATGCCATTCCCGAGCTCGAGGTGATCGGCGATCCGACGTTTCTCGTCGCGTTTCGCGCGCGCGAGCTGAACATCTTCCACGTCAATGACTTCCTGATCGGGCGCGGGTGGAGGCTCAACGCCCTGCACCTGCCGCCCGCCCTGCACTTCTGCGTGACGCGGCCCAACACCGCGCCGGGGGTGGCCGAGGCCTTCGTCGCCGACCTGGGCGACGCGGTCGAATACGCCAGGCATCCCGCTCGCGAAGAGCCGAAGAGTGGCGCCCTGTACGGGCTCGGCGGCACGCCGTCGGGCAATGAGGCGCTGGGAATGCTGTTCGACGCCGCGCTCGACGCCATGTACGAGGTCGCTCCGAGCGGGTGACCGAGCCGTGGGTCCTGGCGGTCGACCTCGGCACGGGCGGACCGAAAATCGGAGCCGTTTCTCTGCAAGGGGACCTGCTGGCTCACGCGCGCTCGACCGTTCACACCCGCTACCTGCCAGGCGGTGGGGCGGTGCAGGACCCCGCTGACTGGTGGGATCAGATCGCCAAAGGAGTCCGCGAGGTCGTGGGCTCCGGTCGCGTCGAACCAGAGTCGTGTGCCGGCGTCGGCATCACCGGGCAGTGGGGATCGACCGTCCCGATCGATGAATCCGGACGCGCGGTCGGCGATTGCCGGCTGTGGGCGGACACGCGCGGTGGAAGGTTCTCCGCCCTTGCCGTCGGCGGGCCGGTTTCTCTGTTCGGCTACTCGCCGACGAACATCCTCCGCTGGGTGCAGCTGACCGGTGGAGCGCCGTCGCCCCACGGTGCCGATCCCCTTGGCCATGAGCTGTACATGCGCAATTGCGAGCCGGAGCTCTACGCAAGGACGAAGACGTTTCTCGAGCCGGTCGATTACCTCGCCTTGCGCTTCACGGGTCGGGCCGCCGCGACCCCGGCGTCGATGATCCTGTCCTGGCTTACCGACAATCGGCCGGGCTCGAGACCGGCGTACGTTCCCGAGCTCATCCGCCGTTCGGGACGCGATCGCTCCAGGCTGCCCGAGCTGATGCCGACCGGCAGTGTCGTCGGGCAAGTGCTGCCGGATGTGGCCGAAGAGTTGGGCATCGCCGAGGTTCCGGTGGTCGCCGGTGTGCCCGACCTGCACAGCGCATGGATCGGTTCCGGCGCGGTCGCGCCGTTTCAGCCGCACGTGACCATCAGCACGACCGCGTGGATAGCCTGCGAAGTGCCGTTCAAGAGAACCGACGTGCTGCACCAGATGGCTTCGGTCCCGGGCGTACGACCCAACAACTACCTGATCGCCAACAACCACGAGACCGCGGGACTGTGCCTTACCTGGCTGCGCGGCTCGCTAGTCGATGGCGATTACGACGAGCTGTGCGAGCTCGCCGCCGGGGTCCCGGCGGGAAGCGCGGGGCTAATGTTCACGCCCTGGCTTAACGGTGAGCGGACTCCGGTCGAGGATCGAACGCTGCGAGGCGCGTTCCTCAACGTGTCGCTCGAGACCGGGAAGGCGCAGATGGTGCGGGCCGTCCTCGAAGGCGTTGCTTTCAACGCGCGCTGGCTGCTGGATGCGGTCGAAAAGTTTGCCGGACGCTCGGTCTCGTCGCTGCGCATTCTCGGTGGTGGCGCCCAGTCGGACCTTTGGTGCCAGATCCACGCCGACGTACTCGGCAAGCGGATCGAGAGGGTGGAGGAGCCGGTGCATGCGAGCGTGCGCGGCGCAGGACTGTTTGCGGCGCTGTCGTTGGGCAAGATCACGCTGGAGGACGTGCCGCAGCTGGTGCGCGTGGCGGACGTTTTCGAGCCGAACGACGCCGCCCGGTCGACATATGAGCCGATGTATCGCGAGTTCAAGGGTTTCTACGGCGCGCTTCACGGCAGCTACGCCCGACTAAATGGCGGAGTGGCCGCACGATGACGACGAGCATCGCGGTTGCGGCGCGCTCGTCCGGCGTGCGCTGGGCCGTGCTCGGAGCGTATGCGTTGCTCGCGGCGTCCACGCAGCTCCTGTGGCTGACCTTCGCTGCCGTCGACACCCGAACCGCGGCGGCGATGCACGTCAGTGTCGGCCTGGTCGGTGACCTGGCGGCGGTGTTTCCGTTCGTGTACATCGTCCTGGCGCTGCCCACCGGTCGGTGGCTCGATGCCCGGTTCGCGCAGGCGCTCGGGACAGGAGCATTGCTCACCGGCGCGGGTGCGCTGATCAGGGTCTTCGCGCCCGATTCGTTTGGCTGGCAGATGGCGGGACAGGTAGTGATCTCCGCTGGTCAGCCGCTCGTGCTGAACTCCATCAACAAGCTCGCGGCGCACTACTTCGCACCGCACGAGCGGGCGACTGCCATCTCCATCGGAACGGCGGCGCTGTTCGTCGGCATCCTCGCCGCCGTCCTCATCGCAGGGCCTTTGTTTGATGCGGGCGGTTTGCGCTTGCTGCTCTGGGTCCAGGCCATCCCGTCTGCTGTCATTGCGGTCGTCATGGTGGTCGCGCTGCGCACACCGCCGTTCTACCCCGAGGATCCGTCGGCCGCCGCGAGCTTGCGCTGGCTCGTCCATGACCGATTCATGTGGACGCTCGCTGCGCTGGTGTTCATCGGCATGGGCACCTACAACGCCGTGGCGACGTGGCTGCAGCCGATCCTGGCGTCATTCAATGAGGGCGATGCAGCCGGCGGGCTGATCGCGGCGCTGACGTTCGCCGGCGTGCTTGGCGCCGCTGTGCTGCCGACCGCGGCAGCGCGCACGGGCCGGCGTCGCCTGGTGCTGATCGTGGCGCTCATCGTTGCCGCGGTCGCGTTCCTCGCCATCGCGGCTATCCACAACCTCGTGTGGCTCGGTGTGTGGATGTTTGCGACCGGATTCGTCCTGCTTGCGGCGCTGCCGGTCGTCCTCGATTGGTCGGGCATCCACGCGGGCGCTGAACGTCAGGGCGCGGCGGTCGGATTCCTGATGATGGCCGGCAACCTCGGCGGCTTGATCCTCGTGCTGATCATCCAGCCCGTGATCGGCAATCCCTACATATCGCTGGGGATCCTGGTTGTAATCGCCGTGCTCGGTCTGCCGATCGTGCTGCGCTTACCCGCTCGCACCGACAGGCCGGTGCACGACGCGCACCAGAATCGATGACGCGGCGATGGTGAGAACCACAGCCGTCACCAGGCCCGCCTCGACCTCCGCCGGGATGAATCCCGCGGCCAGCGCAAGGGCTCCGAGGACGTAGCTGAACTCACCCACCTGGGCAAGCCCGACCGCAACCTGAAGCGGTCGGGCGCCGAGGCGCGCCAGACGAGCGAGCAGCCACGCGATTGCGCCTTTCGCAACGACGACCAGGACGAGGAATGCGAGAAGCCATGGCAGCGCCCGCGGCAGCCTCGAGGGGTCGATGACGGTGCCAAGGGCGACGAAGAACATCACCGCGAAGAGGTCTCGGAACGGCAGAAGGCGCTGCCGTGCCTCTGCCGCGACCGAGCTCTCGGTGATGACGAGCCCGGCGACGAAAGCCGCGAGGGCCAGGGGAATGCCGAAATACCGCGATCCGACACCTGCGACCAAGAGACCGCCCGCGACCGAGACGAGCAGGAAGAGGTCGTGTTCCGTCTGCATCCGCGTCAGTAGCCACGGCAACACGAACGCGGCAATCGCCGCGATGATCAGAAACGCCGCAACGCCGGCGATCGCGGCGATTCCGCTGTGTCCGCCGATACCCAGAACGACGACCAGCACGAGCGCCGCGCTCACTCCGACGAGGTCCTGGACCACGCTCCAGCTCAACAGGACCTCGTCGGTGCGCGGATCGGTCGTGCGGCGCTTGCTGCGGGTGATGTTGACCACGACAACGCTCGACGACATCGCGATCGAGAGACCTACCAAGGCCGCGCCGGCCGGATGAAGGCCAAGTGCAAGGCACACTGCCGAGCTGATGATCCAGGTGACGAGAACTTGAAGCGGCCCCAGCAACAGCAGCTTGCGCGCCTCGCGGGCGAGCCGGATCGGGTTGATCTCGATGCCGACCTCGAACAGCAGCAGCACGACGCCGATGTCGGCCAGGATGGACAGCTGCTCGCGGTTGGCCACGTAGCCAGGCGTGAACGGTGAGACGACGATCCCGACAGCCAGGTATCCGATCACCGAGGGCAGCCCAAGCATTCGCGCGGCCCTGCCCGCCAGCGCCGCCAGAAAGAGGAGGAGGCCCAGCTCGAGGATCGCGGGCGCGGTATGGTCCACTGCCCGGAGAATAGGCGAGCGAGATGCAGAGGCTGAATTGGCGCCCGGCGCGCTCACCAGAGCGGGCTCCGCTCGACGGCGAAACCGTGCTGCTCGAGCCCCTCGAAGTTTCGCGGCACGGCGACGACCTGTTCAAGAACGCTGAGGGCGCCGACTCGACCTGGGATTACCTCGCTTACGGGCCATTCGCGGGCCGCGCCGAGTTCTTCCGCTGGCTCGAGTCACGAGCTCCCCTCGACGACCCGCTGACCTTCACGATCATCGACCGCGCGTCCGGCGAGGCGCGAGGTCTCGAGAGCCTGATGCGCATCGACGCAACTAGCGGGGTGATCGAGATAGGCCATATCTGGCTTTCGCCCCGTCTGCAGCGGACCCGCCAGGCGACGGAGGCGATCTACCTGCTGTCGCGCTACATCTTTGACGAGCTCGGTTACCGACGTTACGAGTGGAAGTGCGACGCGCTCAACGAACCTTCGCGTCGTGCCGCCGAGCGCTACGGCTTCGTCTTCGAAGGCATCTTTCGGCAGCACATGGTCATCAAGGACCGCAACCGCGACACCGCCTGGTACTCGATCCTCGACCGTGAATGGCCCTCCCGCCGGGCAGCTTTCGAGGCGTGGCTCAGCCTCGACAACTTCGACGCGGGCGGCGTCCAGAAGCGCTCGCTCGCCTCCCTGAGGGAATAAGCGGCCTGAGCTCCGGTTAGAGCCGGCATGGCAGTTTCAGAGGAGGCGGTGCGCCTAGCGCTCGAGCGGGGGCAGACCATCGACATCACCACTACCGGGCGGAAGAGCGGGAAGCCGCGCCGGATCGAGATCGTCTTCCACAACATCGGAGGCCGGATCTACATCAGTGGGACTCCGCGGCCGGACAAACGCGACTGGCTGGCGAACCTCGAGGCGCACCCGGACTTCACGTTCCACCTGAAGGGGCGAGTGAGGGCAGACCTTGCCGCAAAGGCGCGGGTGATCGACCAGGAGGCTGAGCGCCGCGAAGTGCTTCCGCATGTCGCACGCGCGTGGGGTCGTAAGGACCTCGAAGTGATGGTGCGGCAGAGCCCGCTCATCGAGGTCACGTTTCCCGGCCGGTAAAACGAGAAAAGCGCCGCCTGATTTCTCAGGCGACGCTTTGCTGGAGGGGAAAAGTGGTCTGTTCTAGCTGCACCCTGTGGTCGCGCCGCAGTTGAGGCACTTGTAGCAAGACCCCGAGCGAACCGTGATCGCGCCGCAGTCGGGACACGCCGGCGCGTCGCCGGTGTTCACGAAGGTCAGCTTCGGCGATGTGATGCCGTTCGCGGTCTTGGGACTGGCGGCCCGAGTGGCGATCACCTTGAACTCCGTCTGCGGGTCCGCCACCGGGGCCGGCGGTTCCTCGCGTCGCGGCGCGTCCTCGCGGCGAATGACACCCACCTCGTCCTGCTCCTCGATTGGGAGGAAGTGGCTCGCCATCCACCGGAAGATGTAGTCCACGATCGACTTGGCGATCGGAATCTCTTTGTTCTTGGTGAAGCCGGACGGTTCGAACCGCATGTGGCTGAACTTGTCGACCATGAACTTGAGCGGGACGCCGAACTGGAGCGCGTACGACGTCTGGGTCGCGAACGCGTCCATCAGGCCGGAGATCGTCGAGCCCTCCTTGGCCATGGTTACGAACAGCTCGCCGGGGGTGCCATCCTCGTAGAGGCCGGCTGTCACGTAGCCTTCGTGGCCGCCAACGTCGAACTTGTGCGTGATCGCGCGGCGCTCGTCCGGGAGCTTGCGCCGGACCACGCGGTACTCGACCTCAGCCGAGTCCTTCTTGTCCTTGTCGAGCGAGGTGGACAGGGGCTGTGAGCGCTTGCATCCGTCGCGGTAGATGGCGATGCATTTGAGCCCGAGCTTCCACGACTCCATGTAAGTGGTCTGGATCTCCTCTTCCGTCGCATCGGTCGGCAGGTTCACCGTCTTCGACATCGAGCCGGAGATGAACGGCTGTACCGCGGCCATCATCCGGACGTGTCCCATAGGCGCGATGGAGCGGGTGCCCTTGACCGGCTTGAACGCGCAGTCGAAGACCTTCAGGTGTTCGTCCTGAAGGTGGGGTGCGCCCTCGATCGTGTCGTTCTCGTCGATGTACTCGACGATCTCCTTGACCTTGACCTCGTCGTAGCCCAGCTTGCGCAGTGCCGCCGGCACGGTGGTGTTGACGATCTTCAGCAGCCCGCCGCCGACGAGCTTCTTGTACTTGACCAGGGCGAGGTCGGGCTCGATCCCGGTGGTGTCGCAGTCCATCATCAGTCCGATCGTTCCGGTCGGGGCGAGGACCGTCGCCTGGGCGTTGCGGTAGCCGTGCGCGCGACCGAGCTTGACCGCCTCGTCCCACGTGTCTCGCGCGGCCTGCACGACCTGCGTGGACTCGGCCGAGCTCGTCAGCTGGTGGGCGGCAGCGCGGTGCTTCTCCATGACGCGGAGCATCGGCTCACGGTTCTTGCCGTACTCGCTGAACGGTCCTTTGACCTGCGCCATCCGCGCCGACTGGGCAAACGCGCGGCCGGTCATTATCGCGGTGATCGCCGCGGCAACGCGGCGGCCCTCGTCGGAGTCGTAGGCGAGGCCCATCGACATCAGAAGGGCGCCAATGTTGGCGTAGCCAAGGCCGAGCGGCCGGAGTGCTTCCGAGTTCTTGCCGATCGTCGGAGTGGGGTAGGAGGCGTTGGAGACCAGGATCTCCTGGCCCGTGAAGGTCACGTCCACCGCGCGGTGGAACCGCTCGACGTCGAACGTGCCCTGTTCCGTCTGGAACTTCATCAGGTTCAAAGAGAGGAGGTTGCAGGCGGTGTCGTCGAGAAAGACGAATTCCGAGCAGGGGTTGGTGGCGTTGATCCGGCCGGTGTTCGGGACCACGTTCCAGTCCTGGATCGTGGAGTCGAACTGCAGCCCCGGGTCGCCGCAGATCCACGCCGCGCCGGCGATCTCCTTCCAGAGGTCGCGCGCCTTGTAGTTGTCGATGGTGCGGCCGTCGACGACCGCCTTCGTCTTCCATTCCTTGTCGTCGATGACGGCGCGCATGAAGTCGTCGGTCACGCGCACCGAGTGGTTGGCGTTCTGGAACTGCACCGAGTCGTAGGCGCCGCCCGGCACGTTGAAGCCCGCGTTGTAGCCGGCCTCGATCAGCGCCCAGGCCTTCTTCTCTTCCTCTGCCTTGCAGCGGATGAAGTCCATGACGTCGGGGTGATCGGCGTTGAGGATGACCATCTTCGCCGCGCGACGGGTCGTGCCTCCGGACTTGATCGAGCCGGCGAACGAGTCGTAGCCGCGCATGAAGGAGACCGGTCCGGAGGCGGTGCCGCCGCCCGACAGCTGCTCCTTGGACGAGCGCAACACCGAAAGGTTGGTGCCGGTCCCACTGCCGAACTTGAAGAGCATGCCCTCGGTCTTGGCGAGGTCGAGGATCGACTCCATCGAGTCGTGCACGGAGTTGATGAAGCAGGCGGACGCCTGCTGCTGCCGCCCCGGCACACCGATGTTGAACCAGACCGGGCTGTTGAAGGAAGCGTGCTGCGTGACCAGCAGGTAGCGGAGCTCTTCCGACCAGTTGACGGCGTCTTCCTCGCTCGCGAAGTAGCCGCCTTCCCGGCCCCACTTCGCCAGGGTGTCGACGACGCGGTCGATGATCTGGCGGACGCTGGTCTCACGCTCGGGGCTGCCCGGGCTGCCCCGGAAGTACTTCTGGGCGACCACGTTGATCGCCAGCTGCGACCACGAGCGTGGGACCTCAACGTCTTTCTGCTCGAAGATGACCTGGCCTTTCTCACCCGTGATGGCCGCCGTCCTGCGCTCCCACTCCACGAGGTCGTAGGCGTGGCTCCCGGGAGGCGTGAAGTAGCGACCAAAGCGCAGTCCCTTGGTCTTGGCGCCATGCCCGTTCCCGTTCGAGTGCTTGGGGCGGGTCCCGGTGAGGTCGCTCAGGTTCTTGGCCATCTATCTAGAAAAGCCTCCTTGAATCATCCCCGCTACGGGTGTTTTTGAAGCGCGTTGGAAGGACGTTGGCTGGATCGTTGGGCTTATTCGTTTGGGGATGGAAGAGGCCCCAGAGCATGCCCGCCACTTATGCCCCAGGGCCTCGATGTAACGCTGTGGACTATACGACCGGCTTTTGGGCTTGTCAAGCCCTGGACACAAGATATTTGGCCTGGATGTGCCGTTGACCCCAAGATGTTGGTGGAATACCTGTGGATATCCCTGTGGCCGAATTGAGCACAGCATGGGTAGAGGCTGGGGGAAAGGGGGCAAAACCGACCTACTGGACCGAGTCGAGAAGCGCCAGGCGGAGGGTCTCTGTGGAAAGGTCGGTCGTGCTGGCGGTACGTGCGATTTCCCCGGGGCCTGTGGACGCTGTGGAAAGGTTGTCCGCAGCCACCTCGCTCAGCTGGGCCGACTGCACCGAGGCGCGGATCTTGGCCGTGGCCTGCCGCCCCTCGGTGTAGGCGTTCTGGAGAACCGTGACCGAGCGCTGGACCTTGTTCTCCAGGATGCCCTCGAGGACGTCGACCTGGCGCTCGATGTCGATGAGGGCCGACTGAAGCTTCTCCATGTCCACCGTCCGCGCGAACTGGAGGTGGAGTTGATAGAGCGTCAGGAGGTAGGGGAGGGCCATCGCGTAGCCGACCACCATCACGTGGCGGTGGTGGGCAGTGACGATCGCGCTTCGGCAGACGTCGTAGGCCGCGTCGGGGATGACCGCCAGAGCGAAGGGCGAAGTCGTCGCCGGGTCGATGTACTGGCTCACCTCGCGCACGCGCCTCTCGACCTCGCGCTCGACCTGCCCGATCAGCTGAGCGCGCCGGTTGGCGTCGAGACCCGGCTCGGCGAGCTGCTCGAGCGCCGGGCTGGAGACCCACTTCGAGTCCATGGGCAGGAGCTTGCCGCCGGGGAGGCGAAGCGCAAGCTCGACGACCTTGCCCGCCACCCACACGTTCCGCTGCAGCATTTCGGGCGGTAGGTGTCTGAGGGCCTCCTCGAGGATCCGCTCGCCCGCCGCGCCTCTGCTGGAGCTGCCGGCGATGATGCTCTCGAGGCGCTTGAGGCTCGCTCGCGCCTCTTCTTCTATTGGTTGCCGGGCTGACAGGGCAGAGCGGAGGCCTTCCATCGCCGACTGCGCCTGGACGAGGCGATTTCGGATCTCAGCCGCCTGCACCTCTTGTGCCTGGCCGCCCGTTGCGAGCCGGGTTTTCAGCTCGGCGACATCGCGCGCCTGGCCGATCGCCAGGTCCTGGGTACGGCGCACGAGGCTCCAGACCAGGAAGCCCCCGACAGCGACCGCGGCCATGAGGCATACCAAAAGGAGCGCGAACAACAGTTCGAGCACCGACATGTTGCGCATTGTAGCCCCCGGATCGGGGTATAAACAAGCCCATTAACATGGGCTCGATGGCCGAAGTTCACCCCCTTCCGGAGTCCGAGCCGGCGCCGGACCGCATCCCCCTCGAGGAGGTCTACATGCGGATGGCAGAGGAGCTGGCGAAGCGCTCGACGTGCCTGCGGCTGCAGGTGGGCACGGTCATCGCGACGTCGGACCTGACCCAGGTCCTCGGCATCGGCTACAACGGCAACGCCCGCGGCCTGCCGAACCGCTGCGACACCACGACCCCGGGCGCCTGCGGCTGCATACACAGCGAGCAGAACGCCCTCATCAAGGCCGGAGCGCAGCAGCCGGGCAAGGTAATGTTCGTCAGCGCGTCGCCCTGCGTGATGTGCGCCAAGATGGCCATCAACGCCAACGTCGCGCGCGTCTACTACCGGGAGGCGTACCGCGATCCCGCGGGTCTCGACGTGTTGCGCCAGGGTGGGGTGGAGGTCATCCACTACAACCGCTGGCGCGATCTCTGGCGCTAGTCAGCCGGCCACTCGATGTGGCGATAGTCCGGACTATCGGCTGATTCCCGCGCACACCACCGTCACTTAGTCCGGACTATCGCGGACGACCTCCCAGCCCGCGGCGGTCCGGACCATGCGTGGCTCGACGATCGGCACTTCCTCCAGCTTCCGGGCCCGCTCGAAGAGCGACTCGACGTCGCGCTCGCGCGACACCGACTCCAGGATCGCCCGCGTCGCGTAGACGAGAGTTACGTCCGCGCTCTCCAGCGCATCCGCGGGTGAGATCCACAGCCAATCGGTGACCTCGCCGTCCTGGGGATGGATCGCCTGCCCGTCGGGCATGCGCGCGAGGAAGAACCGAGTGTCGTAGCGCCGGCGGAGCTGCGCCGGCGTTATCCAGCGAGCAAAAAGGACGAGGTCGTCGAGCGCCGGCTTCAACCCGATCTCGACCAGCGCGCGGCCCAAAGGCACGCCTGAGGCGGTGAGCTCACGCGCTCTTGCGCAGTGCGGTGCCGTCGCGCCCGGAGCGAGTAGGATGCCGACCTCCTCGAACACCTCGCGCACCGCGGCGGCCCTGATCTGGTCGCCCCACTCGCGGTCGTCGTCGTGCACGGTGCCGCCGGGGAAGACGTACGCCCCGGGAGCGAAGTCGGCGCCTCCCGGTCGATGGATGAGCAACAGCTCCCACGGGTCGGCGTCCCGGACGAGGAGCACGGTGGCCGACGGCCGTGGAGTGACAGGAGGACCTTCGTTGATCGCGGTCGGCGGCACCACGTCACTAGCATGGCTCGCAGTGAACCTGGGGATCGAGGGCAAGGTCGCGCTGGTCACCGCGGCCACGCGAGGTATCGGGCTCGGAATCGCGAAAGCCCTCGCCGCGGAGGGCGCGAAAGTATCGGTCGTCGCGCGAACGGCACCTGATGTGGAGCGAATCGCGAGAGAGATAGGCGGATTCGGCATTGCGGCGGACGTGCTCACACCCGAAGGTTCCAAGAAGGCGGTCGAGGAGACCGAGCACAACCTCGGCCGCATCGAGATCCTGGTCAACAACATGGGGGCCCGCGCGGGTACGTCCTGGAAGGACACGGGCATCGACGAATTCGAAAAGGCGTTTCGGGGAAATCTCGTGGTCAGTGCGCGCATGACCAGCCTCGTGCTGCCCGGAATGGTCGAGCGCGGTTGGGGCCGTGTGGTGGTGATCTCCTCGATCTACGGCAGGGAGTCCGGCGGAGCGCCGGCGTATAACGCAGCCAAAGCGGCCGAGAACAGCTACGTGAAATCGCTGGCTCTCGAGGTCGCGGCACGGGGTGTCACCGTCAACAGCGTCGCGCCCGGCGGAGTCTTGTGGAAGGGTGGCGGCTGGCATCGACGGCAGGAGGCCGACCCTGAGGGCGTCGCCGAATTCGTGCGTCGCGAGATGCCGATGGGGCGGTTCGGCACCGTCGAGGAGGTCGCCGACGTGGTCACCTTCGTCTGCTCGACTCAGGCCAGCCTGGTCAACGGGGCGTGCATCGCGGTCGACGGCGGCCAGGGCCGGTCGATCCTGTGAAGCGTGCGCTCCTCGTCCTGACCGTGCTCCTGATCGGGGCGTGCTCGCCGTCGGCAGCGCCGTCCAAGCACTCCACGGCCGCGCACCTGACGGGCACGATCGGCAAGGCGGCGTATGAAATTCAAGTGCCGGCGGACTGGAATGGAACCCTCTTTCTCTACAGCCACGGGTACGTCGCTCCGGATTCGACGAGCAACGGCGCGCAGGCTGTCCCCGACGACAAGATTCGCGCCTGGTTGCTGGGCCGGCATTTCGCCGTCGCGGGTTCGGCGTACAGCTCGAGCGGATGGGCGATCGAGGACGCCTTCAAGGACCAGATCGCGCTGCTCGACTACTTCACGACCAGGGCCGGCAAACCAAAGCGCGTGATCGCGTGGGGCCACTCTTTGGGCGGCATCATCACGGCCGGTCTCGTGCAGCTGTACCCGGACCGGTTCGTGGGCGCGATGCCAATGTGCGGGGTGCTCGCCGGTGGCGTCGCCACCTGGAACCTCGAGCTCGACGCCGCCTATGCGTTCAAGACCCTGCTGGCTCCAACCAGCGATCTCCAGGTCGTCCACATCACGAAGGGAAGCGCGAACCTCCAGCTGGCCGAGTCGATCTTCACCACGGCGGCGCAGTCGCCCGAGGGGAGAGCCCGGCTTGCGCTGGTGGCCGCGATGGTCGACCTTCCCGGGTGGTTCGACCCCACCAAGCCGGCTCCGGCCGCGACTGATTTCGCGAGCGTGCTCCAGGGTCAGGAGATCTGGGAATCTCGGGCCGATTTCCCATTCGCGTTCCAGTACCGCGCCGAGCTCGAGGCGCGGGCCGGAGGAAATCCGTCGTGGAACGAGGCTGTGGATTACGGGCAGCTTCTCGCGACGTCACCGAACCGCGACGAGGTCGTGGCGCTGTATCGGCAGGCAAGCGTGGACCTGAACGGCGACCTGCGCGCGCTCAACGCGGGCGCGACCATCAAGGCCGACCCAGTCGCGGCCGCATACCTCGAGCGTTTCGTCAGCTTTGACGGCCATCTGCAGGTGCCGGTCTTGTCCGTGCACACCGTCGGCGACGGGCTCGTGATCCCGGCCAACGAGGCCGCGTACGCGTCGGTCGTGTCGGCCGCCGACAACGGCGCGATGCTGCGACAGGTCTTCGTGAATCGCGCCGGGCACTGCGCGTTCACGCCGGCCGAGACCATCGCGGCCTTCGAGGCCCTGTTGAAGCGAATCGACACAGGGCAGTGGGACGAGGCCGCGCTGAAGCCGGCGCCACTCAACTCGGCGGCAGCGGACCAGAGGCCGGGAGCCAGCACGATCTTCGGCTTCTCGTTCGATCCGTCGTTCGTCAGCTACACGCCGGCCAAGTATCCGCGCCCGTTTGCGCGCGGGCAGCAGATCCCGTCGTGAAGTTCCAGACCGCGCTCCTGCCCGACCCGGCCGGCGCCGGCACCTACGTGGTCGTGCCGGATCGGGTCTCGAAGGCGCTCGGCCTCAAGGGTCGGCCGAAGATCCAGGCCGTCATCGCGGGCCATCCGTACCGCGGGTCGCTGATGCCGGCGCGGGAGGGTTTCTGTCTTGGCGTGTTGAAGGCGATCCAGCAGGCGGAGGGTCTGAAGCACGGTGACACGATCACCGTCGAGCTCGAGCTGGACACCGCGCCACGGGTGATCGAGCCGCCATCGGACCTCGCGGCGGCTCTGCGGCGCGACAAGAAGGCGGCGGCGGCATGGGAGCGGCTGTCCTACACCAATAAGCGCGAGATTGCGCTGAGCCTTGAAGAGGCGAAGAAGTCCGAGACGCGCGAGCGGCGCCTGGCGGCCGCGGTCGAACGCCTCAGAGGGCGATAGTCCGGACTAACGTCCGGTCGCCAGGCCCTGGATGCGGCGATAGTCCGGACTATCGCGGGATGCGGGGTAATTACTACGGGTTGCTGATCGGATTGGCGCCGAGCTGGCCCGCGATCAGAAGGGTGGTCGGGTAGAGGCCCAATCCGATCGAGGCCAGGCCGCTGAGCAGGATCGCGAAGTTGCTGCTGACCGATCCGCGCAACCGCTCCGCCGGCGGCCCGGTCGACCATACCGGCACCAACACCCGGATGTAGTAGAAGACCGACACCACGCTCATCAGCACCGCGAGCACGACCAGCCACGTGTAACCGGCGCTGACGCCGGCGGTGAATAGAAAGAGCTTGCCGAAGAAACCCACGGACGGCGGAAAGCCCGCCAGCGACAGCATGAACACGCTCATCGCGACCGCGAGCACCGGGTTGCGCCGGCCGAGCCCGGCGAGGTCGTCGATTGCGTCGTGGTCGCCGTCCGATCGCGCAAGCGTGGTGACGACGGCGAACGCGCCGAAGTTCATGAACATGTAGACGAAGAGGTAATAGAGGACGGCCGCCAGTCCGGCTTGCCCGCCGGCGATCACGCCGATCAGCACGTAACCCGCCTGCGCCACCCCCGAGTACGCGAGCAGCCGCTTCAGGCTCGTCTGCACGATCGCCATCAGGTTGCCTACGACCATGCTGGTCGCGGCGACGAAGGCGAGCAGCGTCTGCCACTCCGGCGCGAGGTGGGGCAGGCCCCCCGAGAAGACGCGGACGATCATCGCGAAGGCCGCAGCCTTCGTTCCGACCGACATGAATGCGGTGACCGGGATGGGCGCGCCCTGGTAGACGTCGGGCGTCCACATGTGGAACGGCGCCGCCGAAACCTTGAACGCAAAGCCGACCCCCATGAGAAGAATGCCGAGCAGGATCAGGGGATTCGTGGGGCTCGCCGACGCGAGGTTCTTGGCGATGTCGGGAATGACCGTCGTGCCCGCGCCGCCGTACACGAGGGCCATGCCGAACAGCACGAACGCGCTCGCCACGCCGCCGACGAGCAGGTACTTCGCCGCGGCTTCCTGCGACCCGAAGTCGGTGCGGGCGAAGCCGCACACGATGTAGAGGGAGATGGAGAGAAGCTCCAGGCCCAGGAACACGGTGACCAGCGAGGTCGCCGAGGCCAGCACCATCATGCCGATTACCGCGGCCATGATCAGGATGTGGAACTCGGACTCCAGGAGCCCGCGCTTCTTGAGATACGAGTGAGCGAGGGCGACGGTCAGGATGCCCAGGCTCGCGAACAGGATTTCGAAGAAGAGCGCGAAGTTGTCGCCGGTCGCGAACCGGTGATATGCGTACCCACCCTGGTTGGATTGCCATCGGTAGAGCGCCGTGGCGAGCGAGTAGGCGAAGCCGACCACCGCGACCATCGCGATCGCTCCGCTGCGCCGCGCCCGCGGCAGCGCGAGGTCGATGACGATGGCGAGCAGGAAGAAGCCGACGAGCGCGACGATGGGCGAGATCTGGCCCAGGTCGCTGACCGCCTGCGACCACGTGTAGTTGAGATCGATTCCTGCAGGCATTTAGCGGTAGAGCCCCGTCTGGCCGAGCGAGTTCATGACGCTGGTGAGCACGTTCGGATAGAGCCCGAGGACGAACATCAGGAGGATCAGGGGCGCGAGCACGCCGAGTTGAACGGCGTAGATGTCCGATTTGGGCACAGGGCCTGACGGCGCGTTTTGAGTCACGCCCTGGAACAGCCGGAGCATATAGACCGGGGTCAGCACCAGCCCGATGGCACCGAACACGGCGAGCAGGGGCGCGCGCTCCCAGGCGCCGAGCAGGGTCATGAACTCGCCGACGAAGCTGTTCAGTCCCGGCAATCCGAGCGCGGCGAACGTCACCACCGCAAAGACGCCCGCCATGATCGGCATGCGCAGGGCCAGTCCCGCCATCGCCGTGCGGTCGCGCGTTCCGACGCGGTCGCCGATCCACCCGACGATGAGGAACAGCGCGGCGATGATGATCCCGTGGTTCACCATCTGGACCACCGCCCCCTGTTGCCCCTGGATGTTCAGGGCGAATATGCCGAGCACGATGAAGCCCATGTGGCTGATGCTCGAGTAGGACACGAGCAGCTTCATGTCGCTCTGCACGAGCGCCATCAGCGCGCCCCAGATGATCGCCGCCACCGCCAGCACCGGGATGACCCAGCGCCAGTCCCACCAATCCACCGGCTGCGGAAACAGCGGGATGGCGATTCGCAGGAAGCCGTATGCGCCGGCCTTGCCCATCACGCCCGCGAAGGTGATCAGCATCGGCGTCGGCGCGGCGCTGTATGCGTCGGGCAGCCACGCATGGAAGGGGAACAGCGGCGTCTTGATCGCGAACGCCAGCGCAAAGACGAAGAAGAGCGCGAACTGCGTCGCGGGCCCGGGAGCGAGCTTGGCAAGCTGGGCCAGGTCGAATGTCTGGTGACCCGTGGAGATGTACTCGCCGATGACTCCGACCAGCATCAGCAATGACCCCACGAGCGTGTAGAGCACGAACTTGAGCGCCGCCGCCCCGGGCGCCGGTCCCTCCCCATGGATCCAGAGAAGGAAGTAGGCCGGGATCAGCATCGCCTCCCAGAACACATAGAAGAGGACGAGGTCGGTGGCCATGAACACGCCGGCCAGACCCGCGGACATGGCGAGCATCAGGCCGACGAATCCGCCTGTCCGCTTCGCGACCGGGGTCGCCAGGATCGCGATCAGAGTCAGGAACGCGTTGAGGACGACCAGCCAGAGGCTGATCCCGTCGACGCCCAGGCGGTAGAAGATGCTGAGCTGCGGTATCCACTCGACCCTTTCCGTGAACTGGTAGCCGTGGAAGTCGGG
>DATEHQ010000079.1:0-1662 GCA_035279525.1 Candidatus Dormiibacterota bacterium
GCACGGGATCGCGATCCTGAACTACCTCTGCGACGTCCTCCGGCTCACTCCCGGCACGCTGCGGATCTTCCCCGACTTCACGAGCGTGAGCGTGATCCGCGTCAAGGGAGACCGTCGGGTGGCGGGGTCGCTGTGTGACACCGCCCACCTGGAACCCGCGCCATGACCGAAGCGGAAGAGCGGATTCGCGGCGACCTTGCCGCGCAGATCAAGGAGCCGGTACGCGCGGTTCACGCGATCCCCGAGGGTCACTCCGGCTTCACCTACTGGGTCGAGCTCGACGGGCGTCGCGGGGTCCTGCGCCTTCCTCCACCGGGAGCGCGCATCGCGGGCCCGGCGGACATCCCGCGTCAGGCGAGGATCATGGCCGCGCTGCACCGGCAGGGTTTGCCCGTCCCCGCCATCGTGGCAACCTCAGCGGGCCCGGTGGTCGACGGACGCCCGTTCGTCCTGATGGAGGCGATCGATGGCGACCGCGTCGAGCAGGCGATCGACGCCGGGAGCAATCCGCTTCAGCTGGCATCATCGGCAGTGGAGGTGCTGCGCCGGTTCCAGGCGGTGCCCCGCGAGAAGACCGGCATCGGCGCTGAAGACCCGCTGCCGCTCCAGGGAGAGGTCGCGCGCTGGACCTGGCTCATGGAGCGGGCACCCTTAGAGCTCACCGGACAGGCACCCCGGCTCGCTCACCTGCTGGCCGAGCGGCAACCACAACCCGGACCGCCGGTTCTCGTGCACGGCGATTATCACTTCGGCAACATGCTCTTCGACCGCGGACGGGTGGCGGCCGTCGTCGACTGGGAGATCGCCCAGCTCGGCCAGCCGCTCCTCGATCTGTGTTGCATCAGCCTCTCGCACGTCGCGGCCGATAGCGTGCGCGAGATGTACGGCGCCGACCCGGACGACTACCGCTGGTACCTGGCATTGACGTATTACAAGTACGCGGCGATCTTCGGTTACAACCTTATGCTGCATCGCCGCGGCAAGCGGCCCGACCCGAGCTACGAACAGCGGACGGCCACGATCCTGGGGTTCATCGACCAGGGCGTCGGCCTGCTCGGCTAGCCGGTGGACATTCGAGGTCGCGTGGTGGTCGTGACGGGAGGCGGCGGCGGCATCGGCAGCGCGCTCTGCCGGCGCTTCGCGGCGGACGGGGCGAGGCAGGTGATCGTGGCCGACATCGACCCCGACGCCGCGGGGACGGTGGCGGCGGAGATCGGCGGCACGGCGGTGCGCGCCGACGTCACGTTGGAGTCCGACGTGGCGGATCTGGTTCGCGGAGCCGTGACGGCGCACGGCCGCATCGATATCTACTGCTCCAACGCCGGCATCGCCTTCGGCGGCGGGCCCGAAGCTCCCGACCAGGCCTGGCGGCAGAGTTGGGATGTGCACGTCATGGCCCACGTCTACGCCGCGCGCGCCCTCCTCCCTGGGATGCTCGAGCGAGGCGAAGGGTACATCCTCGGCACCATCTCGGCAGCTGCCCTACTCAACCACATACTGGCAGCGCCCTACGCCGTGACGAAAGCTGCCGGACTCTCCTTCTTCGAATGGTTGGCGATCGCGTACCACGAACGGGGGATCCGCGTCTCCGCGCTCTGCCCCCAGGGGGTGCGGACGGCGATGCTGGCGCAAGAGGGCGAGCGCAACTTCCTGACAGCCGGC
>DATEHQ010000080.1:0-1405 GCA_035279525.1 Candidatus Dormiibacterota bacterium
TCAGCAGAGGGTCGACCTCGGGCTGCGCCATCAGGGGTATCTGTTCGTCGCTCGCACCGACGATGGTGCCCGGGCTCAACGCGATCTCGTCTCGGCCCAGCGTACGTGGGGCCTCGATGATGTGGAGCTGCTGGATGGCCCAGACGCGAGGCGCCGTTTCCCGTACCTGGCGGGCGACATCGTGAATGCGCGCTTCCGCCAGGGCGATGGCTGGCTGGAGCCCCGACGCCTGGCTCTCGAACTGGCGCGGGCGAGCGGGGCACGCTTCCAAACGGGCTGCGTGGTGACCGGCTTCGCTCGGGAGGGAGATCGCGTTCGTGGCGTCACCACGCCGACTGGATCGGTCGCCGCGGAGACCGTTGTCATCGCGGCCGGTCCGCTCTCCGGGCCACTCGGCAGGCTGGCGGGCCTCGACCTTCCATTGGCCACCGTGCGCCGGCAGAAGCTGATCATCCCCGACGTGCCCCAGGTGCCGTCCGATGCGCCGATGACGATCGAGTTCGAAACCGGCGCCCATTGGCGGCCCGCTGGCCGCGGAGCTCACGCGCTCTGGACCGCCCCCGCGCAGGCCGAGCCGCCACTCGACGATGTCCCAACTTCTGCCGCCTTCGCCTTCGGTCTCCTCGACCCCACGAGCGATCACGCCCTGGCGCGCATCGTTCCCTTCTGGAAGGACGTCTGGAACTCGGCCCAATTATCCTGGTGGTTGCAAGCCGGCCAGTACACCTACACGCCCGACCGCCGGCCGTTGCTGGGACCGACTGCAATACCGGGGCTGGCGGTCAACACCGGCTACAGCGGTCACGGCATCATGGGCAGCATCGGCGGCAGCCGTCGAGCTGTGGACGCGATCACCGGGCGGTTGAAGCCGGCCGATAATCCGTTCCGGCCGGATCGGCCCATGCAGAGCCGCTCCTTCGACATCCTCTAGCGGTCCGAAAAGCGCGACCCTTTAGACTTTCGCCGAATGGATGCTGAGCGGAGCGAGCAGGAGCTGCAGCGGCGACAGAAACTGCAGGCGCTTCGCTCGCAGGGCATCGAGCCGTACCAGAGCCGCTTTGATCGCAGCCATAGCTCGGCAGAAGCGCTCGACGTGTTCGAGCAAGCAGAAAAGTCTGGGGGAGCCGACGCCCGCAGCGATCGCGTCGCCCTCGCCGGTCGCCTGGTCGCGATCCGTGTGATGGGGAAGGCCACCTTCGCGCACATCCAGGACCACGCTGGACGCATCCAGCTCCTGGCCAAGGTGGACAAGCTGGGCGAGGACGCCTACAAGCGATTTACCGACCTCGACCTGGGCGACATCATCGGCGTGCACGGCACGCTTTTCCGGACCAGGCGCGGCGAGATCACCGGCGAGATCGAGGATTTCGTTCTGCTCGCCAAAGCGCTGCGACCTCTGCCTGAG
>DATEHQ010000081.1:0-2559 GCA_035279525.1 Candidatus Dormiibacterota bacterium
GGGTTGCTGATGATCGCGATCCTGGCGGTGGTGTTCAAGTACACGCTGCGAGCGAGCATCGTCGACCGCGCACGAGCGGAGGCGGAGAAGGGACGCCCGGGCCGGATGGAGGGGCACGCCGCGATGGAACATCACGCTTCCGACCGGTTCACTTCGATCGCTCACTACTTCTACATGGACGTGGCCAGCGTGGCCCAGGACGTCGCGATCGGCTTTCTCATCGCCGGGGCCCTGGCGGCCTGGGTGCCGAACAGCTTCTGGCAAGGCCTCTTCCTGACGAGCCATCCGGGCGTGAACACGGTCTGGGGGCCGGTCGTGGCGCCGCTGATCGCGATGCTGAGCTTCGTCTGCTCTGTCGGCAACGTCCCGCTCGCCGTGGTGCTGTGGAACGGCGGAATCGGCTTCGGCGGCGTGATCGCCTTCATCTTCGCCGACCTCTTGATCCTGCCCATCCTCGACATCTACCGGCGCTACTACGGCTGGCGCACCAGCCTCTACCTGGCCGTCACCTCGTACGCGGCCATGGTCCTTGCCGGACTCTTGATCGGCGGCGTGTTCCAGGCGGTAGGCCTGGCGCCGGCGCACCACCAGATCACCGTCTTCCAGTCCGGCCCGAGCTGGAACTACACGACGTTCCTGAACCTCGCCGCCCTGGCGCTGGCCGCGGTTCTCGGCTGGCGGTTCTTCACCACGGGTGGGGTCGCCATGCTTCGCGCCATGGAAAGCGCGCCGCAGCCCGGTCATGAGATGGTTCACGATCACCATGACCACCAGCACCATCACCATCACTGAGATGCAGCGCGATTACGTCAAGGAATTCAGCCCCTCCCTCGGCCGCGACATGGAGCTCCTGCACTTCGGCCACTCCGGCCGGACGCTGCTGGTGTTTCCCACGTCGATGGGCCGCTTCTACCAGTGGGAGGACTTCGGCCTCGTCGGGGCGATCTCGGACTTCATCGACTCCGGCGCCGTCCAGCTCGTGTGCGTGGACAGCGTCGACGGCGAGTCCTGGTACGCCCGCGACAAGCCGCCCGCCGAACGCGTGCGCCGCCACCTGCAGTACGAGAGCTACATCGTCAACGAGATCCTGCCTCGCCTCGCCGGGCCCCCGGTCGCGTGCGGGGCTTCGTTCGGCGCCCTCCACGCCGTGCTGCTGGCGGCGCGCCACCCATCGCGGATCGGCGGCTTCATCGGACTGAGTGGCGCCTACGACACGTCGCGCTGGCTGGACGGGTACCACGACGACAACGTCTACTTCACGAACCTCGTCGAGTTCCTGCCCGGTCTGAACGACGAGGCGTACCTCGGACCGCTGCGCGGCGAGCACCCGAAGGTCATCGCGACCGGCGAGGACGACGCGAACGTCGAGGACTCGCGCCGGGTCGCGGGCCTGCTGCGCGCCAAGGGCGTGGACGTGGGGCTCGATATCTGGGCCGGATGGGCGCACGATTGGCCCTACTGGAAGGACATGATGCGCAAGTACCTGGCAAGCTAGGCGGCCACAAGAAGGGGTAGGGGAAATGGCTCCAAAAAAGGTCGGGCTCCTGGTCGGACGCGAGAACACCTTCCCCATGCCGTTCATCGAGACGGTCAACGAGAAGGGCCGCGCCGACGGCATCACGGCGGAGCTCGCGGTCCTCGGCGGAACCTCCGAGCTGTTCGAGCCGCACCACGCGGTCCTGGTCGACCGCATCTCCCACGAGGTCCCGTACTACCGCGCCCACCTCAAGAGCGCGGTCCTGTTGGGCACGACCGTGATCAACGACCCCTTCTGGTGGGAGGCAGACGAGAAGTTCTTCGAGTGCACGCTCGCCCGCAAGCTCGGCGTCGCGGTGCCGAAGACGGTCGTGCTGCCGAACAAGCAGTACATCCCCGACATCGACCACCGCGTGTCGCTGCGCAACCTGCAGTTCCCGCTGGACTGGGAGCGCATCGTCTCCTACACGGGGCTGCCGGCGGTCCTGAAGCCCAACACGGGAGGCGGGTGGAAGGACGTGTTCATCGTGCGCAGCATGGAAGAGCTCATCACCGCCTACGACCAGACCGGCTTGAAGACGATGATCCTGCAGGAGTTCATCGACTGGGACGACTACGTCCGCTGCATCTGCATCGGCCGCCAGCACATCCTTCCCATCCGTTACAACCCGCGCGCGCCTTTCGAGGAGCGCTACCAGGTACACAACCCGCCCGAGGGCAGGCTTCGCGAGCAGGCGGTGAACGATGCGCGCACGCTCGTCGAAGCGCTGGGCTACGACATGGACACGGTCGAGTTCGCCGTGAAGGATGACGTCCTCTACGCCATCGATTTCCTGAACCCGGCCCCCGACTTCGACAACTTCTCCATCAAAGAGGACAACTTCCGCTGGGTCCTTGACATGATGTCCGACCTCGTCCTTTCCTATGCGCGCGGCGAATCGAAGTCGCCGTGGCGCGGCGAGCAGCGCTGGTGGAAGTACGTGGATCGCCCGCTGGCGAGCGCCCCGCAGGCTTGAAAGATCCCGTCGCGGCCTACCACGCTCTCCTCGAGGACGAGCGGCTGGCCGCGGCGAGCGCCGAGGA
>DATEHQ010000082.1:0-1877 GCA_035279525.1 Candidatus Dormiibacterota bacterium
GCGCGGGCCGCGCTCGACGGCGGCGCGGGCGGCCTGGCGGTGGCCACCCTGGAGGAGGCCCACCAGCTCAGCGGGCTCCTGCCTGCCGAGCACGTTCTGGTCATGGGCGGACTCACCCCCTCACAGGCGCCGGCCGCGGCCGCGAGCGGCTGCGCGATCGGCGTCTCGGGCCGCGAGCTTGCCGAGGCGCTCGACCTGGCCGACGAGGTGGTGCCGGTCCACCTGAAGATCGACACGGGCATGGGTCGCTTCGGATGCGCGCCCGACGAGGCCCCCGCGCTGGCGCGCCTGATCGACGCTGCGTCGGGACTGCGTCTGGCAGGCACCTGGACCCATTTCGCGTCCGCGGACTCCGACGATGCGATGACGCGCGCGCAGTTCGACCGTTTCATCGGCGCGCTCGCCGAATTTGACGTCGACCCGGGCATGCGCCACGCGTGCAACTCCGCCGGATCGCTGCGCCACCCGGAGTTCGCGCTGGACGCCGTGAGGTGCGGCATCGCGATCTACGGCTGTGGTTGGCCTGGGACGCGTGCGGCACTGGCGCTCAGGTCGGTCGTGACCCACGTCAAGACCCTCGAGCAAGGCGCGACCGTGGGTTACGGCGCGACCTGGAAGGCCGCGCGCCGGTCCCGTGTGGCGACGGTCGCCATCGGGTATGCGGACGGAGTCTTCCGCGCCCGGGCGAACCGGGGCGAGGTCCTCGTTCGCGGCCGCCGCGCTCCGCTGGTCGGCATGGTCAGCATGGACGCCATCACCCTTGACGTCACCGACGTGCCGGGCGTCGAGGCCGGCGACGTGGCGACCTTGATCGGGCGCGACGGCGACGAGCTGATCACCGCCGAGGAGGTGGCCGCGTGGTCGAGCACGATCTCCTACGAGGTCCTGACCGCGATCGGCCCAAGGGTGAGCCGCCAGATCTCCTCTCCCCATCGGCGAGAGGGCTAGGAGACAGGCGGGAATACCACAGCCCGGCCGGCCATTCCAGATGATGAAAAGGCAGGTGAATCTACACTGGCTGTAGAGATGGCGGAGAGTCCCGCGAGAACTGCCTTCGCAGAAGAGGCATTGACACATTTGGACACCCTTTATCGAGGCGCGCTCCGGCTCACCCGCGACCCCGACCAGGCGCAGGACCTGGTCCAGGAGGCGTACCTCCGAGCGCTCCGCTACCAGCACAGCTATCAGCAGGGCACCAACATGAAGGCCTGGCTCTTCGCGATCATGCGCAACCTCTTCTGGGACCGCTTCAAAGGGTCGCGCAAGGAGGACGTCAGCCTCGACGATGTCGGCGAGTTCGTCCTTTACGAAAAGCTGCGCGACGAGGGAGCGAAGCCCGAGGAGGACGTGCTCAACAAGCTGGCCGCCTCCGAGGTCGTGTCGGCGGTCGAAAAGCTGCCGCCGCTCCACCGCGAGGTGGTGCTCCTGGTCGACGTCGAAGGCTTTTCCTACAAGGACGCAGCCCAGACGCTCGGCGTTCCCATCGGCACCGTGATGTCTCGCCTCCACAGGGCCCGGCAGCAATTGCAGAGATCCCTCTATGACTATGCCGTCGAATCGGGTATCGTCCGCACCAGCGGCATGAAGCAGGTTCATCAACCATGAACTGCAAGGACTGTTCCGACAAGCTCGACCGCTACGTCGACCGTGAGCTGAACGACACCGAGGTCCTCGAGCTCCAGCTCCACCTCGAGGGCTGCCCGGACTGCGAAGAGCATTACGAGTTCCAGTCACACCTCAAGCGCCTTGTCAGGCATTCCTGCGACTGCGACACTGCCCCGCCGGCGTTCCGCGAGAAGCTTCGCCAGATCCTGTCCTGACCGCCCGCGAGCGCCTTGCGGCGGCTCGGCTCTACGTGATCACCGCCGACTCCGACC
>DATEHQ010000083.1:0-51549 GCA_035279525.1 Candidatus Dormiibacterota bacterium
GCGACCAGCGCGGTGCGCGCGGCCTCGATGTCGGTGACGACCAGGTACAGGCCCTGGGCCGAGCCCGGCGCGGCCGAGGTCTTCTTCGTGCCGAACTGGATCGAGCAGCACGAGCCGGGCGGCGTGAACTGGACGCCGCGGAAGCCGTTCTCGAAGCCGAAGTCGGCGTCGAGCCTCCATCCGAGGCCCCCATAGAAAGCCTTCGCCCGATCGACGTCGGACACGGGGATGACGACCACCTCGAGCTTCAGATCGACGTGGGCGGGGCGCTCCGCCGCGCTCCTGTCGGCGCCACCGGGTTCCACCGTGCTCATAGCGTTCTCATGATTGATAACGCTATCATCATTGAGAATGAAGCGCGCCGACCTGCTCCTCCATCCGGTACGGCTCCGGCTCCTCCTTGCGTTCGCCAACGATCGGCGCCTGACCCCGAAGCAGGCCTCTGCCGCCCTGCGTGACGTGCCGCAGGCCACGGTTTACCGCCAGATCGAGCGACTGCATCGCGGCGGGGCCCTGGAAGTCGTGGCCGAGCGACGGATCCGCGGTGCGGTCGAGCGGACTTTCGCGATCGCGGCGGGAGGCGGGCTTCTGTCGCCAGACGACCTCGCCAGGATGTCGCGCGACGAGCAACTCGGATACTTCCAGGCATTCCTCGCCGGCCTGATCGACCAGTTCGACAAGTATCTCGAACGGCCCGACATCGACCTGGTGCGGGATGGGGCCGGCTACAGCGCCGTTGTGCTCAACCTCACCGATGACGAATTCATCGAGATGGCCAAGGCCATGAACCTGGCGCTGCGTCCCTATCTCACGCGCGAAGCCAGGCCCGATCGCAAGCGTCGCGTTCTGGCGACCGTCCTGGTCCCGGTCAACGAGAGCGAAGGAGAAAAGTAATCGATGCATGCCACCCTGCTGCCGGCCGCCGCGAACCTTGCAAAAACGCCCCTCCCGGTTCTCGCTGTGCTCGGAATCCTGGGAGCGGTCGAAGTCGGCGTCGACATCGTGGCGCTGGTGGATCTCTACCGGAGACCGGCGAAACGGGTGGTGGGGGAGAACAAATGGATCTGGCTCGCGGTCATCATCCTGGTCAACCTGCTCGGCGCCGTCATCTATCTGGCCGCCGGCCGCAAGCCTGCCCAGGTGGACGACGCGACGGCTTCGCACTCGCCCACCGCGCGCACCGAAGACATCGTCGACTCTCTTTACGGGCGCCCCGGCGGCACTGATCAGACGTGACACCGGCGATTCAGACCACGGGCCTCACGAAGGCTTACGGCCAGCATCGAGCGCTCGATTCCGTGGACCTGGTCGTCGAGGAGGGATCCGTCTTCGGGTTCCTCGGTCCGAACGGAGCGGGCAAGACCACCATGGTCCGGCTCCTGACCGGCCTCTCGCGCCCAACCAGCGGCTCGGCTCAGATTCTCGGCTCCGAGGTGGCTGGAGCCAACTCTGCGCGCTCCCTCATCGGCTACCTCCCCGACGTGCCGGGCTTCTACGAGTGGATGAGCGGCAGAGAGTTTCTCCAGCTGGCCGGTCGCCTCTTCGGTATTCGCGACCCCGTGCTGGGCCGGCGTGTTCAGAACCTGCTCGAGCTCGCGGGGCTGCGCGATGTGGAAACAAAGATCGGCGGTTATTCGCGCGGTATGAAGCAGCGTCTTGGTGTGGCGCAGGCTCTGATCAACGCTCCGAGGCTTTTGATCCTCGACGAACCGACAAGCGCGCTTGATCCGATCGGGCGAAAGGACGTCCTCGAGATGCTGTCCTCCCTGCGCGGCCGCGCCACGGTGTTCTTCTCCACGCACATCCTCTCCGACGTCGAGCGTGTTTGCGACACGGTGGCCATTCTCGACCGCGGTCACCTGGTCACGCAGGCACCGATCCACCAGCTGAAACAGCGCTACGGGGCGCACAAGGTGATCGTGGAGGTCACCGACCGGGCCGATGAGCTGGCCCAGGAAATCGAGACTCAACCATGGGTCACATCGGTCGCGCGGAGCGCCAATGGCGGAATCGAGATCACCGTCGCGGAAGTGGGCGCCGCGCAGAAGCAAATTCCCGCGATGGTGGCCGCAAGGGGAATCGGCCTGGCTCGGCTGGAGGCGGGAGAGGTGCAGCTGGAAGAGGTATTCGTCGACCTGGTCGGCGGTCAACGCAGATGACCGGGTTCGTGGTGTTCATGGCGAAGGAGAGCCGCGAGATCCTGCGCACCTGGCGGATCTGGGTTCTCCCTGGCATCCTTCTCTTGTTCGCTGTATCTGGGCCTCTGCTGGCGCAGTTCACGCCGCAGCTCGTGGAGGCGGCCGTGGGCAATCGCCAGCTCAACGGATTCAAGGTCCCGACTCCCACCTACCTCGACGCCTACGCGCAGTGGCTCAAGAACCTGTCCCAGCTCGTTGTGCTGGCGCTGATCATCGTCTACGGCAGCGTGGTGAGCGGCGAGACCAGGAGTGGCACGGCCGTACTCATGCTCACCAAGCCACTCTCCCGGCCTGCATTCGTGGTGGCCAAGGCGGTGGTCCACTCGGCGTTTCTCGCGGTGCTGGTGATCGCAGGAACCCTGATCACGTGGGGCATCACCGCGATAATCTTCGGGAGCGCGCCCGGATCCGCGCTGTGGTCAGCGACGATGGCGTGGCTGGTGCTCGGCATTCTCTTCGTCGGCCTGATGACCCTGCTGTCGACGTTGATCGGCTCCGCAGCCGGGGCCGCCGGAGCAGGGTTGGGGGCGTATGCGCTGCTCCTGATCGCGGCGATCTGGAAACCTCTCGGCACCTATTCCCCAGCGGCTCTCACCACGCAGGTCACGTCACTCGCCGCCGGCAAATCAGTTGACGTCTTGTGGCCGGTGGTGACGTCTCTTCTGGTCGCTGTGGCCTGCGTTGCGCTCGCCGGCCAGGTGTTCCGCCTCAAGGATCTGTGAGCTGTGCCAGACCATCGCGCGCTGGTCGCCTGGAGGGGTTGTGGCCGCGCTCCTGTCAGGCGCGATGCAGCCAAGCTCCTGGACTTCCGATACCTGGTGGGCACTGGTTGCCAGCCTCGCCTGGTCGGTTGTGTTTGCAGGCATAGGCATCAGGTGGTTCAGGTGGAGCTCGAACTGATCGAGGCCCTGGAAGCCTGAGTCAGGGCCGCGAAAGCCGCGAAGGCCGAACGCGCCGCGAGGCGGCGGCCGATTCTGCGGCGCGCTTGATCGCCTCGAGGCGGGCGTCCCAACGGGCGGCGACCTTCGCCATCGCGCGCACTGCGACGTCGAGGTGCTCGGGCTTCACCGCATAGCGCACCTCGCGGCCGTGCCGCGTGCCCTCGACCAGGCCGGCCCGGTCGAGCACGGACAGGTGCTTCGCGACCGCCTGCCGCGTGAATGGCAGCTCCGCCGCGAGCGCGGTCGGCGTGATCTCGCCACGGGCCAGCAGCAGATCCAGGACGCGCCGCCGCGACGAGTCCGCGACCGCCTCGACCAGGTCCTCCTCTCTCATCCGCGCGGCGCATAGTCGCGCAGCCGGCCGAGGATGGTCTGCCACCCCTTCGAGTGGCGCTCGGCGTACTTCGCCTTCTGGGCGTCCGACCAGTCGCCGGTGTCGAAGCCGCTCTCGACGACGCGCAGTCGGGTGCTGCCGGCCTCGGGCTCGAGCGTGAACTCGACGAGCAGCGTGTTGCCGGCCCGGGCGACCGAGCCTTCCGGCTGGACCCAGCGGAACGCGAAACGGCGTGGTGGCTCGACGGCCTCGATCTGCAGCTGGTACGACTCGCCACTCTTGAAGCGCATCCGGCCGCTGCCGCCAACGCGCAGCTCGACCTCCGTCTCCTCGGCGAACCACCGCTGCATGTGCCCTGGTTCGGTCACGACGTTCCAGACGATTTCGACGGGGGCATCGATCAGGATCTCGCGCTCGATCTGGTTCGGGGTCACGCATGCATCGTATCGCAACCGCCGGTTGCGGGTCTGTGCTAGCATCGGACGCGCAACCATTCGTTGCGTATTCGGTTTTGAGGAGGCATGAGCCAATGGAGCACAGGGTCGTTTCACACCAGGAATGGGTCGAGGCGCGCCGCAGGCACCTCGCAGACGAGAAGAGGTTCACCCGCGAGCGCGACGCCCTCAGCCAGGCCCGCCGCGACCTGCCATGGGAGCGGGTCGAAAAGGATTACGTGTTCGAGGGACCGCACGGCAAGCGGTCGCTGGGCGACCTGTTCGACGGCCGTGGCCAGCTCGTCATCTACCACGCGATGTTCAACCCGGAAACCGCCACAGGTCGCACGAGCTGGACGAGGGACGCGGCGTGCCCGGCATGCTCGTTCTGGATGGACAACTTCGAGCGGATCGTGGTGCACCTGAATCACCGGGACATCACCATGGCGGCGATCTCGATGGCCCCGCTCCCGGCGATCGAGGCGTACCGCAAGAGGATGGGCTGGACGTTTCCCTGGTACTCCTCGGATGGCTCGGACTTCAACTTCGACTATCACGTGTCGTTCGACGCCGAACAGATGGAGTCCGGGAGGGTCGACTACAACTTTCGCATCGAGGCTGTGGGACAATCGGAGTCGCCGGGCGTCAGCGTCTTCCTGCGCGATGGCGGGCCGATCTACCACACGTACACGACCTACGCGCGTGGACTCGACATGCTGAACGTGGCGTACCACTACATGGACCTGGTGCCAAAGGGTCGTGACGAAGGAGCTGCGAACGGGATGTCCTGGCTGCACCGCCGCGATGAGTACCCCGCCTGATGGGGACGAGCATGGCCATGTTGATGGCGGCGATGATGGCGGCCACCGCGGTGCCATTCTTCGTGGCTTTTGGGCGCGACACCAAACGCCCGGCGGCGATCGCGACAGTGGTCGTCATCTATGCGGCGGTATGGGGGCTCATCGGAGTGGCCGCCGCGGCGCTCATGGATCGGGTGATGATGCCTGGTGGGCCGGTCGTCATCGGCGCGGCGCTTGCGTTCGCCGTCGTCTATGCGGTCATGCCGTGGAGCCGGTGGGCCCGCGGCCGGTGCAGCGAGATGTGCCGGCGCGTGGCGCGAGGCCCCGCCCTTCGCGAGGGCACTACCTACGCCGCGTGCTGTGTGGTCTGCACTGCCGGCGTGATGGGAGCCCTGATCGTGCTCGGCATGTCCAACCTGCCGTTGATGGCGGGGGCGACGGCGGTGATGCTTGTCTACAAGCTCATCTGATCGGCATCAGGTCCGCGATCGCTGCTCAGGACCAGGGGCCAACCGAAGGCCCCTGGAGTCCGATTACTTTTCAACCTGGCAGCCGTCGAAATTGATATGACCACGCACAAGCTCGTAACCACCGAGGCCGACATCGCGTATGACGTCCGCGGCCCGCTGCCCACCGCCGACGGGCGCCCGCCGCTGTTCATGATCGCCCAGCCCATGGACGCCAGCGGCTTCAATACCCTGGCGTCCCACTTTCCCGACCGCACCGTGATCACCTACGACCCCCGCGGCATCGGTCGCAGCACCCGCAAAGATGGGCGGGTGGACCAGTCACCCACGGTCCAGGCGGGCGATGTGCACGCCGTGATCGAGGCCCTTGGCGCCGGGCCGGTCGAGATGTTCGCCAGCAGCGGTGGGGCGGTGACCGCACTCGCCTTGGTGGCGGCCTACCCCGATGACGTGACGTGCCTCGTGGCGCACGAGCCACCGATCATCCCGGTGCTCCCAGACGCAAAGGCGGCCGAGCGCGCCCGCGCAGGATTTCGCGACGCCTATGAGGCCGGGGGACGCAGCGCTGGAATGGCGGCCTTCATCGCGATGACGTCGTGGAAGGGAGAGTTCACTGACGACTATTTCGCGCAACCGGCGCCGGATCCCGCTCAGTTCGGGATGACCACCGAAGACGACGGCTCGCGTGACGACCCATTGCTCACCGATCGTTCCTGGGCGGTCAGCGGCTATCACCCGGACGTGAACGGACTGGCCGCCGCCCGGACACGCGTCGTAATCGGTGCGGGCGAGGAGTCCAAGGGTACATTCACCTGGCGCACCTCGCTGGCCACCGCCGAGCTGCTGGGTCAGCCGCTGACAGTGTTCCCCAGCCACCATGGCGGCTTCATGGGCGGCGAGTTTGGGTATCCGGGCCAACCCGAAGCCTTCGCACGCAAACTCCGCGAGGTCCTCGATCGCGCGCTCGAAAAGACGTAATTCCGCGGCTCAGAAGGCGTCGGGGGGACACCGCCACGTGCCGGTGACGTGTCCGACCACCGTGCTCGGGTCGGTGTTCACGGCCAGGGCGAGGTCCACCGTGCCCGACCTGAGGTCCCGAGAGACGACCAAGGTACCGGCGTTGCCGAGCGCCGGGTAGTAGTGGTCGCCGTTCACGTCGAAGCCCACACCGCCGCCGGGATAGCTGCCCGCGCCGTAGAAGCTGATCTTCGTTATGTTGAGGCTCACCTCCTTGCCGCCCACGTCGCCGACGATGGGACCCGCGACGTAGGAGCTGCCGCCGCCGGTGCAAACGTAGGTGTCGCCGCGGTGGGCCGAGGTCATGTGCCCTGCCAGGGCCCCTGTGAACGCGAGGTCCTCCGCGACGCTTCCATCCGATGAAGCGGGTGCCGCCGAGGTGGCAGGTGAGCTTGCCGCTCCTCCACCGGGCGCACCCCCACATGCAGGAGCCGCCGACGCGGCGCAGGCGAGGATGATCAGTAAACGCATGAGACGCCGGGCGGTTAGGGCCACGGCGCGCCAGGGTATCTCATTCTCATGACTGTGAAGGAGGAGTGGCCCCTGGCGCTGGTCGAGCTCAAGGTCCTCGACGTGGAACGCGAGGTGGAGTTCTATGAGCGGTTCGGCTTGAATCATGTCGGGACGACGAGCGGCGAGGCCGTGATGGGCGTCGACGATGTTCCTCTGGTGCGCCTCAAGCCCCTGCCGGGTGGCCGCGAGCGGCCGCGCCACACCGCCGGTCTCTATCACTTCGCCATCCTGCTTCCGAGCGAAGAAGAGCTGGGCGGCTTCCTGCGCCGGAGCCTGGAGGAGAGGCTGCCCCTGACCGGCACGGCCGACCACCTCGTCAGCCAGGCGCTCTACTTCGACGACCCGGAGGGCAACGGCATCGAGGTGTACTCCGACCGGGCGCGCAGCGAGTGGCAGTACCCAAACGGCCGGCTGAACATCGGCACGGTGCACCTCGATTTCGAGCGCCTGCTCCGCATCGCGGACCCTCCGCGTCCCAGGTTTGCGCCCGGCACCGTGCTCGGGCACATGCACCTCAACGTGTCGGACCTGGACCAGAGCCAGGCCTTCTATGAATCGATGGGCATGGAGTTGATGGCGGAGGCCGGCCACGTGATGCGATTCATGAGCTGGGACGGGTACCACCACCATCTGGGCATCAACGTGCTGGAGGGGCGGGGCGCCGCGAGGGTGGAGCCCCAGGTGCGAGGCCTGGAGAGCTTCGAGGTGAGGCGGACCGCAGACCAGAGGACCGATCCCGACGGGGTGGTGGTCAAGCCGGCGGCCTGAGCTTCCAGGGGCCGGCACCCTGCCGGTCAGGCCGGCCTATGCGGTGACGAGTGTGGGCCCCCGCCGCTTCAGAACGGGTCGCTGGCGGTTTGTCGGGTAACCAACATCATTCCGCCGCAGGTTTGTCCTTGGAATGTCGTCATGTAAGCTATCCTGCCGCAGTGACTGAGCTCCTCCTGGCATTCCAGCTTGCCATCGAGCTCGGATTCGCCACCCTGGCGATCCGGGCTGCCGTCAGCTGGTTGCGTCAGCCCGACCCTCGCCACCGCTACCTCGCCCTGGGGGTGGGCGCCATCGCGGCGCTGATCCTCATCTCACCCGCGATCTACGGCGGAGGCTTCAGCGGCCGGCTTGCGACCGATGCGGCGGTGGTGCTCTTCCTGGCCTCGGGCTACGCGCTGCTCATGTTCCGCGACAGCTTTGTGCCGCTCGGCAGAGGGCCGAAGGCATGGATCACAGCGGGCTTCGCGGCACTCGCCATCCTTGCGGTGGCGGCCCGGCTGCCGGCCGACCCGGCGACCGCCACCACGCCCGCCCAGTCGGCAGTGCTGGTCGTCCTCTTCTGTGCCTGGGCGGCGTCGATGCTCGAACCGGTCGTGAGGTTCTGGCTTGCCTCGTCCGGCAGGCCCGCCGTCGAGCGGGCCCGGCTGCGCTCACTGAGCGCGGGCTACATGGGTCTGCTCGCGGTCGTCGTGGCCGGCACACTGGCCGGTGCGTCGACCAGCCCCCCGGTCACCCTGGTCATCGACCTGTTCGCCCTGGCGGTCGTGCCGTCCCTGTACGTCGCGTTTTTCCCGCCCACATGGTTGCGGCGGATCTGGGGCCAGCCGGAGGAGGACCACTTCCGCCACGCGCTGCACGACCTGCTCATGTACAGCCCCGACAGGGTCACGCTGGCGCAGCGCGCGCTCGGATGGTCCGCCCGGCTCCTCGGCGGCGACGCGGCCTTCGTCATCGATTCCGACGGAACGGTGCTCGCGGCGCGGGGCATGTCGATCCTCGACGCCCGCGAGATGACGGGCACGAACCGTTTCATCGGTGCCACGCGTGACGGCCAGGCGCCGTGGCGTGAGGGCCCGATCGTGTTCCTGCCGCTCGACCTCCACAGTGGTCGCGGCGCAATCGTCATCATCAGCGGACGCCTGACTCCTCTTTTTGGAGACGAGGAGATGAGCCGGCTGCGGCAGTACGCCAGCAGCATCTCGGCCGGCCTCGACCGCGTGACCTTGAACACGCGCATCCATGCGCTCGAGCAGGCGAAGAGCGAATTTCTAAACGTCGCCTCGCATGAGCTGCGCGGGCCCATGACCGTGATCAAGGGCTACCTCACGATGCTCGAGGCGGGATCCCTCGGGGACGTGGCGCCCAAAGCTCAGTCGGTGCTGCCCCTGCTCATCTCCAAGGCCGACGAGGTGAACTGGATGCTCGAGCAGATGATCGAGGCATCACGGCTCGAGGAGGGCAAGCTCGCGCTCAAGCTGCGACGGCAGGACGTCGTTGAGCTGGCGGATTATGCGATCGAGGGTGTGAGGATGCTCCTCGCTGGTCACGAGATTTCGGTCGAGAAGCCGAGACGCCACATCGAGGCCGAGGTGGACGCCGACCGATTCCAGATCGTCGTCCGCAACCTCCTGAGCAACGCCGCGAAGTATTCGCCGTCGGGAACCAGGATCGAGGTGGCGATCAAACAGAGCGGTGACGAAGCTACCATCGCCGTGACCGACCAGGGCGTCGGCATCTCGGCCCAAGACCAGCCGAACCTGTTCACGCGCTTCGGCCGGATCGCGAACACGCAGCACGTGCAGGGCACGGGTCTCGGCCTGTGGCTCTCGCGCGAGATCGCACGCATGCACAACGGTGACCTGACAGTCGACTCCGAGGTCGGCCGCGGCAGCACGTTCGTCTTCAAGGTTCCGGTCAGCGCCGGCTAGCGAGTACCCTCGCTCGCGTGGACGCCACGTACGAGCTGACGCGTCCCCTCGAGCTGGGACTGACACTGGCGCCGATCGGCCCTGGCGCCTCGCTGCGCCTGGGCGATGGTGAAGCCTGGCGCGCGACCCGTACCCCCGAGGGCGCGGCCACGATTCACGTTCGCCACACCGGTGAAGCGCTGCAGGTCGAGGCGTGGGGCCCGGGTGCGCGATGGGCAGTCGATCGAGCGCCCATGCTCTGCGGCGACGCCGACGACCCATCCGGGTTTCGTCCGGCGCTTCCGAAGCTGGCCGAGCTCAACCGCCGTCATCGCGGCCTGCGGGTGCCGCGCACGGAGGCGGTGTTCGAGGCGCTCCTGCCGGCGGTGCTGGCGCAGCTCGTGACCAGCGCCGAGGCGCACGCGTCCTACCGCAGGCTCGTCTACGCGATGGGTGAGCCGGCGCCCGGGCCGGTTTCGCTGATGCTCCCGCCATCACCGCAGGTGCTCGCGCGGACTCCCTACTGGGCCCTCCACCGGTTCGGCGTCGAACGGCGCCGGGCCGAGGTGATCATCAGGGCAGCCCGCAGCGCGACGCGCCTCGAGGAGGCCGTCGCGATGGACCTTTCGAGCGCCTACAGGCGCCTGCAGGCTTTTCCCGGAGTCGGCCCGTGGACCGCGGCGAAGGTCGCGCTGGTCGCGCTGGGGGATGCCGACGCGGTCCCGGTCGGCGACTACAACCTGCCGCACGCGGTCGGTTATGCGTTCGAGGGCACTCCGCGCTCGACCGACGAACGCATGCTGGAGCTTCTCGCGCCTTACAGCGGACATCGAGCGCGGGTCATCCGTCTGATCCTGCTCGCGGGCATCAGCGCGCCGCGTTTCGGGCCGCGCAAGCCCCTGCGGGACATCGAGCACAACTGACGAGGCGTCAGCTCTCCAGCTTCTCCAGCTGCTCTTCGACCAGAGAGATCAGCTCATGCATCCCAGCGGAGTCGAACACCAGTCGCGCACCCGCGGCCTCGAAAAGCCTGGGCAGCGGCTGCGTCGCGCCAAGCGCGAGTGCGTCCCGGTACGCGCGGACGGCCTCCGCATGGTCGCGCAGGCTGTTGCGCCAGACCTGCAGAGCACCGAGCTGGGCGATGCCGTACTCGATGTAGTAGAACGGGCTGCCGACGAAGTGGGGCTGCTGGTACCAGCGCGCGATGCGTTCGGCTTCGAGCCCGGTCCAATCGAGCGAGTCGCCCTCGAATCGCGTGCGCAGCTCGAGCCACTTCCTGTCGCGTGCCGCGACGTCGCGGCCTTCCTCGCTCACGTACGCCCACTGCTGGAAAGCGTCGACCGATGCGCAGTGCGGGAAGAACAGCATGATGCCCTCGAGCAGGTCGATCCTCGAGCGCCGGGCCTCGTCGTCCGTGTAGTAGCCGCCGTTGTCCCTGTCGATGAACGGCGAGGCCAGCAGCTCCATCGACATCGAGGCGACCTCCGCCATCTCCGAGCCCGGGTGACGCTGGAACAAGAGAGGAAGCTCCGATGCCTCGAAGGAATGAAACGCGTGGCCCGACTCGTGAAGCATGGTTCGGACGTCGCCGTCGATCCCGACGGCATTCATGAAGATCAGCGGCATCTTGCGGAACGCCAGCGTCTGGCAGTAACCGCCCGGCGCCTTGCCCTTGCGGTTGTCCAGGTCGAGCAGGTTGGCATCGGCCATGCGCTGGTAGTAGTCGCGAAACTGCGGGTCGACGTGGCCGAAGACTCGCGTTGTGCTTTTGATGAGGTCGTCGATGTCGCGAAAGGGCTTGAGCGCGGGCCTGCCCTCAGCGTCCACGAAGACGTCCCACTGCCTGAGCTCCGCCAGACCCATCCGCTGCCGCCTGCGCTCGAGCAGCCGCTTGACGGCCGGTCGCACCGACCTCTCGACCGCCTCATGGAAGCGGAAGCAGTCGTCGGGCGTGTAGTCGAACCGGTTCTTCTCGCGATGGGCGTAGTCGCGGTAGCTCGCGAACCCGGCGTTCCTAGCGATCTGAGCGCGAATCTCGTAGAGCTGGTCGAAGAGTTCGGCCAGCCGGTCGTGCTGCTCGATGTAGGGCTGCGCGCGGAGCTTGAACGCGCGCTCGCGCACCGCGCGGTCCGGGTCCTCGAGGTAGGGAAGGAGCTGGGCCGGCGTCTTCTCCTCGCCATCCCAGCTCACGGTCATGGCGCCATTGACCTTCGACCACTCGGTGATGAGCCTGGATTCCTCGGCAAGGAGCGGAACGTTCGCCTCGTTGAAGAGCTCCATCTGGTTGCGGAAGCGCTGGACCATCGTCTCCATGCCCGGCCGTACGTACCCGAGATCGACCAGGCGTCTTTGCAGGCGCACACGCTGCTCTCGAGCGCGGGGTGAGATCTGGGTGCCGAACCTGAGCTGGGCCGCTTCACGGTCCGGGTCCCTCGTGTCGCAGGAATAGGCGAAGCCGGCGAGAGCGCTCGCCTCGGACAGCAGGGATTCGAAGTCAGACCAGTCGGTGAGCCACGCCTCCGCGCTGCCGCGGTCGAGCGGCCGGTTCAGCAGCTCTTCGTAGTAGGGCTCGACGTCGTCCCAAGTGGCGTCCTTGAACGCGTCCGGTGAAGCCGGAAGTGCAACCACGGTCTACCACCCCCTTCGAATGCCAGGCGACCTGCAGTGCATGGTACAGGTGACCGTTAAGTGAAGTCTTCAACGTCGAGAGGGACGGTCCGGTTACCCGCCCGGGGCTCTCTCCGGCGCCGCGGGTCGCTAGTCGGGCAGGACCGTGTCCACCGCCCGCCAGCAGTACCACGCGGCGACGGTGCGGTAGGGGCGGAACTTCTCCCCGTCCTTCATCAGCGCTTTCGGTGCCGGCGGCTCCTTCAGCGCATGGGCCAGTGCCCAGCCCTTGCGCACGCCGTAATCCTCGACCGGCCAGATGTCGAGGCGGCGCAGCTGGAAGATCAGGAACATCTCGGCCGTCCAGGGCCCGATGCCGCGCACCGTGACCAGCCTCGCCTTCAGCTCATCGTCCGAGAGCCCGTCCAGGTCGTGCATCGGCACCGTGCCGTCGTCGATCTTGGTCGCCAGGTCGAGGATGGCCGCGGCCTTCGGCCCGCTCACGCCCGCGGAACGCATGGCGCCCTCGGGCAGGGCGAGCACCGCGGTGGGGGAGAGCGCCCCGGTGAAGAGCTTGAGGAAGCGGCCGTGGATCGCCGAGGCCGCCGCGCCGGCGAGCTGCTGGTACATCACCGAGCGGACGAGGGCCGCAAAGCTGTCCTCCATCGGGTCGCGGAGCTCGATCTTGCCCGCGCGCTTGATCAGCCGCGCCATCGCCGGGTCGCGGCGGGCCACGAGGCGGCTTCCTTTGGCGAGCTCCGCGGGCGTCGCGGGTGGGGACGGCGTCAGGCGAACTCGGACATGAACTGCGCGAAGTCCTCTTTCGAGAGGCGCAGCTCGTCTTCCGCGAAGTCCTTCAGCGGTCGCTCCGGGATGTGCTCGCTGGTCGCGAAGTCCTGCAGCTCGGTGTCGACGTACAGCAAGCCCGTCACCAGGTGCCCCGCGGCCCTGCCTTCCTCGATCACCCGGATCGCGGCGCGGCGGTCCGTGGGGTCGTGGTCCTCGCCCAGCTTCTTGAGCACGATGTGCGATCCGTCGTGGAGCCTGACGTCGCGAATCGTCCCGGGCTCGTAGTCGACGTGCACCTCCTCGAAGTAGGGGATGAAGGAGACGTCCGCGATCGACTCCTCGTGGTCTTTCACCCAGCTGTAGCTCTTGGTCGATCCGTCGTGGTCGTTGAAGGTCACGCAAGGCGAGATGATGTCGATCACGGCGGTGCCCTGGTGCGCGATGGCCGCTTTGATCAGCGGCACGACCTGCTTGCCGTCACCGCTGAACGAGCGCGCCACGAAGGAGCAGCCAAGCGTCAGCGCGACCGCGCATGGGTCGATGGGCTGGAATGTGTTCACCGCTCCCTTCTTCTGGACCGAGCCGAGGTCGGCGGTGGCGGAGAACTGGCCCTTGGTGAGGCCGTACGTTCCGTTGTCTTCGATGATGTAAGTGCAGTCGATGTTGCGCCGGATCATGTGCATGAACTGACCCAGCCCGATCGACGCGGTGTCTCCGTCACCGGACACCCCGAGCATGATCAGCTGCCGGTTGGCGAGCTGAGCGCCGGTGGTGAGGGCGGGCATGCGCCCGTGCACGCCGTTGAAGCCGTGGGCCGACTCGACGAAATAAGCGGGCGTCTTCGACGAGCAGCCGATGCCCGACATCTTGGCCAGCCGGTGTGGCTCGACACCGAGCTCGTACAGGGCCTTCACCATGTGGTTGGTGATCGAGTTGTGGCCGCAGCCGGCGCACAGCGTCGTCGCGGCGCCCTTGTAGGCGTCACGGCTCAAGCCGGCCCGGTTGAGGGTCGCGCTCACGCCGGCACCGACCCGGCCAGGCCGGCGACTTCGCGGGGACCTTTCGCCGCGCCCTCGTTTTGCAGCAGCGGTTCGGTGATGGCGGCGGCGGGGATGGGCTGCCCGTTGTAGTGCCGAATCGAGCGGAGACGGTGGACCAGATCCGGCGGAAGGACGAGACGGATCAGGTCGTAGACCTGTCCGTCGCGGTTCTGCTCCACCACGTAGACACGCTCGTGCCGGGACACGAAGGCGGCGACCTGATCGGAGATCGGCAGCGCCCGCAGGCGCAGGTAGTCGACGGCCATGCCCGCCGCGGCCAGCGCCTGGCGTGCCTCGACCACCGCGGAGTCAGTGGAACCGAAGGCGATCAGTCCGACCGGCGACGCGGCGCCTTCGTCCACCACGGGCGCGGGCAGCGCGTGCCGGGCAGTCTCGAGCTTGCGGACGAGGCGGTCCATGTTGTGGGCGTAGGCGTCGGCGGATTCGGTGTAGCGGGCGAACTCGTCGTGGCCCGAGCCGCGCGTGAAGAAACCGGCGGCAGGATGGTCGGTGCCTGGGAGCGTCCTGTACGCCACCCCGTCGCCGTCGACGTCGCGGTACCGGCCCCATTCTCCGGCCAGGCGCTCGAGGTCGGCCCTGTTCAGCACCTTCCCGCGATCGAACGGCCTGTCCGGGTACTTGAACTCCGGTGTCATCCACAGGTTCATGCCGAGGTCGAGGTCGGAGAGAACGAACACAGGGGTCTGGAACCTGTCGGCGTAATCAAAAGCGTCGCGACCGAACTCGTAGCACTCCTCGACCGAGCCGGGCAGGAGGACGATGTGCCTGGTGTCGCCGTGTGACAGCGTGAAGGCAAACGCCACGTCGGCCTGCGAGGTTCGCGTCGGGAGGCCCGTCGACGGTCCGATGCGCTGGATGTCGAAGATCACGACTGGCACCTCCGCGTAGTACGCGAGCCCTGAGAACTCCGCCATCAGCGAGATGCCCGGGCCCGAGGTGGAGGTCATGGCTCGGGCTCCTGCCCAGCCTGCGCCGATCGCCATACCCAGCGCCGCGAGCTCGTCCTCCGCCTGGACGACGGAGATCCGCTTCTCGCCGCTCTTCGGGTCGGTGCGGAAACGGTCCCCGTAAGCGATCAGGTTCTCGCAGAGGGAAGAAGACGGCGTGATCGGGTACCACGCGCACACGGTGACGCCGCCCATCAGCGCGCCGAGCGCGGCGGCCTGGTTGCCCTCCACCAGCACCTTGCCCTCGACGGCGCCGCTCATCGGCTCGAGCCGGTAGGGGTCCTGCTTCGAGAAATTGTCCTGCCAGTAGTCGTAGCCGACCTTGATCGCGTCGAGGTTGACCTGGACGGCCTTCGGCTTGCTGAGGAACTGGCGCCTGACGCCGTGATCGAGCGCTTCCCATGGGATGCCGAGCAGGCCGCCGACCACCCCGACGTAGATCATGTTGGCCAGCTGCCGGCGCAGGGTGTCGTTCTGGATCTTCGCCTTCGCGAGCTTCGAGAACGGAACGGGGTAGTAGGTGATGTCGGTCCTCACGTCCGCGGTCGAGAACGCCTCCTCGTGGATCGCGACGCCGCCCGGCCCGACCGTCTTCAGGTCCTGGTGCCAGGTCGCCACGTTGAACGCGATGAGGATGTCGACCTTGTCCGAGCGCGCCATGTGGCCTTCCGGCGTGACGCGGAGCTGATACCAGGTGGGGAGCCCCTCGATGTTCGACGGGAAGACGTTTTTCGGCGCCACCGGGATCCCCATGTGAAAGATCGCCCGGGTCAAAACCAGGTTCGCCGTCTGGCTACCAGAACCGTTGACGGTGGCTGCCTGGATGGTGAGGTCGTTGATGATCTGCTGGGTCACTTCCGCGGGAGTACGGATTTTACGCGTGTGCAGGACCGGGCCTGTATTCCTTAGAGTCGAGACCCGTGAAGGTCGCCGTTCCAAAAGAGACAGAGCCGGGCGAACGGCGCGTGGCGCTGGTCCCGGAGACGGGGAAGACGCTGATCGGGGCGGGGCTCGAGGTCAGCATCGAGAGCGGCGCCGGCGCCGGCGCGTACCTCACGGACGAGATGTACGAGAAGGTCGGCGTCAAGGTCGAGGGCCGTGCGGGGACGATGCTCCACTACGCCGACACCGTGCTCAAGGTGCAGGCGCCGCGAGAGAGCGAGATCTCGCTGCTCAAGAAAGGGGCTGTGCTGATCAGCTTCCTGCAGCCCGCGACGCAGGGCGACACCGTCAGGTCGCTGGCCGCGCACGGGATCACCGCGTTCAGCCTCGAGCTGCTGCCGCGCATCTCACGCGCCCAGTCGATGGACGCCCTTTCGTCTCAGGCCTCGGCCTCCGGCTACAAGGCGGTCCTGATGGCGGCCGACCGGCTCGGCAAGTTCTTCCCGATGATGATGACCGCCGCGGGCACCGTCGCTCCCGCCCGGGTGCTGGTCATGGGAGCGGGGGTGGCCGGGCTGCAGGCGATCGCCACCGCCCGCCGGCTCGGCGCGGTGGTCTCGGCCTATGACGTGCGCCCCGCGGTGAAGGAGGAGGTGCAGTCACTCGGCGCCACCTTCATCGAGCTGCCGCTCGAGACGCAGGAGGGCCAGGGCGGCTACGCGCGCGAGCAGTCGGAGGAGTTCCTGCGCAGGCAGCGCGAGCTGATCGGCGAGCACGTGGCCAAGTCGGACGTGGTCATCACCACCGCCGCCGTGCCCGGCCGGCGGGCGCCCCTGCTGGTGACCGGCGAAATGGTCAAGGCCATGCGCCCTGGATCGGTGCTGGTCGACCTGGCGGCGGAGACCGGCGGCAACGTGGAGCTGACCCAGGCGGGAAAGGACGTGGACGTCAACGGTGTCACGATCATCGGCACCCGCAACGTGCCCTCGACGATGGCGCTGCACACCAGCCAGCTCTATGCGCGCAACGTCGCCAACCTGCTGCTCAACGTGGTCAAGAACGGCTCGCTTGCCCTGGACTTTCAGGACGAGATCACGAAGGGCGCCTGCGTCACCCACAACGGCGAGATAGTGAACGAGCGCGCCAAGCAGCTGGTCTCGTCCGTCCCATGAACAACGAGCTGCTCAACGAGCTGACATTTTTCGTGCTCGCGGTTTTTGTCGGAATCGAGGTCATCTCCAAGGTGCCGACGATCCTGCATACGCCGCTCATGTCGGGGACCAACGCGATCCACGGCATCATCCTGGTGGGCGCCATCGTCATCGCCGCCGGCGCGCACACGCCGGTGACGATCGCGCTCGGCCTTGTCGCTGTGACGCTCGCCACGACCAACGTCGTGGGCGGTTTCGTGGTGACCGACCGGATGCTCGAGATGTTCAAGGGGCGTCAGCAGGCCAGAACGGCCAAGCCGACGCCGTCCGCACCGCCCGCCCCGACCGCGAAATGACGATCGCGATCACCCTCGCCTACCTGGTCGCGGCGGTCCTCTTCATCCTCGGCCTCAAGCAGCTCAGCTCGCCCAAGGGCGCGCGCAACGGCAACTTCACCGCGGCCGCCGGCATGGTCATCGCGCTCGGGGCCACCATCCCGCTGCTCCACTTCACGCGCGCCGGCTTGATCGTCATCGGGATCGGCGTGGTCATCGGTGCGCTTGTCGGCTCGGTGGGGGCGCGGATGGTGAAGATGACGGCGATCCCCCAGATGGTCGCCCTCTTCAACGGCGTGGGCGGAGGCGCGGCGGCCCTGGTCGCGGTGGCCGAGCTGCTCCAGCTGGGCAGCCATCCCGCCCTCTCTGAAGCACTGCCGAGCGTCTTCAGCATCGTGATCGGATCGATCTCCTTCGCGGGCAGCATGGTCGCGTTCGCCAAGCTCCAGGAGCTCATGACCGGGACGCCGATCACGTATCCGGGCCAGCAGGTCGTCAACGGCCTTCTGGCGGCGGCGATCGTCGGCTTTGCGATCGCGGTGCTCGCGATCGCCTCGATCCCGTTCTCCTTCATCTCGCTGATGGTGCTGGCCCTCATCCTCGGTGTCGCGTTCGTGCTGCCCATCGGCGGCGCGGACATGCCCGTCGTGATCTCCCTGCTCAACGCTTTCACCGGCCTCGCCGTGGCCGCGAGCGGTTTCACGCTGAACAACTTCGCGCTCATCGTCGCCGGGACCCTGGTCGGCGCCTCGGGAAGTCTTCTCACGAAGTTGATGAGCGACGCCATGGGACGCTCGCTCGCCAACGTGCTTTTCGGCGCGTTCGGGCAGGTGCACACCGCCGCCACGGCCGCGGGGGGTGGGGCTTCGCGAAGCGTGAGGTCGGGCAACCCCGACGACCTTGGGACCCTGCTCGCCTACTCGCAGCGCGTGATCATCGTGCCCGGCTACGGCCTGGCGGTGGCGCAGGCGCAGCACGCGGCGCGCGAGCTCGCCGACGCGCTCGAAAAGCGCGGGGTCGACGTGAGCTATGCCATCCATCCCGTGGCGGGGCGCATGCCCGGGCACATGAACGTCCTTCTGGCGGAGGCCAACGTGCCTTATGACCAGCTGAAGGAGATGGACCAGGTCAACGACGAATTCAAGAACGCGGACGTCGCGCTGATCGTGGGCGCCAACGACGTGGTCAACCCGGCGGCCCGCAGCACGCCTGGCAGCCCGATCTACGGGATGCCGATCCTGAACGCCGACGAGGCCAAGAACGTGATCTTCATGAAGCGCTCGATGCGGCCCGGGTTCGCCGGCATCGACAACGAGCTCATGTTCGGGCCCAAGACCGTGATGTTCTTCGGCGACGCCAAGGATTCCCTGACCAAGCTCGTGGCCGCCGTCAAAGCCGCCTGACCTCGTCGCCCTGCCCAGTGAGGCCGGCCACAAACGATCCGCGCAGAATTTGTGACCGCGTCACTAACCGGCTGTAAACGCGCGGCCTAGGATTCTTCCCACCACACCCTCTTCGCGGCGCGAGCCTCCTACCGCTTGGCAGGAGGCTCGTCGTTTGATGGGGGTGCGACACCGCTTCGGGCACAATGCCCGCCGTGGATCGCCAGTGGCTGCTCCTGGTCACGGTCGCCCTGCTCTCCGTCTACGTCGTGGGAGTCGGAGGCTCCACCGCGGCCGCGCTCGGCCGGCGCGAGGCCTGGCGACGGGGCCGCCGAGCCGGCGTCGAGCCTGACCTGAACGCCACGACCGTGGTGCTCGAAGCGCCGCGACTGCCGGCGGTCTTCAACGCCATGCGCGTCATCGGCTGGATCGCCTTTGTGCCGGCGATGGCGCTCGGCGTGTTTGCGGTGGCGGCGTATCCCTGGGTGCTTCCGTTCACGGTCGTGGTCATGGTCGGCCTCAACGCCTTTTATTTCACCGCGATGGATGGCCTCGGGCATCGCCTGACGTTGACGCCGGACACCTTCGAAGTCGGCGACCGGCGCGTGCAGTGGATCCACGTCACCGACCTCACGGGCGCTCACATCGGGGCGTTCCGCGCCGGTCGCATGTCGGAGGCGGGTGAGTGGCAGGACCCGAAGCTCGCTCCGAACGTCGTCTTCTACCGGCTGAACCGCGCCCTGGTTCAGCCACGCAAATCGATCTGGCAGCGCCTGACCGGGCTGACCTACTTCGACGGCATGATTCGCAACACGTTCGGGGTGACCACCGAGCAGCTCCTGCGCGCGATGCGCGACCGCCAGCGACGGGCCCTCGACGCCCAGGGTCCCCCGCTGGGGCGTCGCGGCATCTGAAGGGGAGTCAGGAGTCCCTGAGCTTCACCATCCGCTCGAGCGGCTTCAAGTCGAACGGCTGAGCGACGCGAACCACGAAATGCTGAAGCCCGGCATCGAGCCACCGGTCCACCGCCCTGGCGGAGAGGGCCCCGACGTTCGCCGTCCGCTCGATCTCCCTGGGGTCGCGGCCCACCCGGGCGCACCACTCATCGAGCACCGCGAGCTTGCCGGCAAACTCCTGCGGCGAACCGCCGCCGTTCCACATCTGCGCGTGCTCGGCCACCAGCCTGAGCGTCACCTTCTCGCCGCCGCCGCCGATCAGGATCGGCAGCGGCCCGGCGGGCCCCGGCTTCAGCCGCGCGATGCGGCGCTTGATCCGCGGCAGGGCCTCCTTGAGCAGGCGCACGCGATCGCGAGCCTCACCGAACTCGTACCCGTACTCGGCGTAGTCGCGCTCGAACCAACCCGCGCCGAGGCCGAGCACGAGCCGCCCGCCGGAGAGCTGGTCGATGGTGCCCGCCATGTAGGCGAGCAGGTCGGGGTTGCGATAGCCGACGCAGGTGACCATCGGCCCGATCTGTGGCGCCTTCGTGTCGAGGGCGGCCGCCGCGAGCAGGGACCAGCACTCGAACTGGTTGCCCTGCGGACTTCCGTAGAGGGGAAAGAAGTGGTCCCAGAACCAGATGCTGTCGACGCCGAGCGCGTCGACGCGGCGCCACGCATCGCGCAGCTCCTGGATCGTGCACTGCTGCGGATGGATCGTCGCGCCGACCTTGAACGGCTTCTGGCTCGGCATAATTCGGTGTGAGATTATCGACTCGTGGTCACCGAGCTCGTCCCGACTCCTGTCGATCCATCCACGGCCGGTAGGGACTACTGGGAGCGCCATCACGAATTTCGGCGCGTGCGGCAGAAGGAAGTGCGGCCGGACGATCCTCCGCGCCCCGACGACGTGGAGGAGGAGACGCTGAAGCGTGACGATCCGTTCCAGATCGTCAACCGCTTCGAGATCTCCCGCGACGGGACGATGCTGAGCTCGCTCGGGGGCCAGACGGTGAGACCCGGGACGCCCGAGTACGCGACCAACAAGCACCTGTACTCCGCGGACGTCTACGTCAGGCCAGACCAGCGGCGCCACGGAATCGGGTCGATGTGGGTGCCGGTGCTGCTCGGCCTGATGGAGCGCCACGGCTGCAGCGTCCTGAGCATGTGGAGCGAGCAGGACGCGGGACACGCGTTCATGCGCTGGCTCGGCGCCGAAGGCAGGTTCAACGGGGCGGAGAATCGCCTCGACCTGAAGCAGGTCGACTGGGCGATGGTGAAGCGCTGGGTCGAGGAAGGCGCCCGGCGCTCACCCGACACACGGCTCGAGACCTACGACGGGCCGCTGCCCGAGTCCATGTGGGGGGACTACGCGCCCCAGCTGATGGCGATGCTGAACACCATCCCGTTCGAGGATCTCGACCACGGGGAGATCGTGATCACGCCCGACCACATGCGCGAGTTCTACCACCGCATGGCGGCGACCCGCGAAATCGAATACACCATCCTGACCCGGGAGCCCGACGGCACGATCTCCGGCATCACCGACTGCCGGTGGGCGCCGTACCGCGCGACCATCGTCTACCAGGGCTTCACGGGCGTCCGGCCCGAGGCCCGGGGCCGCGGCATCGGCAAATGGATCAAGGCGGCGATGCTCCTGCACCTCCGCGAGCTCCACCCGGAGGCGCGCTGGATGGCGACGGACAACGCGGGCTCGAACGCGCCGATGCTCGCCATCAACCAGAGGCTCGGGTTCCGGCAGTACCGCGCCGGGACCGAGTACCAGGTCACCCGCGACCGCCTCGAGGAGAAGGTCAAGACCCTCGAGCGGTAGGCGACCTTCAGGCGGCCCGCCGGCTCCTCTGGATGTTGCGCACCAGCAGGATGATCCCGATCACGATCAGCAGCAGTGGAAGAGCCGCCTTCCCGAAGCCGCCGTAGTCGCGGTCGCTGATGCCCAGGATCGATTCGAACAGGACGAATCCGATCATGAGGATGAGCGCGCCGGCGAACATGAGCCCTCGGCCTCTCCTGAGGGCGGGCAGGTCGCGGTCGCGGAGCGCCTGCAGGTAGATGCCCAGGCCCAGCCCGAACGGCACCACGAGCGACCACGCAAACGCCCAGCTCGGCCAGTCGCCGGTGCTGTTCTGGTAGGCGAGCACGAGACCGAGCATGGTCACGATGCCGCCCGGAATCGATGCCCCGACCCCCATGCCGGCGAAGCCGATGACGAGCAGCGTGAGCCCGGGCACGATCACGAAAAGCGGCCATCCGTACTGCGTCAGGTCGACTCCGAACAGCACGATCGCCAGCGCGAACAGGCCGAGCACGATCAGGACCACGCCCAGGACGGCGCTCGTGTTGCCGCGGCGCGGCGGGGCCGGATATGGCGTGGCGGTGACGAACGGCGGAGCGGGAGGCTGGGTCGTGGGCTCGACCGGCTGCGGGACGGGCTCGGGCTCGAGCGTCGTGCTCGCCTGCGGCGGCTCACCGCCTGCGGGCGCTTCGGCGGCGCCTTCGTCCACCGGGCCGGCCGCCTCCACGGGTTCCGGGGGCGGGGCGAAACCTGCGGGAGGTTCGGGCGCGCCGACGGGCGCCGGGACGGTCTCACCGGCGGCGCCGCTTCGCGCCGTCCAGATGTCGGGGCCGGCCCCGAGCAGGTCCGGTGTCACATGCACCATGTCCTCTTTGACCGAGGTGTCGTCGACGGATTCGTCTGCCGCCGCCGGTGGCGTCGAGCCGGCCGGCGTCTTGGGGGAGCGCTTGCGCTTGCTCATGGGCCAGAAAGCTTAACCCCAGGCCCTGAGTTCAGGGTCGGAACGCCGGGTTGACCGGACCGTGGCCGTGGCCGAGCTCGAGCGCGGCCTCGATGGCGTCGGTGATGAAGGCTTTGGCGGCCTTCACCGCGTCCAGAGGGTCGAGTCCTGTCGCCAGGCCGGCGGTGATCGCGGCCGAAAACACGCATCCGCTTCCGTGCGTGTTTCGGGTCTCGATGCGACGGCCTGGCAGCTCGACGACCTCCGTGCCGTCGAAGTAGACGTCCGTCACGTCGCCTGGCGCGTGGCCGCCTTTGACCACGGCGATGCGCGCCCCCATCGCGACCAGGTCTCGCGCCGCCTCCCTCCGCTCGTCGAGCGAGCGGATCGGGCGTCCGACCAGGACCTCGGCCTCGGGCAGGTTGGGCGTGATGACGGTGGCGAGCGGCAGGAGCGAGCGGCGCAGCGCGTCGACCGCGTCGTCGCGCAGGAGCGACGCGCCGCCCTTCGCGACCATCACCGGGTCCACCACTAGCTTTTCGATGCCAAACGCGCGGACCGCGTCGGCGACGGCCTGAATGATGCTGGAGCTGGACAGCATTCCAGTCTTGGCGGCCGCCACGCCGATGTCCTCGACCACGGCCGCGATCTGTGCTCGAACCAGCGCGGGCGGCAGCTCGAGGACGTCGGTCACCCTGACTGTGTTCTGGGCGGTGATGGCGGTGATCGCAGAGGTGCCGTGCACTCCCAGGGCGGCGAACGTCTTCAGGTCGGCCTGGATGCCCGCACCGCCGCCCGAGTCGGATCCCGCGATCGTCAGCGCGACAGGCAGCTTCATGGGCGGCCGAATCGCCTCGCCGACCAGTAGACGCCGGCGGCGACCCCCGCGCTCACCAGGCCGCTGACGTCCGCGCCGTGCAGGCCGCTGATGAGGGATGCGTTGAAGAAGCTCGAGCTCGAGGTCAGGTTGCTGAAGAGGTTCGTGTAGTTGACGAACACGAGGCTCACGATGGTGCCCGCGGCCCACGCGGACAGCGCGATCGCCGGACGCGGCGGCCTGCGATCGAAAACGAAAAAGCTCAGCAGGACGACCGCCGCCCAGGCCGGCGCCCACAGGTAGGTGAGGATGAGGAAGTCCATGTACGCGACGTGGAAGTCGCTGACGATGACCGCGTACGCCGCGAGCGCGGCGCCGAGGACGCCGCAGGCGAGCGCGGTCTGCCATCGCCGCAGGCTGATGCCCATCGCGAGCGTCACCAGTCCCGCGGTGTACACGTCGAGGTAGTTCGCCCAGATCTCGCCGACGACGATGAAGACGAAGAACGGGATCGCGACCCAAGCCGGTGTGTGGGCGCTGATCACCGCGAGCACGCCCTGGCTCGAGGCGAGACTGGTGTCGACCGTGGGAAGCAGCAGCCCGAACAGGCCGAGCAGGATCATGGGCAAGGTCACGCCGACCACCGGCCAGAACGTGACAGCGCGCCGACGGCTCGAGGACGGAAGGTAGCGTGAATAGTCGCTGGCAAACGGATACCAGGACGCAACAAGGGCGAAGCAGGTCATGAAGCCGAGCACGAACGCACCCGCGTAGTCGGCGCCGGCGGCGCTCGGTCCGCGACCCCAATGAAACTGTGGCGCGAGGAAGAGGAACAGGGCCGCGGACAGGACGGCGAACGTCACCGCGCCGTAGGTCTCGAGGACTTTGATCGTCTGGTGGCCGTAGATCGCGACTGTGACGCTGATCGCGGCGATGACCATCACCAGGCCGAAGGTCAGCCACCGGCTGCCTCCGCCGAAGAGCTGCGCGCCGGCCTCGGCCGCGATCACGCAGTCGACGGCGAACCAACCGATGGCGAGAAAAAGGGTCAGGGCCGCCCCGAGATACGAGCCGCGCCGGCCGAAGATGCCGCGGGTGAAGACGATCTGCGGCATGCCCGACCGAGGACCGGTGTTGCTGAGCAGGCCGAGGATGACCGCCGCGCTGATCGTGCCACCGGCCGTCGCGATCAGCCCGTCCCAGACCCCGAGCCCGTAGTAGGTGGTCAGCAGGCTCGCGGTGAACAGGCTCGCGTAGTTGACGAAGGCGCCGGCCCAGAGAAACGCGAGCTCGCGTGGCGCGCCGTGCCGCTCCTCCGCGGGCACGGGCTCGAGGCCGCGGCTCTCGACCTTGCCGAACGCATCCGACCCGGGCTCCCGGGTGGCGGTGTCGCTCATGGACTATCCCTCCGCTGGCATTACCCAGTTCAGGTTCATGCGGTCGGCGCGGTGCGCGCCCTCTCAGCCCACTCCGAAATGAGCTCCCGCCATCCGCGAGTCTACGCGAGCCGGACTGCTCCTAGGTGCTCCGCCACGGGGCGGGGAGGAGGAGGGCGAGGATGCGGTAGACCTCGGGGTTGATGGCGAGCCCGAGGTGGCTGCCCCTGACCTCGATGCCGTTGACGTCAGAGCGCAGGCACGCCTTCCAGTTCACGACGCCGTCCGAGCGCGAGTAGATCGAGGTGGTCGGCACCTTTGGCGCTGCCTGGAGGTCGCGCAGAAAGCGCTGCTCGACGCTCGCCGCATGGCCGTAGCGGACCACGTTGTAGAGATGTGCCGCGCGCACACCCGCCATCGTCAGCGGGTGGACGTCGAAGGGATCACGCAGCGGCGAGCCAAGGGTGATGACCTGTTCGACGAGCTCGGGGTTGCGGTGCGACAGCACCTTGGCCAGCACACCGCCGCGGCTGTGACCCACGAGCGAGACCCGGGCGCCCGTCTTGCGCCACAGCGCGGTCAGCGAATCGACGAGAGGCTTGAGCATGACCTCCGAGTACATGACGTTGAAGGCGACGCCGGCCAGTCGCGGCCGGTAGCCGACGCGTCGCAGCCAGTCGTGAGGCGTATGCAGCGTCCAGTCGCCGGCGAGAAAACCCGGGATGAGAAGCACAGGCTTGCCCCGGCCGAGCGGCACGTCGCGGCCGCGGAACACGGGGTCCCGGATCAGGCGGAGGTATTCGAACGAGATGCGGCCCTCGAGCCACATGGGTGGGATGGGGTCCCAACGCCCGAGATGGCGGAACTGCGGCAAGATCGCGGCCGCTATCTTCAGCCGGCCCTGGCGCCTTGTATGGGGTGGTTCCGAGACGGTGGCCAAATTGTGCTGGTGGGGTTCTCCGTTACCGAGCCTGGGCGGGCTCGGGAGCGATTCTAAACACGCGCGACTCCTTGAGAGCCGCCATGAATTGGGACGGCGCCTCCATCATCGGGACGTGACCGATGCCGTCGATCACGCGCAGCTCCCACCCACTCCGGCGACGCACCAGCTCACGCGCCGCCTCGACAGGGATCAGCCGGTCGAGGCTCCCGTGAATCACGACCGTCGGAGCCTCCACGCGGGCCACTCGCTTCCAGAATCGCGGGTCGGCGATGCGCAGCCCGATCGACCGCGCCGCCTGCAGGAAGACGCGATCTGCCTGGCGCCCGAGGTGCTCGCGCTCGCGGGTCAGCTGGATGTGCGCCTCCAGCACCTCAGGATCGATGCGCGACGGATCGGCGCACACGAGGTCGAGGGCCCACCTGACCAGGCCTTCGGCGCCCAGCGCCTTCACGCGGCGTTCGAGCAGCGCCTGCGCGAGCCCAGGGATCGAGAGCGCGGCCATCATGCCGAGCATGCCTGGCTGCGGACGCCGCACGTGCACGCCCGGGATCGCGGGGTCGACGAGGATCAGCCGACTCACCGACGACGGATGCTCCGAGGCCTCGATGACTCCGATGTGGCCGCCCATCGAGTTGCCCATCAGCACGACCGGCTCACCGATCACCTGCTCGATGAATTCGTGCACCAGCTTGGCGTTGGACCCGACCGTGGCCGAGCGGCCGGCCAGCGGGGTCTGGCCGAAGCCCGCCAGGTCGACAGCAATCGCGCGGTGCGTCTTCGCGATCTCCTCACCGACGGCCATCCAGTTCAGCGCGCTGCCGCCGAGGCCGTGGACCATGAGGAGGGGCGGCCCGGAGCCGCCGTAGTCGAGGTAGTGGACCGGCCCGCCTAGATCGACTGCCTTATGCCGCACTGCGTCAATCGTACGCGCCGCGCTAGACGACGACTGTCGAGACCAGCCGCACCAGGATGTCGGCCACCGCCGCCGGCGAGCGCCGGCCGTCCTTGTAGAGGCGATCGAAGACAGCGAACGAGCTGACCGCCGCGATCACGTCCTCTGCCTCCTTGATCGAGCACCCGGGCCGGAGCCGATCCGCCGCCGCGAGTCGCTCCACCAGGGCGCGGTCCGCCTCCGCCTCGGCGGGCTCCGCGCCGGCGCCGAGGTGGCGGTGGAGCGCAGGGTTGGCGGCCCACCTTGCCGAGACAGCGGCCAACCTCTGCCTGAGCGCGCTGCCTGGGTCCTCCGTTTCGCCGGCGGGGGGCCTGGACGGGCCCGAGGGCACCAGCGCCCGGAGCAGGCCGGCGCGGGAGCCGAAGCGGTTGTAGACGGTGACGCGCGAGACGCCCGCCTGGCGGGCGACCTCAGCCAGGCTGACGTCGTGCGCCGGGCCGGCCGCGATCATGCCGGCGGCCGCGGCGAGGATCGCCTCGTGGGTGCGGTCGATGGAGGCCTGCCGCTTGCCCAACCGGTAGCTCCTCGCGGGCACAGAATTAATTTAACATTCTGTCTGTACAATTGAATCGCCAAGGGACTCAGCGAACTCCCAGCGAGTCCACAGCCGGCTCTGGCCGGATTCCGGCTAACGTCGAGGGCCGCACGTGAGCAAGCCTCGGACTCCACAGCAGCCCCAGCCCCGGCCCGCCCCGGCCGCGGCCGACCGGTGGTCCGTCTACGGCACCGTCCCGCTCCGGCTTTTCCTCGGCCTGACGTTCGTGTATGCGGGACTGCAGAAGATCGCCGACCCGGGCTTCCTGGAGCCGGGGGCCCCGACCTACATCGGCACGCAGCTCCAGGCGTTCGCGACGCATTCGCCGATCGGGTTCCTGGTCGATGTGTTTGCCCTGCCCGTGCCGCAGATCACCGGCCTTGTGGTGATCGTGACCGAGCTGATGGTCGGCCTGCTCGTCCTGCTCGGGCTGGCGACACGATGGGCCGCGGTCGCCGGCGCACTGGTCAACCTTGTCTTCTTTCTCACCGCGAGCTGGAGCGTCCAGCCTTACTTTCTCGGCTCGGACAGCATCTACACGGTCGCGTGGATCACCCTCGCGCTGGTTGGCGACCAGGGCGTGCTGAGCCTGCGACCGGTCATCTTCGGCGCCGCCCCCGCGCGACCCTCGGGCCGGCGGCCGACGACCGACCTCCAGCGCCGGCGCCTGCTCATCCAACTCGGAGCGGCAGCGGTCGGCGCGATCTGGGTGCTCGGAGTCCTGCCCCGGCCGAAGACGGGCGTCCAGGCCAACCAGCCGACGAGCTCACCGTCGCCATCGTCAAGCCCGGGAACGAGCCCGAGCCCCGTCGCGTCTCCCCCCGGCACGAAGATCGGCGCCCTGAGTGACCTCCGGTCGGCCGGATTCCTCGATTTCACCGACCCGAAGTCGGGCGATCCGGGCGTGGCCGTGGCGCTGTCGGGGGGCAGCATCGTCGCGTTCGACGCCATCTGCACGCACGCGGGCTGCACCGTTCAGTTCGATCCGAGCCAGCGGCTGCTCTCGTGCCCGTGCCACGGCGCGCAGTTCGACCCGGCGCACGGCGCGGCAGTTGTCGCCGGGCCCGCAACCAATCCCCTCGGGTCGATTGCGCTGCAGGTTGGCGGGGACGGCAACGTGTACGCCGGCTAACCACTGTTCCGCGGCCTCTACCATCCCTCGGAGTGAATCTCTGGGACCCGCTCGCGCTCCGCGAGCTGTCCGCCCTGCTGCGTGACCCGGTCTTCCGCGGCCGCGGCATCCCCCGCGGCGACGGCCGCCCGGTGCTTCTGCTGCCGGGGTTCCTGTCTGGCGATTGGTCGCTGCGCATGATGCATGCGTGGCTGGGGCGGATCGGGTACCGCTCGTACCTCTCGGGCATCCTGTTGAACGTCCAGTATTCGGAGCGGCTCCTCGCCGGCCTTCGGCACCGCCTCATGGAGATCCAGCACGACCAGGGTGCGCGTGTGTCGCTGATCGGGCACAGCCGGGGCGGCCTCCTCGGCAAGGTCCTCTCCCAGCGCCGGCCGGAAAGCGTCGAGCAGGTCATCGCCCTCGGAGCACCACTCGCGAACTGGCGGGACATCGCGCGCATGACGCATACCGCGGTCGGCGTCGTGCGGACCGCGAACGAGATCGCCTACGGGCGGCGCCTCAATCCCGAAGGGCGCTTCGAACACGACCTCGAGCTGCCCCCGGTCGTGCCCACCACGTCGATCTACACCCGGACCGACGACGTCGTCAACTTCCGCGCCTGCCTGCGGCCCGACGTGCCCGCCCTGCCCGCGTGGGGAAGCCACAACGGGCTCGTCGTCAACCCGGAGGTCTACCGGCTGCTCGGGCGCTTGCTCGCCCGACCCCGCCGGCCCGCGTGAAGTGATCGGAGCCGCGATCGCGCTGGCGCTCTTCGCCGCGGCGCTGCACGGCACCTGGAACGTGCTGATCAAGGTCAGCGGCGACCCGCTGGTCACCTTCCGGCGAGCGACGATCGCGTCGGGGTTGTTCGCCACTGTCGTGGTGATGCCGGCGTGGCTCTGGTTGGGCCGCCCGGGGTTCAGCCTGGCGGCGCTCGGGTTCTGCTTCGCGTCCTCGATCTTCGAAACGACCTATCTCTGGCTGCTGTCGACCGCTTACCGCCGGGGAGACCTTTCCGTGGTCTATCCCATCGCTCGCGGCTCAGCGCCGCTGATCGCGGTGGTGGTCGGCCTGGTCGTGATCGGCGAGCGGCTGGAAACAGTCCAGCTGGTCGGAGTCGGCCTCCTGCTGCTTGGAATCCTCACCGTCACGATGTCCCAGGCGAGGGGCCGCGCGACGGTGCCGGCTCTGCTGACCGGCGTCGCGATCGCCACCTATACGTCGCTCGACAGGGTCGGGGTGCGGCTCTCGACGCCCCTCATGTACGGGTGGCTGCTCTTTGCCTTGATGGCGATCGAGCTTCCGCTCTCGATCTGGATCGCGGCGCGGTTCCGTGCGCCCGTCGCCGCCGGCGTGGCGGCGCCGCCCACCTGGAGGCGGGCGGTCGTGATCGGCGCTTTCATCTGGACCGGATATCTCCTGGTCCTGTGGGCCCTGAGCCTCGCTCCGCTGGCCGTCGTGGCACCGGTGCGCGAAACCGCCCTGGTGGCGGTGGCCGTTTGGGGCGTCTGGAAGCTCCGTGAGCGGAGCGGCGCGGCCCTCAAGCTGTCCGGCGCGGTGGCCACGCTGGCCGGAGTGGCGCTGCTTGCGGCTTGAAAGCGAAGTGCTCCAACCGGTGGTAAGGTAAGGGCGTCTTCCGGAAGTCGGGAGATGTGCGCCGCGGTCGGATCTTCTCGAAAGGACCCGTGCGTTCGTGGCTAGCTTTCGAGAAGAGGAGTTTGGGGGAATGCCAACAGGCACCATCAAGAAGCTCGTCTCCGATCGCGGATTCGGCTTCATCGCGGCGGAGGACGGTCGCGAGTACTTCTTCCACAGGACGGGTCTTGACTCGAGCGTCAACTTCGACTCACTGGCGGGCGGCGAGCGCGTCAGCTTCGAGATCGAGCCCAGCCAGAAGGGCCCCCGCGCCAACCGGATCAAGCTCGCTTAGCTCAGCACATCAAGCAGCCGGTCGCTGTCACGCGGCCGGCTTTTTCTTTGTGCGAGCAGTACGCACTCGCGCGCCGCGCGCTGACCCTCAGCGCGACGCGGTGCGCACCAGGACCATCGCCGCCGACCACAGCAGGACACCCGTGACCAGCAGCACCCACATGGTCCAGGTGATGAGCCAGTACTGCACCAGGGCTCCGAAGATGCACATGGCCGCCGCGCCCGCGATCACGAACGCGCCCGGCATGAGGATCCACGCCGAATACCACGGCGGCTGAACCGCATCGCCGTGGTCGAAGAGGCGGCCGGCTCCGTAGACCACGCCGGCGCCGATCAGCGCCGGCGCAGCCATCCCGAGCGCCCACCTGAAGCCGATCGTTCCCGCGGCCGCCGCGACCAGCGGCTGCACTCCCGAGGTCGCGAGCCCCGATGGAACGGCGAATGCGATCAGGCGAAGGATCGTGCTCGGATGGGGCATCGTCAGCGGGTCGGATGCCCCGAAGTCAAGACGCACGCGATGAAACCAACAAGTGGGCTCGAAAGATCTGGACCGCAATCCCCCCCGGTGTTCAGAGAAACGCGCGAGCCACTCCAACGATTCGGTTGACGCCGGCCGGTCACGCCATCGCCGCCCATTCCCGCTCCAACCACAGCGCGGCGCGCAGCGCGCCGGTGTTCGTGCGACCCACGACCTGCATCCCGACCGGCATCCCCTGCACGGGAGCGGGGAGCACCGCCACCGGCTGATGCGTGGTGTTGAACGGACGCGTGAACCGCGCGAGCGGTTCGCGTACCTCGTTGCCGGCGTCGAGTGGAGGCGCGACCATCGCGGTGGCCGGTAGGAGCAGGGCCTCGACGTCCTCCATCGCCCGCGCCGCCGCGTCCTGCAAGCGCCGCCGCTCCGTGACGGCTGACTCGTACTCGCGGTCGGGGATGGCCATGCCGCGGCGGATGTGAGCGAGCACGTCCTCGCCGTACTTCTCGGGGTGCTCGACCGCCCAGCGGCGATGGTAGGCGGCCGCCTCATAGAGGAGGATCGTGAGGCCGCAGCCAAAGAGCCGGTCGCGGTCGAGGAACTGGATCTCCGGCACGCCCCGCGAGACCATCTCCCAGGCGCGCGCGGTCGGCTCGTCGAGGTCACGCACCCATCCGGCCGGCACGGCCAGCCGAGCACGTGCGATGCCCGTGAGCGGTATCGCTTCGCCGGACATCATCTGGTAAGCGCGCGCGGCCGTCGAGACGTCATGCGCCAGCGGACCCAGCGTGTCGAGAGATGGGCTGAGCGGGATGACGCCATCCACCTCGATGCTGCCGAAGGCGGGCTTGAAGCCGGCCACGCCGCACAACGAGGCCGGGATGCGGATCGAACCGCCAGTGTCGCTCCCGATCGCCCAGTCGCACGTCCCGGTTGCCACCGCGACGGCCGAGCCGCCCGACGAACCGCCCGCGACCCGCCCTGGGTCGTGCGGGTTGCCCACCGCTCCGTAGTGGGGGTTGACGCTGGTCACCCCATAGGCGAACTCGTGCAGGTTCGTCTTGCCGGAGAAGACGCAGCCTTGCGCCCGCAGCCGCGCGATCACCGGAGCGTCGGCCGCGGCTGCGACTTCGGGCAGGATGATGCCGCCGGCGGTGGTGACCATGCCCGCCACGTCGACCAGGTCTTTGACCGCGACGACCTCGCCGGAGCCCCGCACGTCCGACACCGAGATGTAGGCGTTGAGCTCCCTGGTCGTCCGAATCCTCGCGCGCGCGTCTTCGAGATCCACAGGCTCCATTGTCGGGACTCGAAACGCGCGCGGGGCGTTATCCTGCCTGACTGATGTCGCCGACAACCGGTTCCATCAACCCGGCCATCGCGTGGAGCAAGGTCGACATCCTGACCTCGTACCAGCGCGTGACCGGTGAGCTTCAGGTCCGCGGCCGGCTGCGCGACACGATGAACGACTCCGAGCCGCTCTTCCACCTGCGCAACGTCAGCGCCGAGCCGCTCCTACCGGGCGCCGTCCAGCTCAACGGCGTGCCGGAGGGGCTCTTCAACAAAGCATTGATCGGCGGCATCAGGACGATCGACCCGGAGCCGCCTCCGCCGGACCAGGTGATGGAGGTCGTGAGGCGCTACATCATGTTCCAGGCCGGCACCTTCATGGTCACGGGCGCGGCTGAGTTTCCCAAGGCGGCCGAGACCGCGATGCACAACGAGATCCTGCTCAAGGGGCGATTCTTCCAGGTCCTCGACGCCACGGTGACGATCTTCGGCGCCGCGGGCAAGGCGTGGACGCAGCCGGCGATCTACGTCAACCGCGACCACATGCTCGCGGTGTACCTGGGCTAGCCGCCGCCCGGCCGATCCGTCAGCGCCCGGCGGCCGGTCCTCGACCGAAGAGCTTCCCGATTCCCGACCAGAGCACCTGGAAGAAGAGCGAGATGCCGTTGATCGGCTGCGCCGTCGTCACTGGGGGAGCCCCGGCGGCGGAGGCCGAACCGGGACCCGAGGAGCCCGAGCCCGAGGAGCCCGAGCCGCCGGCCGGTTCGGCGGCCTCGAGGTTGGTCTTGATGCACGCGGCCATCTGGTTGACCAGGCGGCGCGACACGTCCTCCATGACTCCGCGTCCGAACTGCGCGACCCGGCCCTGCACGCTGTATTCGGTGGCGATCTTGACCATCGACCCCGCCCCATCCGGCTCGACGCTCATGTGCGCGGTCGCCCTCGCGGACCCTGGCCCCGTGGTCTCCCGCCCTTCGGCCTGGAGCTCGGCCGAGCGCTGAGCGTCGTTCCGTTCCGCGATTTTGGCCGTGCCGTTGTAGGCGACGGTGATGGGCCCGACCTTGACCTTGACCCGGCCCTTGAACGTCGTCTGGTCGACGACTTCGGTCAGCTCGGCTCCCGGCACGCAGCCGACGATCTTGTTGACGTCGAGCAGGTAGGCGAAGACCCGTTCGGGTGGCGCGGAGACCGCAAACGAGTTTTCCAGTTGCAATTCCGTCCTAAAAGTAGCGCAATAGAGGGGTTCGTCTTTGGCATGCCAGTCCGAGCGCTGCCGTTTTCGCGGCGCCAGGACCGCTGAGGGTCAGGAGGACCGTATGAAGCACAAGGTCGCCACCACCGTCAACGGCCGCCGGCACGAGCACGAGGTCGAGCCGCGACTTCTGCTCGTGCACTACCTACGAGACACCATCGGCCTGACCGGCACGCACATCGGCTGCGACACAAGCCAGTGCGGAGCGTGCACCATCCTGGTCGACGGCAAGGCGGTCAAGAGCTGCACGATGTTCGCGGTCCAGGCCGAGGGCAGGAACCTGATGACGATCGAGGGCCTGGCCAAGGATGGTGAGCTCCATCCCATCCAGCAGGCGTTCTGGGACGAGCACGGGCTGCAGTGCGGTTTCTGCACGCCGGGGTTCATCATGGCCGCGGCTTACCTGCTGGCCGAGAACCCGAACCCGACCGACGACGAGATCCGCCGCGGGCTCGAGGGCAACCTGTGCCGCTGCACGGGCTACGTGAACATCATCAAGGCGGTCAAGACCGCCGCGAGGACGATGGGTGGCGCGGACGCGAAGCCTGCCGAGCGGGCCCGCGCGGGGAGGAGCTGAGCCATGGCCGTCACCACCATGATCGGGGCGAAGATCCACCGCCGCGAAGACCCCCGCCTGGTCAGCGGCCATGGGCGATACGTCGACGACATGACGCGGCCCGGCATGCTGCACATGGCCGTCGTGCGCAGCCCGATGGCCCACGCGAAGATCAAGTCGATCGACCTCGCCGCCGCGAAGAAGGCGCCCGGAGTCGAGGCGGTCTACACCTACGCTGACTTCAAGGACCACATCGCGGGCGGACTCCCCGTGTCGGCTTCATTCGTGGCCGAGAAGAAGCAGACCCCCAACCAGTTCCCGATCGCCCACGACGAGGTGGTCTACCAGGGCGAACCGGTTGCGGTCGTCCTGGCCGCGGAGCGCTACCAGGCGCTCGACGCGGCCGCGCTGGTCGAGGTCGACTATGCGTCGCTCCCCGCGGTGATGGACATCGAGAAGGCCATGGCGAGCGGCAGCCCGACGGCTCACACCGGCGCGCCCGACAACATCGGTTGGGAGCTGACCTACGCGCCGGAGTCGCCCGACGCGATGAAAGAGGCGGAGGTCGTGGTCAAGGAACGGATCCTTCAGCAGCGCCTGTTCCCGATCGCGATGGAGGGGCGCGGCGTGGTCGCCGAGTACGACAGCTACGACAAGCGGCTCACCCTGTGGACCTCGAGCCAGGTGCCGCATTTCATCCGGCTTTTCGTCGGCACCGCGTGCGGGCTGGCCGAAAGCCAGGTGCGCGTGATCGCCGGGCCAGATGTGGGGGGTGGGTTTGGCAGCAAGCTGCGGCCCTATCCCGAGGAGTACCTGGCCGTCATCGGCTCCAAGCTGACGAGGCGGCCCGTCAAGTGGATCGAGCAGCGCTCAGAGAACCTCATCGCGACCACGCACGGTCGTGGACAGATCTTCGACATCGAGGTCGGCGCCAAGAAGGACGGCACCCTGGTCGCCCTCAACGTCACCCAGTACCTCGACATCGGCGCCTACCAGGGCGTGTTCGGCGCCTTCCAGGCGGTCGCCTGCCTGCTGGCGGGCGGCGCCTATCGCTGGAAGCACGTGGCATCGAGGACGGTCGGCGTGCTGACCAACAAGACCTCGACCGATCCCTACCGCGGCGCGGGCCGGCCCGAGGCAACGCATCTCGTCGAGCGCGCGGTCGACCTGGTCGCTCAAAAGATCGGCATGGACCCGGCGGAGATTCGGCGCAAGAATTTCGCGACCGAGTTTCCCTTCACCAACAACTTCGGATTGAGCTACGACTCGGGCGACTATCACAAGTCGCTGGACAAAGCGCTCGAGCTCGTCAACTACAAGGATCTGCGCCGCGAGCAGGAAGCTCTGCGCAAGCAGGGCCGCTATCTGGGCATCGGCCTTTCGACCTGGATCGAGATCTGCGGCCTCGGTCCGAGCGCCGCGACCGCGCCGGCGGCCGGGGTGGCGCTGGTCGAGTCGTCCCAGGTCCGCATCCACCCGACGGGCGGTGTGACGGTGTACGTGGGAACCCACTCGCACGGCCAGAGCCACGACACCACGTTTGCCCAGATCGTGGCGGACAAGCTCGGAGTGCCTTATGAAGCGGTGGAGCTGCGGCACGGCGACACCGCCGAAGGCCCCGCGATGGGGTACGGCACGTACGGAAGCCGAAGCCTGGCCGTCGGTGGCATGTCGATCGTGAAGTCGTGCCACAAGGTCATCGACAAGGCAAAGAAGATCGCGGCGCATGTGCTCGAGGCGGCCGAGGACGATGTGGTTTTCGACCAGGGCCAGTTCTACGTCAAAGGCAGCCGCGAGAAGTCGAAGTCCATCGGCGAGATCGCATTCGCGAGCTATGGTGCGGGCTTGCCGGAGGGCCTCGAGCAGGGGCTCGAGGCCGTCAGCTATTTCGACCCGCCGAACTTCACATGGCCGTTCGGCGCGCACGTCTGCGTGGTCGAGGTGGACCCCGAGACCGGGCGGGTCGACATGCGCAAGTACGTCGCGGTCGACGACTGCGGCAACCTGATCAACCCGATGATCGTCGACGGGCAGGTGGCCGGAGGCATAGTCCAGGGCATCGCCCAGGCGCTCTTCGAAGAGGTGATCTACGACGATGAGGGCCAGCTGAGGACGGGCACGCTGACCGATTACCTCGTACCGACGGCCAACGAGATCCCAGAGCTCGTGCTCGACAAGACCATCACCCCGAGCCCGACCAACGAGCTCGGAGTCAAGGGGATCGGCGAGGCCGGCACCATCGCGTCGAGCGCGGCTGTGATCAACGCCATCGTCGACGCCCTCAGCCCGTTCGGCATCACCCACGTCGACATGCCGGCCAGCCCAGACCGTCTCTGGAAGCAGATCAAGGAGGCACGCAAGTGATCCCAGCCGCATTCGAATATGCACGCGCCTCCTCGGTGGAGGAAGCATCGAAGCTGCTCAAGCAGTACGGCGACGAAGCCAAGGTCCTCGCGGGCGGGCACAGCCTGATCCCGCTGATGCGCCTTCGCCTGGCGCAGCCCAAGGCGCTGGTCGACATCAATGGCGTGAAGGGCCTCGACCAGGTCAGGGAGTCCGGGGGCAAGCTGCACGTCGGCGCCCTGGTGCGACACGTGACGATCCACAGCTCGCCGGTGGTCAAGGAGAAGCTGCCGCTGCTCGCGGAAGTCGCCGGCGAGGTCGGCGACAACCAGGTGCGGAACATGGGCACGATGGGCGGCGTGATCGCGCACGCCGATGCGGCCGGCGACTATCCCACGCTCGCCCTGATGCTCGACGCCGAGATCGTCACGAACCACCGCACGATCCCCGCCAAGGATTTCTTCCAGGACATCTTCACCACCTCGCTCGGCCCGGACGAGATCGTGACCGAGGTCGTCTTCCCGGTGGCGAACGGACCGCACAAGTACATCAAGTTTCGCCGCCGGCTCTTCGACTGGGCCATCGTCGGAGCCGCCGCACAGAAGATGAATGGAGGCTGGCGCATCGGACTGACCAACGTCGGGCCGACGCCTGTCCGCGCGAACGCCGTGGAGGATGCGCTTCACAAGGGCGCCAAGCCCGAGGAGGCGGCCGAGCACGCGTCCGACGGATTGAACCCTTCGGGGGACCTGCGAGCCAGCCCCGAGTACAAGAAGCACCTGGCGCGAGTGCTGACCAAGCGCGCGATACAGCAAGCGGAGTAGCGACCGGCCGAGGGGGCGGAGCCGCGGCGTCCGCCCCCTTCTTCGTGCTCGTTCCGGCGTCGTACCCTTGCGACTGACATGACCTCAGCGCAGCCCTCGAGCATCGACGAGGTCGAGCGGCGGCTGCGCGAGCGCCGGTACATCGGTGACCGTTCGCTCGCCACGTCGATCTTCCTCGCCCTCAAGCTGTCCAAGCCCCTTTTCATCGAGGGCGAGGCCGGGGTGGGGAAGACCGAGGCCGCCAAAGTCATGGCCGACGTGCTGGGCGCGCGCCTGATCCGCCTGCAGTGCTACGAAGGCATCGACCTCTCACACGCCGTCTACGAGTGGAACTACCCGCGCCAGCTGCTGCACATCCGGCTCATGGGCGAGGGCGGTGACCGGCGCGTGGCCGAGCGCGAGATCTTCAGCTCCGAGTTCCTGCTGCGGCGGCCGCTGCTCGATGCGATCGACAACGACGATCCCACGCCGCCGGTGCTGCTGATCGACGAGATCGACCGCTCGGACGAGGAGTTCGAGGCCTTCCTCCTCGAGCTGCTGTCCGACTTCCAGGTCTCCATCCCGGAGATCGGCACCATCAAGGCCGCCCAACCGCCGTTCGTCGTCATCACGTCGAACCGCACGCGTGAGGTGCACGACGCGCTCAAGCGCCGCTGCCTCTACCACTGGATCGACTATCCCGACCTCGAGAAAGAGGTCGAGATCGTCCGCGCCCGCGCGCCCGAGGCGGCCGACGGCCTGGCCCGAGAGGTCGCGGCCCTGGTCCAGGGCCTGCGCGGCATGGACCTCTACAAGGTGCCGGGGGTGGCCGAGACGCTCGACTGGGCGCGCGCTCTCGCTGCGCTCGGCGCCACGCGGATCGACGCGTCGCTCGTCGACGCGACCATCGGCGCGGCCCTCAAGTACCAGGAAGATCTCGAACGGATCAAGCCCGAGGTCCCGGCCCTGGTCGAGAAGGCGCGCCGTGGGTGAGTCGAGGCCGGACCTGCTTCCCCGCCTGGGTGCCTTCGCGCGTCTTCTGCACGACGCCGGCCTCGAGGCTGGACCGCGCCGCCTGACGGACGCGACACGCGCCCTCGGTTTCGTCGACCTGAAGCAGCTGACCGACTTCCGCAACGGGCTGCGCAGCGTTTTCGTCAGCCGCAAGGAGGACATACCGACGTTCGAGGCGGCGTTCGACATCTTCTGGGCGCCGCCCGATCCAAGGATCGCCGCCGGGGCGATGCCCGGCCGCGGCCGCCCGCTCCCGATGTCGCCCGAACGGGCGCGCGCATGGTCCGCGGCCCTCGGCCTCAACTCGTCGCAGATGAAGCGCGAGCAGGACCCGACCACCTTTCCGGCCAGCTCGAGCGGCTACAGCTCGGAGGAGCTCCTGCGACACAAGGACTTCGAGCAGATGACGTGGCAGGAAAGCGAGCAGGTCCGGCGTCTGCTCGAGCAGGCGCCGTGGCGCGTCGCGGAGCGAAAGACTAGACGTCTGCGGCCGGCGAGCGCGGGCCGGATCGACCTGCGGCGCTCGGCGCGGCACGCGATCCGCTCGTCGGGTGAGCTGATGAAGCTGTTCCGCCGGCGTCCCCGCGTTCGCCGCCGGCCGCTCGTGCTCATCTGCGACGTCAGCGGTTCCATGGAGCGCTACTCCCGGCTGCTCATGATCTTCGCCCATGCCATCGCGCGACGCGAGGACCTCGAGGCGTTCGTGTTCTCCACGCGGCTGACCCGCATCACCCGTCTGCTCCGCCATCGCGACCTCGACCGCGCGCTCGAGTCGGTGAGCAAAGGGGTGCACGACTTCAGCGGCGGGACGAGGATCGGGGACGCGCTCGGCGACTTCAACCGCCACTGGGCGCGTCGTGTGCTCGGGCACGGCGCGGTCGTGATCATCGTCAGCGACGGCTGGGACCGGGGCGACCCTGGCCGGCTCAGCCACGAGCTGGTCCACCTGCGGCGATCCGCCCACCGGCTGATCTGGCTCAACCCGCTCCTCGGCACGGAGGGCTATCAGCCCCTGACCCGCGGCATGGCCGCGGCGCTTCCACACGTCGACGACTTCCGCGCCGCGCACAACGTCAACGCGCTGGACGATCTCGGTCGACTTCTCGCCTCGCTCGACGGCCGGTCGAGGTCTCGCTGATGCGTGAGGTCCTGGGCGAGCTCAGCGAGTGGATCGCGGAAGGCGAGGAGGTTGCGCTGTGCACCGTCGTCGAGACCTGGGGATCGAGCCCTCGGCCGCTCGGCTCCAAGATGCTGGTGACCCGCTCGGGCAGGATGGCGGGCTCGGTGTCGAACGGCTGCATCGAGGGCGCGGTGTTCGAGGAGGCGCAGAAGGTCTTGAAGGCCGGCCGGCCCAGCCTCGCCGCGTTCGGCGTGGCGGACGACGTCGCGTTCGACGTCGGCCTCGCATGCGGCGGCCACATCGAGGTCTTCATCCAGCCGCTCGATCCGACCCATCGCCGCATGGTCGAGATGCTGAACCGAAACGAACCGGGAACGCTGCGCACGAACCTGGTCACCGGAGAGGCCGAGCTGGCGGAAGGGGCCGCCTCAGGCAGCGAGCTGGCTCGGCGAGACGGCGACCTGTTCATCGAGCCGTTCCGGCGTCCGGCCCACCTCGTGATCATCGGGGCGATCCACATCGCCATCCCGCTCCATCGCCTGGCCAGGCTGATGGGCTATCGCGTCACCGTCGTCGACGCGCGCGCGAAGTTCGCGGCACGCGAGCGATTCCCCGACGCCGACGAGCTCATCGTCGCGTGGCCCGACGAGGCGATGGGCAAGCTCGACGTCGACAACTCCACCTACGTGGTCATCCTCACGCATGACCCGAAGTTCGATCTTCCCGCGCTGCGTTCCGTCCTGCGCAGGGACGCGGGTTACATCGGCGCGATCGGCAGCCGCAAGACGAACCAGAATCGCTTCGACGCTCTGCGCGCCGAGGGCTTCACCGACGAGGAGCTGGCCCGCGTGCACGGGCCGATCGGACTCGACCTGGGCGGCCGGGGCGCGGAAGAGACGGCGCTGGGCATCCTCGCCGAGATCACGTCAGTGCGCTTCGGGGGGTCCGGCGCCTCGATGCGAGAGGTCAAGCGCAGCCCGGTCGCCTGACCCCGAAGAGACCTGCGCGCTGTGCTGCTTCCTGAAGCGGCGCGCCTTCTCCCGATTGCCACACGAGGCCATCGTGCACCAGCGGCTGGAATGGTTCTTCGAGGCGTCATAGAACACCCAGCGGCAGCTCGCCGAGCCACAAAGCTTGAGCCGGCCCCACCTCTCATCCTGCATGCCCGCGTACAGCGCTGCGACAAGCCTTCCCATGGCCGCGACATGGCCTTCCGACTCGGGTTCGAGGCGTGGCCTGCCGTCGGCCCCGAAGCGCATTCGGAGACGGCTGGCCGTGGCGGCGCCGTTGATGGTGGCGAGGTCGACGGGGTAGACGGAGAAGCCCGAGTTGCGCCCGATCAGCCCGCGCATCGCCTCGCGGAGCGCGATCGCGTGCTTGAGATCGGCCTCCGACACCGACGCGCCGCCGTCGATCAGGCCCTTTGAAGCCAGCCACGTCTTCAGCCTGTTTGGGTCGCCGAGCTCATCCGGACCGTCCTGGAGGTCGACGGAGTTGACGAAGGCCTGCACGAGGCCGAGGTCCCCTGGGGCGTGGTCGCGGTCGGGCATCGACTCGAATTATATCCATAACCCACAACGGGCTAACATTGGTTATAATAACCAGTGTCACGAGATCGATGGTTAAGGAGGACGAGCGATGAACCAGTACCTGAACGAAGACGCCGCGTGGCAGAGGCTCAAGGACGTCCAGCGGGAGTACGAGAACAGCCGGTTGCTGGCCGTCCACGGCTGGCCGGCCCTGGTGCACCTGTCCGGGCTCATCGTGCGGCGGGCGTGGTGGCTGGCAGGCCTGGCCATGCAGCGGGCCCCACGGCGCAGCCCGGCCGCTTCAGCGCCCACCGTCGCGGTCGGGCTGGAGCTCGCCAACGAGGATTGCGATGTGGCGCCACACGCCGCATGAGGCTCTGGCGCTCGTGATCCGCTTCGCGCGCGACCTGGCGTGGGTGCTCCTGCGCGGCGTTCGACCACGCTGGTGGGAGCGTGCCTGAAGCGTCAGCCCGCGTCGTTCGCGGCGGCGAGCCGGCGCAGGACCGAGACCTGCTCGGCGTCGGGACCGTCCCCGGCGCCGGGCACCTCGAGGATGAACGGCAGCTTGGCCAGCCGCGGCTCATGAAGTAGGGCGCGGAACCCCTCCTCGCCTATCTGGCCGGTGCCGATGTTGGCGTGGCGGTCGCGGTTCGAGCCGAGGCCGGTCACCGAGTCATTGCAGTGGATCACCTCGACGCGCGGCAGGCCGACCACGCGAGCGAGCTCATCGAGCGTCTTCGACACCTCCGGCGCCGTGCGCTCGTCGTATCCCGAAGCGAACGCGTGACACGTGTCGAAGCACACCGCGACTCGGGGGTCGTCGTCGAGCGCCGCCAGCATCTGCGCGATCTCCTCGAAGCGGGCGCCGACGCAGCCGCCCAGGCCCGCGTTGTTCTCGATCAGCAGCTTTGCCGACTTCGGGTCTGCGCGTTCGAGCACGCGCTTCAGGTGCTCGGTGATCTGCGGCAGGCGCGCCTCGAACCCGCCTCCCTTGTGCGAGCCGGTGTGGAAGATGACCCCGTCGACGCCAAGCTCGTCAGCCGACTTGAGGTAGCCGGTGAGCGTGCTCTCCGAGCGCTGCCGCATGGTGGGGTCGTCGCCCGCCAGGTTGATCAGGTAGACGGCGTGAAAATAAAACGGCGGCCTCCCGTGCTTTTCGGCCGCCTCTTTGAACGTGGCGATCCGGTTCTCGTCGAGCTTGGGCGAGCCCCAGAAGCCGGGCGGCGTGGGGTGGACCTGGATCGCTTCGGCGCCCATCGCCTCGGCTCGCTCATACGCGAGATGCAGCCCTCCCGACGAATCCACGTGTGCTCCAAGCAGCGGCACTGAAACAGAGAGTAAGGCTGGTCCCTTCTGCCATGCTGGGATCAGGTGTTGGGCTGATGTCGGTGTTTGTCATGGGGGACCTCGACCTCGCGATTCGGGGCCGGACCTACCGCGAGCCCGAGGGTCCGCACGCGATGGTGGTGCGGGGCAAGGACCTCGAGCCGGGCCTGCAGCATGTCGCCTCGCGGGACGACTGCCGCTCGATCGCGGTGGTCGGGCTGCCCGAGGCCGTGCCCGACCTTTCGGTGCTCGTCGGCCGCAGGCTGTTCCTGGTCGATGGCGACAGCGCGCGCCTGCGCACCTTCGCCGAGACCGCGATCCGCGCCGGCATCGAGGTCGAGTGGATCCGCTCCGCGCGCCCGCCTTTCGAAAGGCTCGCCGCCGCGCTGCTTCCGGCAGGCGCGATCGTGATGGCGGCAGGCTCGGGCACTCGCATGCCGGGCGGCGACAAGCTGCTGCTCGACTTCGACGGCGCGCCGATGGTCCGCCATGTCATGCACGCCGCGTCCGAGGGTGGTTGCCATCAGACGGTGGTCGTCTATTCCGCCGAAAACGTGAGGCAGGCCGTCAACGGCAACGCCGAGGTCGTTTTCAACCCCCGGGCGAGGACCGGGATGGCCTCCACCCTGCAGGTCGGGCTTCGCGCCATGCGGCCCGAGATGGAGGCCGCGGTCGTGCTGCTCGGCGATCAGCCGCTCGTCGGCTCGCGAACCGTCGCAGCGCTGCTGCGGATGTGGCGGCGCGAGGGCTCGCGACCCGCGGTGGCGGTGGCACAGGAGAACGGCGATTGGGCTCCGCCAGTGGTGATCTCGCGCGAGCTCTGGGACCAGCTTTTCGAGCTCAAGGGCGACGCGGGCGCGCGCCAGGTCCTGCAGGGCCATCCGGAGCTGCTCGACGTCGTACCCGCGCCGGGGCGCGTCGAGGATGTCGACACACCAGACGACTACGCCAAGATCGTGCGTCTCTTCCCGCGCCGCAAGCCTCGACAGCGAGCCTGAGCACCGCGCCTGGACGGCGCCGACCTCGGCCGGGCGCGTACGATGCATAACAGTGCTAGCGATCGCTCTAGGAGTGGGAACTTGAAAGATCAGGGCGCCGTGAGCTGGGTGCGGTCGGGCGACTACGAGGACATCCTCTACGACACCGCCGAAGGGATCGCCAGGATCACCATCAACCGGCCCGAGGTGCGCAACGCCTTCCGGCCGACCACCGTATTCGAGCTGTCGAAGGCATTCGAGGCGGCCCGCGACGACCCCTCGGTCGGCGTCGTCATCCTGACCGGGGCCGGCACCGAGGCGTTCTGCTCGGGGGGCGACCAGCGCATCCGCGGCGACGACGGCTACGTCGACCCGAAGGGGATCGGGCGACTGAACGTGCTCGATCTCCAGGTGCAGATCCGCCGCCTGCCCAAGCCGGTGATCGCGATGGTCGCGGGCTATGCGATCGGGGGCGGCCACGTGCTGCACGTCGTGTGCGACCTGACGATCGCGGCCGACAACGCCCGCTTCGGGCAGACCGGACCGCGCGTCGGCAGCTTCGACGGCGGCTACGGCGCGGGCCTGCTGGCCCGCATCGTCGGGCAGAAGAAGGCGCGCGAGATCTGGTTCCTGTGCCGGCAGTACGACGCCGGCGAGGCCCTGGCGATGGGCCTCATCAACAAGGTGGTGCCCCTGGCCGAGCTGGAGAGTGAGACCGTCGATTGGTGCCGGCGCATGCTCGAGCTCAGCCCACTCGCGCTTCGCATGCTCAAGGCCGGTCTCAACGCGGCCGACGACGGGCTCGCGGGGATCCAGCAGCTCGCGGGTGACGCCACCCTCCTCTACTACATGAGCGAGGAGGCCCAGGAGGGACGCGACGCCTACGTCCAGAAGCGCAAGCCCAACTTCTCGCGATTCCCGAAAAGACCCTGAGGGGCTGATGGTCGCGACCGCCCCCGCCATGAGCGCGGGGCGCGTGTGGTGGTCGGCGGTGCGTCCTGCCACGCTCGCCGCGTCGGTGTCGCCGGTCCTGGCGGGTACCGCGGTCGCGGTCCACGGCGGTGGGGCGCGCTGGTGGGCCGGTCTTGGCGCGCTGATCGTGGGCCTGGGCGTTCAGCTCGGAGTCAACTTCGCCAACGACTATTCGGACTTCGTCCGCGGCGCCGATGCGAAACGCGTCGGCCCGGTGCGCGCGGCGTCATCGGGGATCGTCGATCCGCGCCATGTGAAGTTCGCCGCGGTCTCGACCTTCGGAATCGCCGGCCTGGCCGGCCTGGCGCTCAGCGTCGCGATCGATTGGCGCCTGCTGCTCGTGGGTGCTGCGTGTCTCCTCGCGGGCTGGCTCTACACCGGAGGCCCGCGTCCGTATGGCTACCTCGGGCTGGGCGAGGTCGTCTGCTTCGTGTTCTTCGGCCTCGTCGCCACCGTGGGCACGGTCTACGTCGAGACGAGCCACGTCATCCCGCTCGCCGTGCTGATGGGATGCGCCATGGGCTTCCTCGCATGCGCGATCCTGGTCCTGAACAACCTTCGCGACATCGACTCCGACGCGGAGGCCGGCAAGCGCACGCTGGCGACTCGAATCGGCCGGGACCGGACTCGACTGCTCCTGCTCGCGCTCGTCGTCGCCGCCTTCCTCGTCCCGGTGGTGATCGCGATCGCGCGGCTTGCCGGCTGGACCGTCCTGCTGACGCTTCTCGCCGCGCCCGCGGCCGTCTCGCCCCTGCGGGCGGCTTTTGCAGAGACCTCGGCACCGGCGCTCGTCGATGCGCTCAAACGGACGGCCGCGATCCAGCTCGGCTACGCGATCCTGTTCGCCTTCGGGATCCTGCTGTGAAAGCAGCGGTGATCAGCGCGCGCCGTCCGGCCGAAGTCGCACGCGAGGTCGAGGCGCTCGCGCGCGATGGGTGCCGGTCGTTCCGCCTGAAGTGCGTCGCTCACGGTGGGATGGTCGACCAGGAGCGGCTCGGCGCCGCCCGCTACGCCGCCGGCCTTCAGTCGACGGTCGAGCTGGAGGAGACCGCCGCGCTCGCCGCGGCCAGGTGAGCCGCCAGGACACGGGCGAACGCCTCCGGCCTTTCCTGGTGGACGGGATGCCCGGACCGCAGCACGACCTCGACGCGGCCGCCAGGCACCGTGGCAGCGAGCCTGCGCGCCGAGGCCACGTACCCGTGGTCGAGCTGGCCCGCCACGAAGGTGCACGGAAACGACACCCTCGCCAGGTCGTCCCACAGCGGCTCCATGACGCCCGCCCCCATGCCGCGCAGCGAGCACGCAAGGCCGCCAGCATGGTTCTCGAGCCGCTCCGACTCGACCTGCGCGACGAAGGATGGGCCCCGCCTCTCGAGCCCGGCAAAAAGCGGAAGGCCGCTCCAGTACTTGACGAACGCCTCGACGCCCTCCTTCTCGATCCGTTGGGCAAGGGCTTCGTCGCCCTGGCGCCGGCCCTCGCGCGCGTCGGGGTCGAGCCCGGCGTGCGCGCCAACCGTGAGCAGCGAAAGCACCCGGCCGGGCCGCCGCGCCGCGACGTGAAGGGCGAGGCGCCCACCCATCGAGTAGCCGACCAGGTGGGTCCTCACCACGCCGAGGTGGTCCCAGAGCAGCTCGAGGTCCGACGTGCAGGCCTCCATGGAGCACGACGCGCCCGGACTCGTGCCGGTTTCGCCGTGCCCGCGGAGGTCGGGCACGATCCAGCGGTAGCCCTGCGGCATCTTCGCGACCACCTCGCGCCAGCTCCGGCCCGACTGGGTGAAGCCGTGCAGCAGGGTGACCGGGGTGCCATCGCCGCTCGTGAAATAGCTCAAACGGACGTCGCCAGCGTCGAGAATCACAGTCCGATCGTATGGATGTAACGCAATCCTTCGCGGCGACTTTCGTGGACGAGCTCGCTTTGCAGGGGGTCGACCACGCCTGCGTCTCGCCCGGCTCGCGCTCCGCGCCGCTCGCGATGGCTCTGCAGAGGCATCCGAGGATCAAGGTCCTGATGCACATCGACGAGCGCTCTGGGTCGTTTTTCGCGGTCGGGCTCGCCAAGGCGACGGGCAAGCCGGTGGTGCTCCTTTGCACTTCGGGAACGGCCGCCGCCGAGTTTCACGCCGCCGTGGTCGAGGCTTCGTACTCGCGCTCGCCGCTGATCGTGCTGACCGCCGACCGGCCGCCCGAGCTCCAGGGCGTGGGTTCCAACCAGTCGATCGACCAGCAGCGCCTCTATGGCAGCGCGGTCCGCTGGTTCTTCGACCCCGGCGCGCCGGTCGAGATGCCGAATGCGGCCCGGATGTGGCGCCGGCTCGCCGCGCGCGCCTACGCGGAGGCCGCCAACGGCCCCGTGCATCTCAACCTGCCGTTTCGCGAGCCGCTCGTGCCCCCGCCCGGGCAGGTGCCCGCGCCGGTGGGTGCCCCGGCGCAGTCGATCACCTCGGCGCGAGCCCTGCCCACGCCCAACCAGGTGGCCTCGCTGGCCACCGCGCTCCAGCGCGCCCAGCGGCCGCTCGTGGTGGCCGGTGAGATGCGCGACGGCGACCGCCTCGCGCCCGCCCTGCACCGCCTCGGGCTGCCTGTGCTGGCCGAGCCCACCTCGCAGCTTCGACGCGCTGAGACCGGCGCGTCGGTCGAGTCCTACGAGGCGCTGCTGCGCGCCGGGTGGTCGCTGCAGCACGGCCCGGATCTCGTGATCCGCCTCGGCGCCACACCGACATCGCGCGTGATGAACCGCTGGCTGGCCGCAGCCGCCGCCCCGACGTTCCTGATCGACCCCGACCGAGCCTGGCGAGACCAGGACCAGGTCGCGACGAATGTCATGGCGTGCGACGCGCAGCCGCTGCTCGAGGCGCTGCCTCCGCTCGATCGCTCCGGCTGGCGCGAACAGTGGGTGGGGGCGGGGAAGCGCGCCGCTGCCGCGATCGCCGCGACCATCGTGTCCACTCCGCTGCACGAGGGTCATGTGGTGCGCGGAATCGCCGCGCGGCTGCCCGACTCGGGCCAGGTGTTCATCGGGTCGAGCATGCCGATCCGAGCCGCCGACAGCTTCTGGCCGCAGTCCCGGTCGCAGCAGCGGTTTTTCGCCAACCGCGGCGCGAGCGGCATCGATGGCCTCATCTCCAGCGGGCTCGGCGTCGCGTTCGGCAGACCCAACGTGCCGACCGTGCTGCTGGTCGGCGACCTGTCGCTCTATCACGACATGAACGGCCTGTGGGCGCTGCGGCGCCATGGCGTTCGTGCGACCATCGTGGTCTGCGACAACGATGGGGGAGGGGTCTTCAGCTTTTTGCCCCAGGCAGAGCACCAGGACGTGTTCGAGGAGCTGTTCATCACCCCGCTCGGTCTCGACCTCTCGCAGGTGGCTCGGCTGTACGGCCTGGTCTACAGCCCGGTCACCGACCGGTCGGGCCTCGAACCCGCGATCGCGGACGCCATCGCCGCGCCCACGCCGACGATGGTCGTCGTGCGCTTCAAGCGAGACGACAGCGTCACGGGCCATCGCCTCTGCTGGGAGGCCGCGGCCTCAGCGCTGAAGGGTTAGCTACTCGAGCAGGAAGTCCAGGACAAGGCGGTTGAACTCGTCCGGATGCTCGAGGTTCGGCATGTGGGCCGCGTCGTGGATCACCGCCTTGCGGGCGTGAGGGACCGACTTCATGAGCAGCTCGGCGCCGTCCATCACAGGGGGTACGTCCTCGTCACCGATCAGCACCAGCACCGGCGCGCCGATCTCATGGAGGCGTCCGACCGCGGGTGGCTCCAGGTCTTTGGCCGGCGACCTCTCCCAGTCGACATTCACGTTCTTGCCGTTCATGTCGAGAAACAGCTCGCGCCAGCCCTGGTTCGACACGTAGCCCTCGGGCCGCCGCGGCCCGTCCAGGAAGAGGCGCATCTCGGCGCGGTTGAGGGCCTCCCAGTCCCTGGCCTCGTCGGCGGCGCGGATGTCGTTGAACAGCTCGGGATATTTCTCGCCGAAGTTGGCGCCTCCGATGGAGCTCCCGACCAGAACGAGCTTGGAGACGCGCTCGGCATGTGCGAGCGCGAAGTCGATGGCGATCCCGCCACCCATCGACGCGCCGACGAGGTGGGCGGGCTTGAGGCCGAGCTCGTCGACGAGGGCGAGGAGGTCGTCGACCGGCGACCATTCGCCCGCCGGAAGCGCGGACTGGCCGTAGCCCCTTATGTCCGGACGGATGACGTCGAAGTGCTGGGCGAACGGGTGCACCTGTGGCTCCCACATCCGGCTGTCCGCGATGCCCTCGTGAAGAAAGATCACGGGCATGCCCGAGCCTTCGCGCTCGAAATGGATGCGGACGCCGTTGAGGGTCGCCTTCATCAGACCAGCGCGGTCAGCAATGCGCTGAACTTCAGCTCCGTCTCCTCGAGCTCGACCGCGGGGTCGGAATCGGGCATCACACCAACTCCAGCGTAGAGGCGCGCTCCGTCTTCCCACAGCAGGCCGCACCTGAGCGCGATCGCGAGCTCGCCGTCGCCGCGGCCGTCGATCCAGCCCACCGCACCTGCGTACCAGCCACGCTCCATGCCCTCGAGCTCGTCGATCAGCTTTTCAGCCGAGGCTCGCGGCCAACCACCCACGGCGGGCGTCGGATGCAGGGCGGCCGCGAGGTCGAGCGCACTTGCCGCCGGCTCCGTGAGCTCGGCCGAGATCTCTGTCGCGAGGTGCTGGATGTTGGTGAACCGCACCACCTGCGGCTCGCGCGCCGTGACCGTGCCGGCAAAGGGACGCAGCGCATCGGCGACGAAGCTCGACACCAGTCGATGCTCGGTCGCGTCCTTGGCGCTCGCCTCGAGCCGCCGGGCCAGCCGGTCGTCGTCCGCTTCGGTCGCGCCGCGCGCGGTCGAACCGGCCATCGGCTGCGAGAAGGCCCGTGCGCCCGACCTCCGGATCAGCAGCTCGGGCGATGCCCCGGCAAACGCCGTTCCGTCGGCGCCCGTGATGAGGTACGTGAAGCACGAGGGGTACGCGGCGCGCAGGGCGCGTGCCACCATCCCCGCGGCCACGACGCCGTCACCGCGCGCGAGGATCTCGCGCGCGAGCACCACCTTCTGTGCCTCACCGAGCCGCAGGCGCGCCGCCGCGTTTTCGACTGACGCGGTCCATGCGACCGGGTTCCGGATCGAGGTCACCTCGAGGCGGCGCGCAGCCGGCGCCCGCGTGGCGGTTTCACCAATCTCGAGCAACTCCTCGGCGACGGCCCCGGCGGTGGACACGAAGGTCCGGCCCCGGCGCCGCATCACGGCCAGCGCGGGGACGCGAAACAGCAACGCGGGGAAGCCGGACCAGGCGCCGCCGGGATCGCGGTCGGGCCGGTACGCGAATCCCCCGACGGCGACAGCGTCGGCCGCCAGCCCGAGCCGCTTCCAGAGCCGCGAGGCGGCGAGGATGCGATCGTCGCCCGGCTCGAAGCCGGCGGCCGCGCCGTCAGCGTCCTCGAGGACAACGCCTCCAGGCGCGGCGACGATGTCGAAGGCCTTGCCCAGCGCGGCCACGCTCACGGCGTCCGGCATGGGGCGCTCGATCAGCATCGCCTCATGGCCCGCGTCGCGCGCCGCGGAGACGAGATCCACCAGGTCGGGCGTGCGCGCGAGCTCCCGGGTGACGATCGAGGTCGCGGCGATCATCTCCGCTCTATGTGCTCGCGGGCGGCCCGCAGCAGCGTGCGCTGGAAGTGATGCCGGACCAGTGTGCCGCTCGCCTCCAGCAGCTCGTTGAAGGTATCGAGCAGCCGCCGCTCGGCGGCTTCCGCTTCGCCGCCCTCGGCCTGGATCCGCTCTCGCACATGGCGGTCGAAGAGGTCGACGGCCCTGCGCGCGGTCCGATCGACCGCGGCCGCGTGCTCCTTGCCCAGCTCCATCAGAGATCCGAGCGGAACGCCCGCCGCGATCAGCTTCATACCCGCCTCGATCGCCCCCAGGTCATCGGCCGGATAAACCGGCTCTTCACGTCCCTCGATCGGCACGAGCAGCCCGGCCGTCTGCAGGCTGACCAGAAGAGGCGCCGCGACGCCGCTCCGCTCCGCGAGCTCGTGAAGCGTCAGCGTCTGGGGGGCGGAGGGATGCGTGACCGCCGCCACGAGCGCCTCGTCCGAGTCCTCGAGCTCGCCGGACAGGAAGCGCTGGATCACCGTCAGGCTGAACCCCTGCTGCTGCAGCTCCTTGATCCGCCTGAGGCGCTCGACGTGCCCATCGCCGTACCACGTGACCCGGCCTTCTCGGCGAGGTGCGCCCAGCAAGCCCTTGCCCTGGTAGAAACGGATCGTGTCCACGGCCACGCCGGCCGTCCGGGCCAACTGTTCGATCCGGTACTCCACGAGTATTCACTCTAACGATCGGTCGGCGCTACGGGATGCAACCACCCGCTACTTCCACCCACTTGTTGAACGTCGCCACGTTCTGGAGGGAGCCCGCTCGATACAGCCACACCGAGCTGAGGCCCAAGTCGACAGTCGCATCCAGCCACACGCCTTGCTTGTCTATTGCGGCAAACCGGTCTGGCACCGGGACTGTGAATTCTCTGGTCGACTGGAAAATCCTTGTCGCTCTCGTCGATGACGACAACACCCACAACTCCGCCACCTGCAGGTCAACACCCACGATCGGGCGGCCGGCCCCGTCGAATCCCCAAACGGAGACCCAGGCTCCCGATCTGTAGAACCAAGGGGTCGGCTTGCCGGTGGAGAGGTCATAACGGAGGACCCGGTTCTGTGAGTTCAAGATTGCTCCCTGGTGCTGAGGGGTCGGGTCGGCGGGGTTGAAGCCTAATCCCCAGGCGGCTCCGCCACCCACGCTCGGATCCAGGATGGTGCTGCTGATCAGACGCGGTGTGCCTCCCGCCGGGTCCAGGCGCCACAGCCCGACTGCGTATGCGTCCAACTCCGCGAGAGTGAGGTAGATCCCCTGGGCACCGAAGTCGACAACGGCGTCGAAAGAACGGCTTGTGGCGATCACGCGATCTGCGCCTGTGGCTATGTCAACCACATGCACCTTGCTCATCTTGTTGTCGGTGATGGTGCCTTCGGTGTAGGCATATCTCCGTCCGTCCGGCGAAACCTGCGAGCGCCCAACCTGGAGCCACCTGGAGAATGCTCGGTCATAGAACAAGCTGTTCAGTGGAACCGATGAGTCCGGGACCACCCTGAGGCTTGGGAACGAAATGAAACCTGCCTGGAAGAGCCCATCGTGCGGCCCACTGTCGAGCAGCCATCTGATTGGCAGAAGGCAGTTCAGTCCAGACCCACCGGCGGCGGATACGACGCTCGGGACGATTGGCGGCGAGGCGTTGCTCGAGCGAGGTTGGCTGGCCGCGGCCGAGACATCGATGGAGGAGTGGGGACTGGGAGTTCGCGCTGCTGAGCCACCCTGGGTGCAAGCAGTCAGCAGCACGAGCATCAGGCAAAGCCGCCTCACATTCGGATTAACGGGGCGCCGAAGCCGCCGTTACTCGCAGTCAATGACGTCGTTGTCCGGGGGAGGACTAGAAGGTCTCGGCTAAGCCGCCCAGCGCATCCCGGGCCCGCGCGCCCGCCGCACCGGGACTCGGTCGGGTGGAATGAAGCGGAGCTTGGCTCCAGCCCTGACCACCTGCCAGCCACCCTCGTGCACCAGCCGGTGGTGGTGGTAGCACAGGGGCAGCAGGTTGGGCAGGTTGGTCGCCCCGCCCCTGGACCAGAACTCCAGGTGGTGGGGGTTGGTCCAGCTCAGCGGCCGCTCGCAACCCGGCCAGCCGCAGCCCCGATGCCGGGCCTGGAGGGCTCGGCGCTGGGCCGGCGAGATGACCCGCGTCGCCCGGCCCACGTCGACCACCACCGAACCCGCCCTCAGGACCCGGCCGAGGGTGCCATCGCAGGCCAGCCGCTGCGCCGTCCGGTGGGAGACCAGCTGGCCCGTCTCCAGCTCGGCGGCCGCCGCCCCCAGCTCCCCACGCAGGCCCTGGGGCGTGGTGGTGAGGGTGAGGTGGGGCCGCACCCCATTG
>DATEHQ010000084.1:0-7114 GCA_035279525.1 Candidatus Dormiibacterota bacterium
AGGACGGTCGCCCGGACCACGCCGGGAACTGAGATCCGCAAGAAGCATGCCGAACGGAAGTCGGCACTGTGAACAATTGGGAGTTGAAGATGTCGCGGACGTACCGAAGTAGTTTCGTCGCAGAGCTACCGAAGGTCTATATCGGCACCACGCCGCTGTGTAAGTTCGGCTGACCCGACCTGTTAGTGGATGTAGTCCGCCGCCAGCGTCGCGCCGAACAACGCGATCGCGACCCAGCCGGCGGTGAAGCTGCGCCAGGCGTTCGCGTCGGACCACAGCGCGCGCCAGTTGTTGATCGCGGTGGCGAACACCAGGTAGAGATAAGCCATCTCCGCCCACATCACGAAGAAGTGGAACTGGCCGACATCGCTCCACTGGAACGGAATGGGCATCGACCAGTTGACCCAATCGAGGTGAGCCTGGATCAGGAACGCTGAAAGGGCGGTCGCGAATCCGAGGAGCACGTAGACCGGCAGGCGTCTCCAGGGGATCGCGTAGGACAGCTGCCGCAACATGATGAAACCCGCGACGTTGACGGCGGGGATCAAGAAGCCGTCGCCCAGAACGCCTGAGTAGTAGTTGAAAACCGTCGGCTGCTGGCCGCGATAGGCGAAATAGAACGCCCACTGGTAACCGAACAACAAAGACCAGGAGACCAGTGCAGGCAACAGCGGCAGCCACGCCCGTTCGCGGGCGAGGCGCAAGACGGCGGCCATCCGCGCCGAAATGTTAGCCCATAGGCGCCGCGATGCGGCGATCCGAGGCACCGCATACTAACCCGCCATGGGTGCCCTGAGGCCGTTCCGGTTTGCCGTCCAGGAGCACCACGCAGCCGGCGCGGCGGCCTGGCGTGAGACCGCCCGCACGCGCGAATCGATGGGCTATTCGGCGCTCTACCTGCCCGACCACTTCAGCGAGCAGGCCGGGCCGATCGCCGCCCTCACGGCAGCGGCCGACGCCACGACCAGGCTGCGAGTCGGAGCCCTGGTCTTCGACAACGACTACCGCCACCCGGTGGTGCTCGCCAAAGAGGCGGCGACGATGGACATCCTCTCCGACGGCCGGCACGACTTCGGGCTTGGCGCCGGGTGGATGGCCTCCGACTACGAGAAGTCGGGGATTCCTCTCGACCCGCCGGGCAAACGGATCGAGAGGATGGAGGAGGCCCTCGAGATCATCAAAGGGCTCTGGACCGGGAAGCCCTTCTCGTTCCACGGCAAGCACTACACGATCACCGAGCTGGAAGGGACGCCGGTTCCGCTGCAGAAGCCGCATCCGCCGATCCTGCTCGGAGGCGGCGGGCGCCGGATGCTTCAGATCGCAGCCCGCGAGGCGGACATCATCAACGTCAACTACAACCTGCGCGAGGGCAGGGTCAACCGCGCTGTCGCTCGGACCGGGCTTGCGGAGGCCACCGGCGAAAAGCTGCGGTGGATCAAGGAGGCGGCCGGCGAACGGCTCGAGCACATCGAGCTCAGCGTTTTGGTCCAGATCGCACAGGTCACCGACGATCGTGAATCGGTGGCCCAGATGCTCGCCGGCGGCCTGCAGGTCGAGGTGAGCGACGTACTGCAGGTGCCGCACTTTCTCATCGGCACCATCGACCAGCTCGCCGCGGACCTGGTAGAGCGCCGCGAGCGTTACGGCATCTCGTACGTGATCCTCCCGGGTGACGCCGCGGAATCCATGGCGCCCCTGGTCGAGCGACTGACCGGCACGTAGGCGCTCCTGTAGATTTGGTGGCCATGGCCACCACCGAGCAGGCCACGCTCAAGGGTCCAGTCGAAGGCCGAGCCAAAGAGGTCCTGACGCGCGAGGCGCTGGACTTCGTGGCCGGGCTGCAGCGGGAGTTCGGTGAGCGGCGGCAGGAGCTCCTGCGATTGCGAGACGAGCGGCAGACGCGTCTCGACGCCGGCGAGCTCCCCCAGTTCCTGGTGACGACGAGCTCGGTCCGCGATTCGGACTGGAAGGTGGCGAGGGCCCCGAAGGACCTGCAGGACCGGCGCGTGGAGATCACCGGTCCGACCGATCGCAAGATGCTGATCAATGCGCTGAACTCCGGTGCACGGGTCTTCATGGCCGACTTCGAGGACGCCAACTCGCCGACCTGGTCGAACCTCGTCGAGGGGCAGGTCAACCTGATCGACGCCATCGAACGGCGGATCGACTTCAAGAGCCCTGAGGGCAAGCAGTACAGCCTCAACGAGAAGGTGGCGGTGCTGCTGGTCAGGCCGCGCGGCTGGCACCTCGAGGAAAGGCACGTCGAGGTGGGGGGCAATCCGGTGTCGGGCAGCCTGTTCGATTTCGGCCTTTACTTCTTCCACAACGCCAGGCGCCTGCTCGAGAAGGGAAGCGGCCCTTACTTCTACCTGCCCAAGCTCGAGAGCCACCTCGAAGCACGCCTCTGGAACGACGTCTTCAACTTCGCGCAGGACCAGCTCGGCGTGCCGCGAGGCACGATCAGAGCCACAGTCCTGATCGAGACGATCCTTGCCGCGTTCGAGATGGAGGAAATCCTGTACGAGCTCCGCGATCATTCGGGCGGCTTGAATGCGGGACGGTGGGACTACATCTTCAGCATCATCAAGAAGTTCCGCAACCGGCCGGATTTCGTGCTGCCCGATCGCGCGCAGGTGACCATGACAGTGCCGTTCATGCGCGCATACACCGAGCTCCTGGTCAAGACCTGCCACCGTCGGGGTGCCTTCGCGATGGGGGGTATGGCGGCGTTCATCCCATCCCGGCGAGACGCCGAGGTGAACCGCGTCGCGCTGGCCAAGGTCAAAGAGGACAAGGACCGCGAGGCGAACGACGGCTTCGACGGCACCTGGGTCGCCCACCCCGACCTGGTGCCCACCGCGACGGAGGCGTTCGATCGAGTCCTGGGCGACCGCCCGAATCAGCTCGACCGGCTTCGACCCGAGGTCGACGTGGCGGCGTCGCAGTTGATCGACGTGCGTGTTCCGGGAGGAACCATCACCGACGCCGGGTTGCGCGCGAACGTCAGCGTCGGCATCCAGTACATCGAGTCGTGGCTGCGCGGCACCGGCGCGGCGGCGATCAACAACCTCATGGAGGACGTCGCCACCGCCGAGATCTCCCGCTCACAGGTGTGGCAGTGGGTGCGCCACCACTCGGAGCTCAGCGACGGTCAGCGGGTCAGCGCGGAGCTGGTGCGAGAGATCGCCGACGATGAGCTTGCCGGTCTGCGCAGGCGGCTGGGCGAGGATGGGTGGGCGAAGAGCCGTTTCGAGGATGCGCGCCAGGTCTTCGAGGAGGTCGCGCTGGCGAAGGAGTTCCCGGCCTTCCTCACGCTGGTCGCGCTGAAGCACATCGACTGACGAGGGAACCCGGCCACCCCGGCCGGTGTAGCTCCTGTGTGGAGGCGGGCGGCAGGTTCTGGCGGGTCGGTTTGGCGGGCGCGCTCCTCAGCGTGCTCATCGGCGGTTGCGAGCCTTCTTCGACCGCGGCGGTCAACGCGAGCCCGACGCCTCGAGCTCACACCCTTGCGGGCGGATGCGCCGGCACAGTCCTGACGGATGCCGAGCCACCGAAATGGGCCCAGGATGGCTGGAACCATCAGGAGGGAAGTCCGTGGCTGGTGCCGTGGGCCTTCGGAACCCAGAAGACGACGATCGCCTACGTGTTTGCGGATCAGCTCGTGGCCGGGCCGAGCCCGAGGGTTGACGGTACGAGCAACAAGGTTCTGTGGGAAGCTCGCGATCTTCCATCCGGAGCCGGCGTGATGGTCGAAGGCAACCCATACGGGAAGTCCCAACCGACGATTGGCATCGCGGGCGGACCAAGCATCGTGGAGGTGCCGACGCCCGGCTGCTGGACCTTCCGTCTGACCTGGAGCGCAGGCGGCGGGCACGCCGACACCATCAACCTCGACGTGCTGCCGGCCGGGTCGCTACCCCGGAAAGGTTAGGGGCCGACCCTCGGCGTCGCCGGCGGCTTGCCCGGCAGGCGGCGCCACTGCCGCGGGCCGACACCGTTGTTCGGGTTGCCGGGCACGAACGCCACGGCGGATGGCTTGACCATGCAGTTGTCCTTGCGGACGACGCTGCGCTCGCCGCCTTCCTGGTGCTCGATCACCACCGTGCGCTCGAGCACGGCGCGGACCCTGACCTGCTTGCCGTCGACCATTGCGGTGAAGCCACCGCTGACCTCGTGATTCGGGGGTGGGACGATGCTGGCGAGCGAAACGAGATCGACGGTCTTGCTCATAAGGTGGGTTCCCTCGGGCTAGGCGGCGGGTGTCAGCCGCGGAAATAAGAATGCCGCGGGTCCGCGGCAGGCCGGAATGTTACCAGAGTGCCTTCGAACCCGAGCCTCAGCGGCCCTTTGACGCAGCGGTCCAGACGTCGCTCACCGAACCGAGGTAGCCGTTACGCCGCCGAGCTCTGCTGCTCCTGCATCCGAAGCTGCCGGGCCGCCTCGCGACCACGCCGCGCGGCTTCCTTGCTGGCCAGGTGACGCACCCGCAGGTGCGAAGGGTTGACCATCAGGCGCCTTCGATTGACGAGCACCTTGGGCTCGCCAGGGGCGGGCTCCACGACGGCCGTGCGCTCGAGCACCGCCGTGACCCAGACGCGCCGGCCGTCGACCTCGGCTTCAAAGTCCGGCAGGATCTCGTCGTCTTCGTCCAGCGAAACGCTGTCCAGGCCCACCAGCCTGGTGGGGTTGTCGATCGTCTTCTTACTTGCCATGCTCATATCCCACATACCCGATAACGCGCAGTACCAAACCGGGTAACACCCGGCTCAGGAAATGGTCGGCGCCGCGGGCTCCTCACGCGAACCACTACCGGCCAGGGGGCTTGAGTATTCCAACGGGTGCACCAGGTCCCCGGCGGCCGTCCAGTCGAGCCGCGCGTCAAAGCTCTGCTCGAACTGCCGGGCGTATTGGTGCGCCGCGGCCTCGACGTCGAGCCCTGTGCCACCCAGCGCTTCCACCGACGTCGGCCGCTTCTCTGCGTGCCCACACGGAACGATGCCGTCGAAGTAGCCCAGGTCGGTGCTCAGGTTGAGGGCGAACCCATGGCTCACCACCGATCGGTTGAGCTTGATCCCGATCGCGGCCACCTTCTCGCCACGCGACCACACCCCGGTCAGTCCGGGCTCGCCGGGCTCCGAGTCGATGCCGAGGGTGGCCAGGAAGTCGATGAGCGAGCGTTCGAGCGTTTCGAGATAGCGCGGAATCGTGAGCTCGAATCTCGAGAGGTCGAGCACCGGATAGCCGACCAGCTGGCCCGGCCCGTGATAGGTTGCCTCGCCTCCGCGATCCGACCACACGACCTCGACCCCGCGCCGCCGGCGCTCGCTATCGTCCCAGAGCAGGTGATCCTCGACCGCCGCCTTGCCCATGGTGAAGACGTGCGGGTGCTCGAGCAGCAGGAGGGTGTCTCGGCCAGATCCCTCGCGCAGCTCGCGGACGAGCTCCGCCTGCAGGTCCCATGCCCGGCGGTAGGGGGTCCTACCCAGCCAGCAGGCTCTTACGTTCCGGGACTTGCTCATCGGCGTGATAGGAGGAACGGACCATTGGGCCGGACTCGACGTGACCGAATCCCATCGCCAGGGCGAGCTCTTTCAGGTGGACGAACTCGTCGGGCCGGTAGTAGCGCACGACCTCGGCGTGCTTCTTCGACGGTCGCAAGTACTGGCCGACCGTGAGCACGTCGATGCTGTGCGAGCGCATGTTGCGAAAGACTTCGAGCAGCTCATCCTCTGTCTCGCCGAGGCCGACCATGAGGCCGGACTTGGTGACCATGCGCGGCGCGAGGGTCTTGACATGGCGAAGCAGCGCGAGGCTGTTCGCGTAAACGGCCTTAGGCCGAATGCGCGAGTACAGGCGCGGAACGGTCTCGGTGTTGTGGTTGAAGATGTCGGGTCCCGCCTCGACCACCGTCCGCACCGACTCGAAGTCGCCCTGGAAGTCCGGCGTCAGCACCTCGATGGTCGTGCCGGGGCTGCGCCGCCTGATGGCCCGGATGGTGCGAGCGAAGATGCATGCACCGCCATCCTTCAGGTCATCGCGGTCGACGGACGTGATCACGGCGTGCTTCAGGCCGAGCTCGGCGACGGATTCGGCGACGCGCAGGGGTTCGCCGAGGTCGAGCTCGGTGGGGCGCCCCGAGGTCACCGCGCAGAAGCGGCAGGCGCGTGTGCAGACGTCGCCCAGGATCATGAAGGTCGCGGTGCGCCTGTTCCAGCAGTCGTAGATGTTGGGGCAGCGGGCCTCCTCGCAAACGGTGTGCAGGCGGCGGCCCTGGACGATCTGCTTGAGCTCCTTGAAGCTGCCGCCCTCGGTGACGCGGACGCGGATCCACGAGGGGATCGTCTCCGGCCGAAGGGGTTGCACGTCGCTGGGGATTTTCACAACCGGATGCTCCCCGGCGTCCAGTCCTCGAGGTGCTTTTTGATCGTGCTCAGGAACTGGCCGGCCATCATGCCGTCGATGATGCGATGGTCGAAGCTCAGACACATGTTCATCATGTGCCGCACGGCGATGCCGTCGCCGATCACGACCGGCCGCTTGACGATCGACTCGGTGGTGAGGATCGCGGCCTGAGGCTGGTTGATGATCGGCTGGCTCGCGATGGACCCGGTCGCGCCGGTGTTGTTCAGCGTGAACGTTCCACCCTGCACGTCATCAGGCTTGAGCTGCTTGTTGCGCGTGCGGTCGGCGACATTGCTGAGCGCGCGCACGAGGTCGGTGAAGCCCAACCTGTCCGCGTCCTTCAGCACCGGCACGATCAGACCGTCCGGGATGGAGACCGCGATCCCCATGTTGATGTAGCGCTTGAGGATCACACCGTCGTCCGACCAGGTGGAGTTGAGCCATGGGTACTGCTTGATCGCTTCGCAGACGACCTGGACCACGAAGGGCAGGTACGTGAGCGCCACGCCGTGCCTCGCGCGGAAGCTCTCCTTCTCCGCCTCGCGGTAGTGGACGAGCTTTGTCACGTCGACCTCTTGCAGCGTCCACGCATGGGGTGAGGTGGCGAGGCTGCGCACCATGTGCTCGGCGATCGAGCGGCGCATCACGCTGAGCTTGACCAGCTCCGCGCGCGCGCCATCGACGCGCGCCGGCGCCGGTACGGGAGCGGGAG
>DATEHQ010000085.1:0-28776 GCA_035279525.1 Candidatus Dormiibacterota bacterium
TCGAACGTCTGCCCCAGGCCGTCCTTGACCGACGCCGTGAACTGCAGGAAGCCCGGGCCGCCCCGGAAAAAGCCGGTCAGCCGGAACGCGTTGTTGGCCAGCGCCGTGCCCGACGGGACGGTGCCGGAGGTCACGCTGTAGGTGTAGGGCGCCACCCCGCCGTTCACGGTCCCGAAGAGGCCGCATACGTCGGCGCACGGGATCTCCACCGCGCAAGCTGTCGCGCACGGAGGAAGCAGGCTCGCCACCAGGGCGGGCTTGATCACGATCTGGCCCGGGGCGGTGGCCGTGCTGGTGCCTGAGTCCGCCACCTGCGCCACGAACTTGAAGGTGCCGGCTGCGGTCGGCGAACCGTTGAGCGATCCATCCGTGCCGAGGCTCATCCCCGGCGGAGGCGCGCCCGCGTAGACGGTCCACTGATAGGGCGGCCGGCCGCCGGTGGCCGAAAACGCGAGCTGCGGGTACACGGCGTTGACCTCGCCCACCTTGAGGCTGGGCGCCGAGGCCGTCAGGGGTCCGGTCGGGGTGGCGGCGGCCAGGGGGGTGGGCGACGGATTCGCCGAGGGCGCCGTCAGAACTGGCGACTTGGCCTGGCCGACGAACGGGTTGGCGCACGCGCTGAAGAGCACCAGAGCCGCCGGCAGGGCCAGCGGACGCCAGAACCACGTTCCTCTCACGGTCTGAGCACCCAAGATTTTCGCGACGCGAAGTTTAAGGGCCGGGTACCGCTTTTCGGCTCCCACCTAATCGAGCGAGATCGCGTCCCGCAGCTTCTCGAAGAACCCCCTGGAGACCTTCTCCGGCTTCCCGGTCAGGCCGCCGACCTTCCTGAGAAGCGCCTTCTGCTCGGCGGTGAAGTCCCTGGGCACCACGAGCTGGACGACCACGTACTGGTCGCCGCGCCGCCCCCCGCGCACGTCAGGCATGCCGCGCCCCTGCAGCCGGAACGACTGGCCGTGCTGCGTGCCGGCCGGGATCGCGATCTCCACGTTGCCCTCGAGGGTCGGGATCTCGATGCGGTCCCCGAGCGCGGCCTGGACCATGTTGATCCGCAGCTCGTAGACGACGTCCTGCTCGTGGCGGGCCAGCTGTCCGTGCGCTTTCACCCGCAGCACGACGTACAGGTCACCTGGAGGACCGCCCCGCAGGCCCGCCTCCCCCTCGCCGCTGATGCGGATCTGTGAGCCGGTGTCCACGCCCGCCGGCACCCTGACCTCGAGGCGCTTCGAGCGCTCCACCCTGCCCTGGCCGCGGCACTGCGTGCACGGGCTCTTCAAGATGCGACCGGCGCCGCCGCAGGTCGGGCATGTCGCGGCCGTGACCACCGAGCCGAAGATCGACTGAGCCGAGCGCCGGACCTGGCCTGACCCGCGGCAGCCGGGACATGTGTCGTCGCCGGTGCCAGGCTCCGCGCCGCTTCCCGCGCACCTGTCGCAGGTCGCCTGGCGCCCGACGTCGATCTGCCTTGCGACGCCGGTGAAGGCCTCCTCGAAGGTGATCGTCAGGTCGTAGCGGAGGTCCGCGCCACGGTTGGAGCGCTCGCGCCGGCCGCGGCCGAACCCGCCGCCGAAGAAGGTGTCGAAGATGTCCCCGAAGGGCATGTCGGTGAAGTCGATCCCCGGGCCGCCCCCCGGCTCGACCGCGGCGTGGCCGAACATGTCGTAGCTGCGGCGGCGTCCTGGATCGGAGAGGACCCCGTAGGCCTCGCTCGCCTCCTTGAACCTCTCGTGGGCGACCGCGTCGTCAGGGTTGCGGTCGGGGTGCGAATCCATCGCGATCTTGCGAAACGCGCGCTTGAGCTCGTCCGGGGTGCAGTCCCGTCCGACGCCGAGTACCTCGTAGTAGTCCCGCTTGACCGCCACTACCTATCGATCGGAAACATCGCCGTCCGCGGGAAGGATCGCCGGTGGGCGAGCGACCCGCACCAGGGCGGGGCGCACGACGCGGTCGCGAATCCGATAGCCCGGGCGCAATTGCGCGACGACAGTGTCCTCGGGGACCTCGGCCGTCTCCTCGTGACCGATCGCCTCGTGCAGCTTGGGGTCGAAGCGCCGGCCGGCCGCCTCGATGGCCTCGAGACCGTGCGAGCCGAGCGTGTCCTCCAGCTTGCGCACCGCGAGCTCGACACCGCGCGTCCACGTCTCGTCCACGCCCGCGGGCTTGTGGTCGAGGGCCTGGTGCAGGTCGTCGAGCGCCGGCAGGAGGCGCGCGATCAGGTCGGCCGAGGCGTGCTGGATGGTCTCCAGGTGCTCCTGGCGCGATCGCTTCTTGAAGTTGTCGAAGTCCGCCGCGAGACGGACGTAGCGGTCTTGCGCCTCGGCCTGCGCCGACTCGAGCTCCGCCGCCTTCTCGGCCAGCCTGGAGGCCTCCATCGAGGCGTGGGACGAACCCGCCGCCGTCGCCTTGGACTCGTGGGGTTCTCGCGGATCGTGCGGGTGCCTGGGCGTCGTCATCAGTGTCTAGATACCGCGAGCCGGTGCCCGCCCAAACTCCCGGTCAAGCGCCGAGCTCGGCCATGCGGCCGCTCGCCGCCTGCGCGACGGCCTGCAGCCGGGCCACTGTCTGGCTGTAGGCCATGCGGGTCGGACCGATCACGCCAAGCACTCCCTTGAGCCTGTTCGACGGGCCGTAAGTGGTCAGCACGACAGCGCATCCCTGCAGCTGGCTCGACGTGTTCTCCGAGCCGATGACGATCTGCAGGTCCGATTCGCCGATGAGCTGCCGCAGCAGGTTGGTCAGGTAGCGCGTCTCCTCCAGCACCTCGAGCACCTGCTGCAGCCGCGACGACTCGGCGAACTCCGGGTGCCGGACGAGGTTGCGCACGCCATCGTGCACGACCAGGCTCTCCGTCCCTTTTTCGTAGATGTCGAGCACCGTCACCACCCTGCCGAGCAGCTCTTTTTCCAGGCCCAGCACAGCGGAGTCGTAGTGACGCCGGACCTCGTCCCCGCCGCGTCCATCTAGCGCGGTGTTCAGCCTCGCCGCGAGCTTCGTCAGCTCCGCCTGCGTGGCGGGCTGCGTGACGGTGACCACCTGCTGGCGCAGGAGGTTGCCCTCCAGGAGAAGAATCAGGAGCACCTCGGTCGGCTCGAGCGAGACCAGGTCGACGTGCTTGATCCGCACCTGTGAGCCCTGCGGCGCGCTGGCGACCGACGCGTTCAGGGTCACGGCCGCGACGGTCATCGCCACCTTCTCGACCATCCCCTGCACGTCGGCCGGGGCGGAGCGCAGCTCTTCCTGAATGTACGCGTTGACCTTCCCCGGAATCTGCTCGACGTCCATCAGGAAGTCGACGAAGTAGCGATAGCCGGAGTCGGTGGGGACCCGGCCCGCCGACGTGTGCGGCTGCGTCAGGTAGCCGAGGTCGGCCAGCTCCGCCAGCTCGCTGCGGATGGTGGCCGACGATAGGTTCACGAAGTACCTGCTCTGCAGCGCCTGTGAGCCCACGGGCACTGCGCTGGTCGTGAACTCCTTGACGACCGCCCGGAGGATCGCTTGTTTTCTGTCTTCCATGGTTTTCAGCACTCTCGGGGCGAGAGTGCTGGTTACAGTACCGCGAGGGCGATCTGGTTGTGCAGGTCCAGCCCTCGGCGCGTGGGGACGACCCGGCCGTCGAGCCGGTCGACCAGCCCCGCACGGCTCAGCTCCGTCAGCTCGGCCTCGAACCCTGGCGGCGCGTGGAGCCCTTCGGCAGTGCGCAGGCCGAGCATCAGCGACTCGGCGGCCCTTCGGCGCGGCTCGAGCTCCTCCCCATCCGCCCGCGGCGAAGGCGATGCAGCGACGTATTCGCGTGGCCTGGCTACGTTCCACCACCTCCATGCGGCGGCGCCGTCAGTCGCGTACGAGTGCGCACCGGCCCCCGCGCCGTAGACGGGCCGGCAGCGCCAGTAGGCCCGGTTGTGCCGCGACTCGAAACCGGGCCGCGCCCAGTTCGACACCTCGTAGCGGAGGTAGCCGTCTCTTTCGAGCTCCGCGCACGCGGCGTCGAGCTGGTCCCACTGCAGGTCCGCTGCGACCTCGGGGACTCGCCCCTGCGCCCTCCTCCGGTGCAGCAGCGTTCCCTCCTCGAACGACAGGCAGTAGGTCGAGATGTGGTCGGGTTCGAGCGCGACCGCGCGACGCAGGGTGTCGAGCCACGTGTCGCGGCTCTGAAACGGCACCGCGTAGATCAGGTCGATGCTCAGGTTGGCCACGCCCATCTCGCGCGCGAGGCGAAAGGCGCGGGTCGCCTGGGCCGCGTCGCTCTTGCGCTCGAGGACCGCCAGGGCTCGGGGATCGAAACCCTGCACACCGAGGCTCATCCTGTTGACGCCGCCCTCCAGCCACGCGGCGAGCCGAGGCTCGTCGGTGCTTGCGGGGTTGGCCTCCAGGGTCACCTCCGCGTCGGGCGCGACATCGAAGGTGCCGCGGATGAACGCCAGGACGCGGGCGATCAGCTCCGCGGGCAGCAGGCTCGGCGTGCCGCCGCCGAGGTAAACGGTCTCGAGCTGCTGGAACGGATAGCGCTCCCGGGCGAACAGGAGCTCTTTCTCGAGCGCGTCCACGTAGTCGGGCATGAGCCGGTCCATGCCGGCGTAAGCGTTGAAGTCGCAGTAGCCGCACTTGTGCTTGCAGAACGGGATGTGGACGTACAGATGGCGGAAATCAAGCAGGTCGGCGTCGCCGGCAAAGGGGCTCATGGTCCGGCGACCTTGAGCTCGGCGACGATCGCCCCGCTCAGCTGCCGAAGGCGCTCGGGCGAGATCTCGAACACCGAGTCAGGTCGCCCCGCGGCCGCCCACACCTGCTCGAAATCGAGCAGATCGCGATCCATGTAGACCGGCATCTCCGAGGCGTGCCCGAACGGCGGGACGCCTCCGATGGCGTACCCGGTCGCGTCGCGCGCCGTGTCCGCGTCGGCCTTGCTGACGGCGGCTCCAGTCAGGGCGGCGAGGCGAGCCTCGTCCAGCCGGTTGGCGCCGCTGACCAGGGCGACGACCGGTCTTCCGCCCGTGATGAACACCAGCGACTTCACGATCTGCCCGACCTCACACCCCACGGCGCGCGCGGCGTCGGTCGCGGTCCGCGTCCCCTGGGGAAACTCCTTCACCGCGATCGCGACATCGGAGGCCGCGAGCCATGCCTCGAACCGCCTCATGCCTGATGAGGATAGGTGGACACGAGTTGCAATTCGCCGGTCGCGGATTGCACTCTTGATGCAAGTGTCCAGCCAACCGACGAGGGTCATCGTCACCGGAGCGGCGGGTTTCATCGGGTCCCATCTCTGCGAGCGGCTGCTCGCCGACGGTCATCACGTCACAGGCATCGACTGCTTCTCCGATTACTACGAGCGCGACCTCAAGGAAAAAAACCTGGCCGAGTCGCGCGGCCACGCCAACTTCGCCCTGAAAGAGGTGGACCTGGTGGATGCCGACCTCCAGCCGTTGCTGCGCGACGTGCGCGTGGTCTACCACCTGGCCGGACAGCCCGGCGTGCGACCGAGCTGGGGCGATCAATTCGACCGCTACGTGCGTGACAACGTACTCGCCACCCAGCGGCTGCTCGAGGCGCTGAAGGACGTGCCCATCGAGCGCTTCGTCTTCGCAAGCAGCTCGTCCGTCTACGGCGACGCGGAGATGTACCCGACCAAGGAAACCGCGCTGCCGCGGCCGGTCTCGCCCTACGGCGTCACCAAGCTGGCCGCCGAGCACCTCGCCCTCCTCTACGCGAAGAACTTCGGCCTCCCCGCCACCTCGGTGCGCTACTTCACCGTCTACGGTCCACGCCAGCGCCCCGACATGGGCTTCGCCCGCTTCATGGAGGCGCTGGTCGAAGGCCGCGAGATCGAGGTGTTCGGCGACGGCGAGCAGACACGCGAGTTCACCTACGTGTCCGACGCGGTCGACGGCACGGTCAAGGCGGCGACCGCCAACGTGGTCGGCCAGGTCTTCAACCTTGGCGGCGGCAGCCGCGTCACGGTGAACCGCGTCCTCGCCACGCTCGAGGACATCAGCCGCATCAAGGTCTACCGGCACAACCTTCCGGACGCGCCCGGCGATCCGCGCCACACCGGCGCGTCGATCAACCTCGCGCGGGAGCGCCTCGGATGGGAGCCGCGCGTCTCGCTGCGGGAGGGCCTGACCAGGCAGTGGCGTTGGTTCCAGGAGAACCGGATCCAGGCGGCCGGGCCGGCCGCCCGGCGCGAGGGTTAGCCGACCCCGGACAGCGCCAGCTTCCAGGCGACGGCAGTCGTGTGCGTCGGGTCCTCGCATTCCCTCGAGGCGGCCACGCCTTCGTGGTTTGCCCTGCACACGAGGTAGCCGCCGTACTGACCGGACGAGAACACGTAGTGATAGACCCCCGCCGCCGGTGACCCGCCGATGGGGACGTACTTCCACCCGATGCCCGCGGAGTCAGGCGTGTCTGGGCTGAAAGTGGTCGCCCAGTCCGACGCGGCGGCGGTCGAGGAAAACGTGAGCAGTGCGGTCTGGACCTCCATCTGTGTGTCGTTGTTCAACGCATAGTCGCCGTAGGCGAACGAGGTGATTCCGCTCTGGCGCAGGAGCGCGACGATCGTGTCCGGGAGCGCGGTGAGGGTCATCAAAGCAAACGTCTCGACAGGTAGCTGCGTGAACCCGAGAGGAGTGATGTCCAATCCTGGCGGCGGCTGAAGCGTCCGGTCCACCCTGGCGAGCTGATGGTGCGTCTTGCCCAGGTTCTTCAGGCCGCTGGTGAACTTCGACGCCACCTTCCCGAGCTGGCTCACCGTTGGAATGTTGTCCTTCACCGACCACACGAGCGTGGTGATGACCTGGCCGACCCTGACGAAGGTCCTCGTGATGATCGGCGTCGCACCGCTGCCGCCCAGACCGTAGTACAGGACCTGGTCGCCGACGGCGGGAGAGGTCGGCGAGGTGCCGAAGGCGTTCTTCAAGTCGGTCATCTGCGTGGTCGCGGAGCTGGTGAGGTCGTAGAACGTGTAGCGCACCAGGAGCTGCTCGGCGGTGCCGATGTGGTCGTAGTACTGGCTCACCGAGTACCTCTGCGTCACCGGCACGGTGTCCGAGTTGAGCGGAGGAACCTCGAAGGATGGTGGGCCCTCCCACCAGTTGTTGTCACCCATCAGCGTCCTGACGTCGGCCAGGCTCGGCACTGTCGAATAGATGTCCGCCGCGGTCGCGTTGGAGTTGCCGCCTGACCCCAGCACGCCACACGCGGACGCAAGAACCGAAAGGCCGAGCACGAGCGGTGCCACCCGGCTCTTAATCAAGCTTCAGCACGGCCATGAACGCCTCCTGGGGAATCTCGACCGATCCGACGCGCTTCATGCGCTTCTTGCCTTCCTTTTGCTTCTCCAGCAGCTTGCGCTTGCGCGTCACGTCGCCCCCGTAGCACTTGGCCAGCACATCCTTCCTCATCGCCGGGATCGTTTCGCGAGCGATCACCTTACCGCCGATCGCGGCCTGCAGGGGAACCTCATAGAGCTGCCGCGGGATGATCGACTTCAACTTCTCGACCAGTCGCCGGCCCTGCTGCTGGGCCTTGCTGCGGTGCGCGATCAGAGACAGCGCATCCACCGCCTCGCCCGCGACCAGCACGTCGAGCTTGACCAGGTCGCCCTCCCGGAAGCCCAGCATCTCGTAGTCCATCGAGGCATAGCCCTTCGAGCGTGACTTCAGCTGGTCGTAGAAGTCGTGGATGATCTCGCCGAGGGGTATCTCGTACTCGAGGACGACGCGCTCACCGGGCCGGTGCTCGAGGTGCTTGAACGCGCCGCGCCGCTCCTGGCACAGCTCCATCATCGGGCCCACGAAACCGGCGGGCACGATGATCGACAGCTTCACGAATGGCTCGGAGATGGATTCGACCATGGTCGGGTCCGGCAGCAGCGCCGGGTTGTCCACCTGGATCACCTCGCCACGTTTCAGCCTGACCTCGTACTCCACGGTTGGGGCGGTGGTGATCAGCTCGAGCTGGAACTCGCGTTCCAGCCGCTCCTGGACGATCTCGAGGTGCAGCAGGCCGAGGAACCCGCAGCGAAAGCCGAAGCCGAGCGCGGCCGAGTTCTCCGGCTCGTACGAGAGCGCGGCGTCGTTCAGCTGCAGCTTCTCGAGCGCCTCCTTGAGGTCGGAGAACTGGTCTGAGTTGGTCGGAAAAAGGCCGGCGAAGACCATTGGCTTGACCCGGCGGTAACCGGGCAGGGCAGTGCTCGCACCGTGCTCCGCCGTCGTGATGGTGTCGCCGACGCGGGCGTCCACCACGTTCTTGATCGCCGCGGTGACGTAGCCGACCTCGCCCGCGGTCAGCCGCTCCGCGGGACGCGGCCGGGGCGCGAACCACCCGACCTCGTCGACCTCGTGGACCTTGCCCGTGTTCATCATGCGGATCCGGGTCCGCGGGATGATCTCGCCATCCACGACGCGGACGTAGGTGATGACTCCGCGGTAGGTGTCGTAGTGCGAATCGAAGATCAGCGCGCGCAGCGGTTTCGTCGCATCGCCCCGCGGGTGCGGCACGCGCGTGACCACCGCCTCGAGGATGTCCTCGGTTCCGATTCCCTGCTTGGCAGAGGCGAAGATGACCTGGGCGCGTGGGATTCCGGTCACGTCGGAGATCTCCTCCGCCACCATCTCGGGCTGGGCCGCGTCGAGGTCGATCTTGTTGACCACGGGCACGATGGTGAGCCCGGCCTCTACCGCCTGGTACAGGTTCGCCAGCGTCTGCGCCTCAATGCCCTGCGCGGCGTCGACCACCAGGATGGCGCCCTCGCACGCCGCCAGCGAGCGCGAGACCTCGTAGGCGAAGTCGACGTGGCCGGGCGTGTCGATCAGGTTGAGCTCGTAGGTCTGCCCGTCGTGCGCGGGATACGTCATGCGCACGGCCTGCAGCTTGATCGTGATTCCGCGCTCGCGCTCGAGGTCCATCGTGTCGAGGACCTGGTCCTGCATCTCGCGCTGGCTGATCGAGCCCGTGAACTCGAGCAGGCGATCGGCGAGCGTGGACTTCCCGTGGTCGATGTGGGCGATGATGCAGAAGTTCCGCACCCTGGTCTGCGTCGTCGTGACGGGCACGGTCAGATGGTAGATGCGGCGAGAATTGAGCCGTGGCACTCGTCCTCGTGCTGGGCGCGCTCCTCATCCTGGCGGGAGTCGTTCTGCTGATCAATCTCTTCGGTGCGGCCGACTACGTGATGAGTCGTGTGACGACGAGATCGCTCGGCGAGCTGGCTCCAGGATTCGCCGCCTCTCGCCGGGGCTTTCGGATCTACGCCGGGCTCATCGTCGCGGTGGGCGTCGTGTGCGTCGGGATCGGGCTGCTCGGCAGGAACATCCCTGTGGCGGCGGTCGTCATCGTCCTCGGCGCGGTGCTCTTCGGCATCGCGTCGGTGGTCGCGATCACCGGAGAGGTCGAGACCTACCGCGCGCTCAAGCGTTAGCGAGGACGACAGCGAGCGCGACGATGGCGGCCGTCTCGGCGCGCATGTTGCGCGGACCGAGCGTCGCCTTCGCACCCCCGAACTGGAGCTCCCTCTCCGACCATCCCCCCTCCGGGCCGACAAAGAGCGTCATGTCCCGCGGCGGGATTTCACTGAGCCGCGTCGGGGCCTCTCGCACCAGCCACACCGCGTGCTCCGCGCCGGCGTATGCCGTGGCGGGGGTCGCTGCATGGACGACGCTGGGCACGTGGAGCCGCCCGGCCAGCATGGCCGACTCACGGCAGATCGCGTTCGCGCGCTCGCGCTTGAATCCGCGGCCCACGCTGCGCTCCGCCTGAAAGATCGTGAACGCGTGGGCGCCCGCCTCCGTGCACCGCGAAAGCACGAGGTCGAGCGCGGGGGCGGGCAGGTTGGCGATCGCGATCGTGACCTTGACGTTCGGCTCGGGATGATGCGGGCGTTCGGCGGTGACCGTCCCTACGACAGATTCCGGCGTCACGACGTCGAGGCGGACGGTGAGCATGAATCCCGCCGGGTCGACGACCTCGATCTCCTGCCCCGGGCGAGCCCTCAACGATCGCGCCAGGTGGTGGGCGTCGGCTCCTTCGACGAACGCTCGATCGCCCTCGCGCCGCGCGAAGAATGCCGGCATCAGACGAGTCTCGACCGCAGGCTGGAGATGATCTCCAGAGCCGCCACCAGGCGCGCGCGGTTGGCCTGAAGGTTCAGCCAGCGGCTCTGGCCGGAGGGATGCGGCAGGGGCACGATGACGGGCCGCTGGCCGAAGCTTTTCCCGACGCGCTCCTCCAGCGAGCCGGGACCGAGAAAGCGAGTCACGGCCATCTGGCCGACCGGGATGATCGCCATCGGCCTCACCAGGCGCAGCTCCTCGTCGAGCCAGTGGGCGCAGTTGGCCACCGCCGCGGGCGGCGGGCGCAGGTCGCCGTTGCCCTTGCGGTTGCGTCCCGGAAAGCAGCGCATCAGCGAGGCGATGTAGGTCAGGCGGCGGAACTCTTCAGGGCTCGCGAAGCCCGCCCGGAGCATCCAGCGGTCGAGCTCCTTGCCCGCCCGCCCGGAAAACGGGCGGCGCGACTCGCGCTCGACCGGCCCGGGCGCCTGTCCGACGAGCATCAGCTTCGCCCCCCAGCCACCGGAGAAGGTGGGATTCGCTTCGGGGATGATGCCGGCGTCGACGCAGACGTGGCACGCGCGGCAGGCGACCTGGAGCGCGAGAAGCTCAGCCTGGCTCAGATCACTCGCGCCAGCCGCGAATTTGGTGCGGCGCCGGGGATGCGGCCTCGCTTGGTCATCGGTTTGCCGCCGATCTCCTTGATGTCCGCGGTGAAGGCGATGGGCGGCGCTGCGCTGATCGCCATCCCGACGCCGTAGGAGTGGATGGGACATTTCGCGGCCTCGAACTCGCGGATGCGCGCCGCATCGAGTCCGCCCGAGATGAAGATCCCGACATGCTCGAAGCCGGCCGCGTCGAGGCGGGCGCGCACTTCCTTGACCAGGTCCACGGTCACGCCGCCGCGTTCGCCCGGCGTGTCGAGCCTCACCCCGCGCAGGCGCTTGCCCAGCGCCTCGGCGACGCGGAGTGACTCTTCGGCCTCGTCCTTGAAGGTGTCGACGAGCACTATGCGCAGGACGTCGTCGGGCATGTGCTCGTCGAAGGCGAGCGCGGCCTTCACGGTGTCGCCGAAGAGAAGGATCATCGCGTGCGGCATGGTCCCCGAAGCGCCCTGCAGCCCGGCCAGCTGAGCGCCGAGCGGCGTGGCGCAGCCGGCGCATCCACCGACGACCGCGGCGTACTCCATCGTCGGACCGATCAGCGGGTGGACGTGCCGCGCGCCGAAGCTGATCACCCGCTTGCCGCCCGCGACCTCGACGATCTCGCGGGCCGCTGTGGCCCAGCCCGAACAGCTCGACAGCATGCCGAGCAGCGCCGTCTCGTAGACGCCGAAGTGCGAGTAGGGCGCGCGGACGCGGAGCACCGTCTCCCTGTGTCCCATCGGCTCGCCTTCGGGGACGGCCCAGGCCTCGTCCCCGTCGCGCAGCACAGACGAGAGCAGGCGCACCGCCTCGGTGACCCCGCACAGCACGCCGGCGCGGCTCGAGAAGAAGTCCATCGTGACCAGGGAGTCGACGTGCGCGCCCGCGAGGGTGGCCCGGGCGCGCTGGAAGTACACGTCCGCGGCCGGCCCGCCGAAGTAGGCGATGAGCTCCGGGCTCGGGCTGGTGGCGGTGACCTGCTTCATGGCGCCATGAAATTAACAGGCAGGGTTGGCAAGGGTTGGGGCGGGGCGTAAGTTCGACCCGGTTGGCGCGAAGGCTTGGGGGGAGGGCAAGCCACCTCGGGAGAGGGAGGGCCCGCGAAGCGGTGCGCCAGGCCCGGCCGCGGCGACCCGGGTCGCTCGACCGACACCGGTAACATCGCTGGCGATGAGCGCCCCATCCTCCGAGCAGGTCCTCCAGGTGCTCGGCCGCATACAGGACCCCGACCTCGGCCGCGACGTGGTCAGCCTCGGCATGATCAAGGAGTTGGAGGTCACTCCGCAGGGCAAGGTGAGCTTCACCTTCGAGCTCACCACCCCGGCGTGTCCGGTGCGCGACCGTTTCAAGTCACAGGCGCAGGAGCTCCTCGCGGACGTGCCGGGCGTCACGTCGGTGGACGTCCGCATGACAGCCAACGTGCGACCCGCGTTCCTGCGCCCGAAGCCGTCCGAGATCCTGCCCGGAGTGAAGCAGACCATCGCCGTCGCGTCGGGCAAGGGTGGAGTCGGCAAGTCGACCGTCGCGGTCAACCTCGCGGCCGCGCTGCGCCTCTCGGGAGCCGACGTCGGCCTCCTCGACGCGGACATCTACGGTCCGTCGGTGCCGACCATGACCGGCTCGCGCGTGGTGCCGATGCAGGTCAACGGACGCATCCAGCCGATCGACGCGCACGGGATCAAGCTGATGTCATTCGGCCACCTTTCCGACCCGAACGAACCCGTCATCTATCGCGGTCCGATGGTGGGCAAGGCGATCGAAGCGATGATGGTGCAGGTCGACTGGGGCCGGCTCGACTACCTCGTGATCGACCTGCCCCCCGGCACGGGCGACGCATCGCTGACCCTCGCGCAGGCTGTGCCGCTCACCGGTGTGGCCATCGTCTGCACCCCGCAGGACGTGGCCACCGACATCGCGGTGAAGGCGCTTCAGATGTTTCGCAAGCTCAACGTGACTCCGCTCGGACTGATCGAGAACATGAGCTGGTACGTCTGCCCCAGCTGCGGCCACCGGCACGAGATCTTCAGCCACGGCGGAGCCGAGTCCGCGGCGAAACGGCTCGGCGTGCCTTTTCTGGGTGCGGTTCCGCTCGAAGAGAAAATCCGTGAGGACGCGGACGCGGGCACTCCCATCGTCGTGTCGCGCCCGGAGTCCGAGGGTGCGAAAGCGTTCATGCACATCGCGTCGCAGGTGGCCGCGCGAACGTCGATCCAGTCGTTCCGGCAGCTGCCCGTGATCAACGTCCACTGAGTGGGCGGCCGCTAGACCCTGCAAGACCCGGATCCGTTTCCCACCGACGTCGACGTCGACCGCCTCAACCAGGTGATGGCGATCACGTGGGAGGGCGGCCGGCGGACGCGATACACGGGCGAGCAGCTGCGCTGGGCCTGCCCGTGCGCCGAATGTCGCGGTGAGGCCGGCACTCCGGGACGGCTGGCTCGGGTGACGAGCCTCAACCCCGACGAGCTGCGAATCGCCGATGTGACACTGGTGGGCCAGTACGCGCTGCAGATCGCTTTCGAGAGCGGCCACGCGACGGGGATCTACACGTTTTCATTGCTCCGCCAACTCGCCGAGTGAGGCGGCGCGCCGCGGGAAACATGGCATAATCCCCCCGGCCCGTTGTCGCTCTCAACGTCTCTCCCCAGAATCGAGCCCTCGACTCAGCCGGCCCCGCCGATCGGACGCATCAAACGGCGGCGTCGACGCACCGGCCGCAGAGTTCTGCTCGCGGTCGGCCTCGCGCTGGTCCTGACCGTAGGCGGCATCGGCGGATACATCGCCTACGAGAACACCCTCCCGACGACGTTCGCCACGAACTTCAGGGACGGCCAGAAGGACGTGCCGACCGACAGCCGCGTCCTGATCTCGTTCACCAGGCCGGTCTTGCCATCGACGGTGCAGGCGGCGTTTTCGATCAGCCCCGCCACCGACGGCGCCATCACCGCGATCTCGGACAACACGCAGTACGCGTGGACTCCGGCGAAGCCACTCGCCGAGCTGACCACCTACACGGCGACGCTGAAGGCGATCCTCGACGTGGGCCATCACCGGGTGCAGGGCACGACGTGGAGCTTCACCACGATCATCGTGCCCCACGTCTCCTCTGTCACCGGCGCGGGCGGTGTCGCGCTCAACAACGGCGATGAGGTGGACCCGGGAACAGTTCTCACGCTGAACTTCAACGACGCGATGAACCCAGCCACTGTCGCGATTCTCATCGGCACAAAGCCCGCGACGTTGAAGTGGGCCGCGGACGACCGGAGCGCGACCCTTTCGACCGTGGGCGTGCCCACCGGCCCGCTGGCGCTGCAGATGGCGGCGGGTGGGCGCGACCAGACAGGCCACGCGGTGCCGCTGGCGTTCAGCCTCCACAGCGGCATCTACTACCACGACCACGAGCACACCACGCCGCTCAAGTACCCGGCCCTGATCCAGGTCCCGAACGACCAGAACGCCGTCGATCAGAACGGCCTGCAGGCGGCGAACATCGTCTTCGAGTACCTGGCGGAAGGCGGGATCACGCGTCTCACCGCGATCTTCCAGAACGTGCCCGACCTGATCGGGCCGATGCGCTCCGCCCGGTTCATCTCGCTCAAGCTCGGTCGCCACTACAAGGGGCTCCTGTTCCAATCGGGTGAGTCGGCGGCCACCGCGGCTCGGGACCGGCAAGACCCGACACCGCAATTCTTCGACGTCAATGGGTATCAGTTCCGCACCCCCGCACGAATCGCGCCCGACAACCTGATGATCCACGGCGCCTCGGTGAGAGCCGCGGAGGTCAACTACTTCGGGGGGATCTCCGCATACACGCTGCCGACCGCTCGACCCGTGATGCCACCGGCCACGTCAGGCGCATCGTCCGTGACCGTCGACGAGCACTACTCGGTCTACACGTACGACCCGGTGATGGGCACGTACGGCAAGACCGAGGCGGGACACTTCTACCGGGACGCGACCTCGAAGCAGCCACTCCGCATCGAGATGCTCATCGTCCTGCACACCCAGGAGCAGCTCCTGAACGTCGGCGACGGGCACGGCGCGCACATCCACGACTACAACATCGACAGCAGCGGTCTGTTCAACGTCTACTACAAGGGCCAGAGCTGGAAGGGAACCTGGAAGTCGGTCAACAGCCACGCTCCGCTCGTGTTCACGCTGAGCGATGGCACCGCGCTGAGCCTCCCGCCCGGGCTGGTCTGGATCGACGTCACGCAGTAGACCTGGCCGCCGCGCCTAGGTCCTGGCCGCGTCCTTCAACTGCGTCACGTACATGGAGGCCGCCACCGCCGCGGTCGTCCCGTCGCCGACGGCGGTCGCGATCTGCTTGGTCAGCTGTGCGCGCACATCGCCGACCGCCCAGATCCCGTCGATCGACGTCCTCATGTTGCGGTCGGTGACGATGTAGCCCGCCTCGTCGTGTTCCACGTGCACCTTGAGCAGCTTCGAGTTCGGCACGAAACCGATGAAGATGAACACTCCGCCGACGGCGAGCTCTTTCACCTCTCCGTGCTGCTCGTACCGAACCGCATGCACCTTGGTGTCGCCGGTGATCTCCTTCACCTTCGCGTCGAAGATGAACTCGATCTTCGGGTTGTTGCGCGCCCGATCGACGAGGATCGGCTGCGCGCGCAGCTCGCTGCGCCGGTGGAGGATGTAGACCTTCGACGCGTAGCGCGTCAGGAACTCGCCCTCCTCGACCGCCGCGTCCCCGCCGCCGACCACCGCGAGCTCCTGGCCCTTGAAGAAGGCGCCGTCGCACACCGCGCAGTAGCTGACACCCCTGCCCCAGTACTCCTTTTCGCCGCCGACTTCGAGGTAACGCGGCAGGCCGCCCGCGGCCATGATCAGCGCCGGCGCCCGCAGCTCGTCGCCCGACTCGAGCCGCACCACTTTGAGGTTGCCCTCCACGTCGATCTCGGCCACCGGTTCGAAATCGCGGATCTCCACCCCGAACTTGCGTGCGTGGTCGCCCATCTTCATCGCCAGGTCCGAGCCCAGGACCGACTCGAAGCCGGGGTAGTCCTCGATCAGCTCGGTGTTCAACAGCTGCCCGCCGAGCGGTCCGCGGTCGATCACCACCGTCTTGAGGTCCATCCGGGCGGTGTAGAGCGCCGCCGCCAGCCCGGCCGGGCCTCCGCCGACGATGATCACGTCGTAGTCGCTCATGGCATCAATAGAAATGCCGTGGAGCGTGGCCGGTATTCCTGCGCCGCCTCTCGGGCCGGGCGGCCCACACGCCTAGCCGTGCTTGTACTGCGCGCCGTATCCGCCGCGCGGCGCGTGGCAGTCGATGTTGTCGAATGGGCACCCGATCGAGCAGGCTCCGCATTCGATGCAGTTTCCGAAGCTCACCAGGGTCTTGCTCTGCTCTTCATTCCACTCGTAGACCCCCGCCGGGCAGAAGTGGGTGCAGTACTTGCCGGTGCACTTCGTCGCGCACACTGCCTGATCACTGATCTCGATGTGCGGCTTTCCCGTGTCCTCGTTGTACTTGACCGTGAAGAGCTTGTCGGAGAGCTTGTTCACGAGCCGGCTCCGAAGCGTTCCCAGACCCTGCACATGAGGCGCACGGTGTTGATGTAGTCCGCCGCGCGGATGTTCTCGTTCGGTGCGTGGATCCGGTTGTCGGGCCGGCCGACGCCCACTGGAAGCACCGTCGGGATGCCCAGGTCGGAGACGACCGGGTGCATCGGGCCGGTGGCGGGCATGAACGGCCACAGGACCGGCTCGCCGTGCATCTGCTGCACGCAATCGATCACGCTCCTCGCGATCGCCGACTCGGGATCGGAGCGCGCGGGCTTCTCCCCCTCGCCCTCGAGGATCTCGACCTTCTCGAAGCCGTGCCTGTCCAGGTGCGCGCGCAGCTTTTCGCGGATGTCGTCCGGGTCCTGGTTCGGTATCAGGCGGAAATCGAGCTTGGCCGTGGCCTCGGCGGGCAGGACCGTCTTCGAGCCAGGTCCCTGGTAGCCGGTGGTGATGCCTGCGATGTTGCAGGTAGGCAGGAACAGCATCTGCTCGATCACCTGCTCGGGCGCCGGGTTGCGGACGAGCCGCTCGAAGCCGACCAGCTGGCGCCGCTTCTCGACCTCCGGGTCGATCTTCGCCATCATCTTGCGGTCCGCCTCGGTGGGCTTGAGGGCGGCATCGTAGAAACCGTCGATCTTGACGTTCATCTCCTGGTCGCGCAGGCTCGCGAGCGCGCCGACCAGGTACATCGCCGCGGACGGATAGATCGACGCGTACCCCGAGTGCTGGTCGAAGGCCAGCTTGCTCACGCGCAGGTTGACGTACAGCAGTCCGCGGCAGCCGAACTGGATCGTCGGGCGGCCCGCGTCGTCGAACGATGTGCCGGACTCCCACAGGCATCCGTCGGCCAGCAGCTTGTCTCGGTGGTCGTGCGCGATCTTCTCGAAAGTCTTCGAGCCGATCTCCTCTTCGCCTTCGACCAGGAACCGCAGCGTCACCGGAACCTGCCCGAGCTGCTTGAGCGTCTCGAGGGCGTGAATGCGCGCCATCACGTCGGACTTGTCGTCGGCCACGCCGCGCGCGATCAGGCGGCCGTCCTTCTCCGCGGGCTCGAAAGGCGGTGTGTGCCACAGGTCGATGGGGTCGACCGGCTGCACGTCGTAGTGCTGGTACAGCAGCAGCTTGCGCGTGCCCGCGCCGGGCACCTCCGCATACAGCGCGGGCATGCCCCCCGCCTCCAGCGTCTCGACGCGGTCCGTGAACCGCGACAGCCGGCCGGCGATCCAGTCTCGCGCCGGCCGGACGGCGTCGAGGCCGTGATTGGAGATGCTCGGAAACGAGCACAGCTCTTTCAGGTCGTCGATGAAGCGGCGCGAATTCTTCTCGATGTACGCGTCGACCGCGCTCGTCGTGATCACAGCCAAATCGTAACCTTGACTCGATGTCAGAGGTGGCCGAGGAGTTCCACTTCTCGCCGCGGCCGAACCGCGCGGGCGAGATCCACTGGCATCGGTGGTCACCCGAGGCATTCGAGGAAGCCCGGCAGAGCGGCCGGCCGGTCCTGCTCTCCATCTCGGCCGTGTGGTGCCACTGGTGTCACGTGATGGACGAGACCACGTACTCGCACGCGGGCGTCATCGACCTGATCAACCGCGACTACATCCCGGTCCGCGTCGACAACGACGTGCGGCCCGACATCAATCAGCGCTACAACATGGGTGGCTGGCCGACCACGGCCTTTCTCACGCCGTCGGGCGACATCCTGACCGGCGCCACCTACCTACCTCCCGACCAGATGGTGCAGGCGCTGGGCCGCGTGTCGAGCTACTACCGCGGCAACCAGGCCGAGATCGCGACGCGCGTGCTCGAAGCGCGCAAGCGCGCGGGCTCGGGCGTCGCCCGCAGCGCGGGTGAGCTCGACCCGAAGCTCGTGGACGAAATCCTCGACGCCGTGAGGTCCTCGTACGACGCAGAGTACGGCGGCTTTGGCGGTGCACCCAAGTTCCCGCAGACCGACGCGATCCTGCTCCTGCTCGAGCAGGCGCAGCTGCGGTCGGATCCACGGCTGAAGCAGATGGCGGTCCATACGCTCGAGCAGATGGCTGGCGGCGGCACATACGATCACGTCGAGGGCGGCTTCTTCCGCTACTCGACGACCCAGGACTGGAGCGTGCCGCACTTCGAGAAGATGCTCGAAGACCACGCAGGCCTGGTGAGCGCACTCGCCCTGGCCGGCATGCGAGACGTCCTCGAAAGGACCACGGGGTACCTGGACACCGTGCTCCGCGACCCCTCAAGCGGCCTGTACGCGGGAAGCCAGGACGCCGACGAGCACTACTACTCGATGGACGCGGGCGAGCGCAAGCAGGCGCACCCGCCTTACGTGGACCGACGCGTCTACACCGCGTGGAACGCCTCGCTCGCGATCGCCTACGGCGGCCGAGCGGAGAAGCTTCTCGACGCGCTCTTCAAACGCGCCTACCGCAAGGGCGACGGGATGCTGCACGCCGAAGGCGTCGGCGGACAGCTCGGCGACCAGGTGTGGTCGATGTGGGCGGCGGTGCGAGCTTTCCAGCACGGGTGGGGAGACAGGTGGCTGGCCGCCGGCCGAGACCTCGCCGAGCACATCGAGACGAAGTACGGAGATCCCGACCTCGGCGGCTACTTCGACCACAGTGGGACCGACGAGCTGGGCAGGCTCGACGAACGGATCAAGCCGCTGGCGGAAAACTCGGTGGCCGCGATGGGATTGATCGAGCTGGACATCCTGGCGGGCGACCCTTCGGCTCCGTATCGCGATCGGGCGCGACGGGCGCTGGAATCTGTGGCCGGCCTGCCTCGCCAGTACGGGCTGATGGCCGCGGTGTTCGCTCGCGCGCTCGACCGCATGCCTCACGCGATCAAGGTCACGACCAGAAACGCGGAGCTTGCGGCGGCCGCGCGGGGGTCACATCCCTACGCGGTGGTCGATCCGAACGGCGATCACCGGGCCGTGGTCTGTGCCGGAACCATATGCTTGGCGCCGGTGTCAACACCCGACGCTGTCCGGGACGCCATCCAGGAAGTCGTCAAGACGCGTGCCTGAAAGCCGAAGGCATTTCTCGCGGCGTGTCGATCGCGCCCTCGACGACCCCAAGCTACAGTCGGCACTGGTCCACGCGATGACGGGGCTGCGTGCCCGGCGCAACGTCGCCTTCGAAGGCTTCGACTTCGCCGCCGGGCGCGCAGACCTGAAACGGCGCCGCCTCGAGAACCTCGACCGGCTGCCCGAGCTGCTCGCCGAGTTCACCCGGCGGTTGGAGGCCGTCGGTGGCAAGGTGCATCTCGCGTCGACCGCCGCCGAGGCGCGCGACATCATCGGCCAGATCTGCTGGAACGCCGGCACCGGGCTGCCGAAGGGACGGCGGATGGTCGTCACCAAGTCGAAATCGATGGCGAGCGAGGAGATCGAGCTCAACCCGTACCTCGAGGGACTGGGCATGGAGGTCGTCGAGACGGACCTCGGTGAGCGAATGGTCCAGCTCACTCACACCCATCCTTCACACCTCATCGCGCCCGCGATCCACCTCACCAAAGAGGACGCCGCGCGCGTGTTCGGCACCGAGCCGACGGTCGAGGCCATCCAGCTGCACGCGCGCGAATCACTCCGTCAGAAATTCATCGAGGCGACTGTCGGCATCAGCGGCGCCAACATGGCCATCGCCGAAACAGGCACTGTCGTGCTGGTCACCAACGAGGGCAATGCCGACCTGACGACAACGCTGCCCGCGGTTCACATCGCCCTCTTCGGGATCGACAAGCTCGTCGCGTCGATGGATGACGCGGTGGCGGTGCTGCGGATGCTCCCGCGCAGCGGCACCGGGCAGGTGATGACCAGCTACGTCAACTGGATCACCGGTCCATCGCGCTCCGCCGACATCGAGCAGTCGCTGACCATAGGCGTGCATGGTCCGCGCGAGATGCACTGCGTGATCCTCGACAACGGGCGGGAGAAGATGCGCGAGGAGCCTCTCTTCAGGGACGCTCTCACGTGCATCCGATGCGGCGCTTGCTCGAATGCGTGCCCGCCCTTCATGGCGGTGAGCGGCCACCAGTTCGGCCACATCTACAACGGGCCCATCGGCCTGGTCCTCACGCCGTTTCACCACGGCCCCTCCAAGGCGGACCTGGCGAACACCCTGTGCGCTCAGTGCAACGCGTGCCAGGAGGCCTGCCCGGTCGACATCCCGCTGCCCAGGCAGATCCTCGAGCACCGGCGCTCGGGCCGGAAGTCGCTGCGCAAGAGGGCCCTGCTGGGGGTCTGGAACCGGCCTCGCCTGGCCGACCGGCTGATGCGGACCGCGGCGCCCTTCAGCGCCCTGGCACCGGGCGCGCCGCGGCTGGCCCGCCGGCCCTACCGCGACCGGGTCGAGCCGAGCCGCGTGGACGGCGAGCCGCTCACCATCTTCGCCTCGTGCCTGGTCGACCGGATGCTGCCCGAGGCGGCCGTGGCCCTGGAGAGGATCGCCACCGCGGCGGGCTTCAACGTTGGTTTTCCCAAGGGCCAGTGGTGTTGCGGTCTGATCGCGGCCAACGCCGGCGACTTCGAGACCGGCGACAAATTGAATACACGGCTCGCCGAGAGCCTTCGAGATTCCAAGGGCTTGATCGTGACGCCGTCCGCCTCGTGCTTCGGCGCATTCACCCTGGACGCGCCCGACTGGGGAGCTTCCGACCTCCACGAGCTCAAGGCGCGCTTTCGTGACTCGACGCGTTTCGCCCTCCAGCTCCTGGAGGGCAACCGGCGCCTGGTCGACCCCGACCGCATGAGCCTCAAGGTCGCCTACCACGACTCGTGCCAGAGCCTGCGGCAGCTCGGCCTCAAGGAGGAGCCTCGCCGCCTGCTCGAGATGGCGGGCTACGAGGTGGTCGACCTGCCCGACATCGCGAACTGCTGCGGGTTCGGCGGCACCTTCAGCCTCGACTGGCCGAGGGTCGCCGACCGGCTGGCCGAGTGGAAGCTCGACGCGATCGCCAAGACAGGCTGCGCGGTCGTCGCCTCCGACAACCCGGGTTGCCTGGTTCACATCGCGGCCGCGGCGCGCCGGCGCAGGCTCCGACTGAGGGTCGCCCATGTGCTGGAGCTCGTGGCGGAGCACCTGGCCTGACCCACTAAACGCTTATGTTTAACGGCTCATGAAGATCACCCTGGTCGCGGCGCCGGCGTCAGAGCTGAACGTGGACGCGCTCGCGGTGCCGGTGTCCACGGGACAGCGGCTGTCCGGAGCCGCGCTCGACCTGGACCGGGCCATGGGCGGCGTGCTGTCGGAGATGGTCAGCAACGCCGAGTTCCGCGGCCGCATCCACGAGGTGCTCCCGATTCCCGGCCAGCGGGGCATCACACCGCGTCGCGTGATCCTCTACGGGCTGGGCGCGCTCCACGACCTTGACGGCCAGCGCCTGCGGTCGGCTCATCACGAGCTCGTCCGCGCCTCTCGCACCTACGGCTACAGAAAGCTCGGCCTGCTGCGCACCGATCCGATCGTCATGGACAGCCTGAAGGCCGTCGTGGAGGGCTGCGTGCTTGGCACCTTCGAGCGCCGCTCACGCCAGACGGGGGCGGCCCCCGAGCGACGCGAGATCGATGAGCTGATGCTGGCCGGGTTCGGCCTGGGACGGGAGCATGAGGTCGTCGCGGCCCAGGAGAACGGCGAGGCGACCAACCGCGCCCGCGAATGGCAGAACGCACCGCCGAACGAGCTGACGCCCGACGCCCTGGCCCAGGAGGCGGTGCGCATCGCTCAGCGCCACGACATGGAGTACGAGGTGCTCGGGCCCACCGAGCTCAAGGCCGGGGGCTACAACCTGTTGCTTGGCGTGGCCGCGGGTTCGGCCCAGCCGCCACGCCTGGTGCGGGTGCGGCACCGAGGCGACAATCGCGGTCTCCCCGCCGAGGCGGGCAACCCCGTCCTCGCCCTCATCGGGAAGGGGATCACGTTCGACACCGGCGGCATCTCGCTCAAGAACCCCGAGCACATGAGCCAGATGAAGGCCGACATGTCGGGCGCGGCGGCCGTGCTCTCCGCGATCGACGTGATCGCTTCGCGCAAGGTGCCGCTCGACGTGATGGCCGTGATCGCGGCGAGCGAGAACATGCCCGGTCCGAACGCCCAGCGGCCGGGCGACGTGCTGGTCAGCGCCGACGGGAAGACTGTCGAGATCCTTAACACCGACGCCGAAGGCCGGCTGGTCCTCGCCGATGCGCTGACCCATGCCATCCGCAGCGGCGCGACCCACCTGGTCGACCTGGCGACCCTGACCGGCGCGGCCACGATCGCGATCGGCCACGGCGCCACCGCCGCCGTGAGCAACGACGACGAGTTCTGGTCGGTGGTCGAGAAGGCTTCGTTCGAGGCCGGCGACCGGGTCTGGCGCCTGCCGATCTACGCCGACTACCGCGTCCTGCTCCGAAGCCAGATCGCCGATCTGCGCAACTCGGAGTATGGGGAGGCGGGCACCATCCTGGGTGGCATGTTCATCGGCGAGTTCGCGGGCGGCAAGCCGTGGGCGCACCTCGACATCGCCGCCTCGAGCTGGAACACGAACACCGAGCTCACCACCGTGCTCCGCGGCCCGAGCGGCGCCGGCACGCGGCTCTGCATCGAGCTGGCGGAACTGATGTCGGGAGCTGAGCGTTAACCACTAGGTGGGCATTCTCGAGACGATCAACTCGCCCGCGGACCTCAAGGCGCTCGATCAGCAGCGCCTGACCCAGCTGGCCGAGGAAGTCAGAGCCTTCCTCGTCGCCGCCACCTCTCGCACCGGCGGGCACCTCTCCCCCAACCTCGGCGTGGTCGAGCTCACCTTCGCCCTGCACCGGATCTTTGACAGCCCCCGCGACGCGATCGTGTGGGACACCGGCCACCAGGCATACGTGCACAAGCTCGTGACGGGCCGGGCCAAGGACTTCGCCCAGCTCCGCCAGCCAGGCGGGCTGTCGGGCTACCCCTCGCGCAAGGAATCGGAGCACGACCTGGTCGAGAACAGCCACGCCTCGACCTCGTTGAGCTACGCCCTCGGCATCGCCGAGGCCCGCCTGCGCCGTCGCGAGAGCGGCTTTGTGGTGGCTGTGATCGGTGACGGCGCGCTGACCGGAGGCATGGCCTACGAGGCGCTCAACCAGATCGCGCACCTCCAGCCGCCGAACCTGATCATCGTGATCAACGACAACGGCCGGTCGTACGCGCCGACTGTCGGCGGCCTGGCCAGGCACCTTTCGTCGCTGCGAGTCGATCCGCGCTACGAGCGCATGAAGGACGAGATCTCGCGGTTGCTGCGCGATCTTCCACTGGTGGGCACGACCGCCGACCAGGCGGCCTATCGCGTCAAGGAAGGTCTGAAGCAGCTGCTGCAGCCGTCGACGGTCTTCGAGAGCCTCGGCATCAAGTACGCCGGAATCGTCAACGGGCACGACGAGCCGGCCCTCGAGGAGGTGCTGACGCGCGCCAAGAAGCTGCGCGAGCCGGTGGTCGTGCACGTCGTGACCGAGAAAGGTCACGGCTACAGCCCGGCCGTCGACGATGAGGTCGACAAGCTGCACGGTGTGCCCGCCTTCGACCCGCTGACCGGGCGGCCGCGCTCGACCGAGCTCAAGTACACGGACGTCTTCGGCGAAGCGCTGATGACGGCGGCCGTCAAGCGACCCGAGCTCTGCGCGATCACGGCGGCGATGGCTTCGTCCACCGGCCTGCTGAATTTCGCAAAGGAGTTTCCCGAGCGGTTCTTCGACGTGGGCATCTGCGAGCAGCACGCGGTGACGTTCGCTGCGGGGCTCGCGATGGCCGGCATGCACCCCGTGGTGTGCATCTACTCGACGTTCCTGGCGCGCGCCTTCGACCAGACGATCATGGACGTCGCGCTGCACAGGCTCCCGGTCGTCTTCGTGATCGACCGCGCCGGCGTTACCGGCCCGGACGGCGCCTCACATCACGGCATCTTCGACCTCTCATACCTGCGTCTCATACCGAACCTCAAGATCGCGGCGCCGGCGGACGCGACCGAGCTTTGCGCCCTCCTCGAGACGGCCCTCGCCATCGACGGGCCGATGGCGATCCGCTATCCGAGCGGTCCAGCGCCCGCCACCCCGGACCTGCCGGTGGAACCCTTGCCGGTCGGCCGCTGGGAGGAGCTTCGGAAGGGCAAGGACGCGACGATCTTCGCGATGGGTCGCATGGTGCACGTGGCACAGGAGGCCGCGGAGCGGCTGGAGATGCAGGGTGTGTCGTGCGGCGTCGTCAACGCGCGCTGGATCAAGCCCATGGATCCGCGCGTGGCCGAGTGGGCGCGGGCGCACGATGTCGTCGTCACGGTGGAGGACAACGTGGGCGCGGGAGGCTTCGGAGGCGCAGTGCTCGAGGCGCTCGCGCCGTACGGCCTCGCCGGGCGCGTGCGCACGCTCGCTCTGCCTGATGCGTTCCTGCCTCAGGGCAAGGCCGCCGACATCCTGAAGCAGCACGGACTCGACGCGGCGGGCGTGGCCAAGGCGGTCTTCGAGGCGGTCAGGGGCAAGGTCCCGACCGAGGGCTAGCTTCCGGTCAGAGCTTCTTCCGGCCGGCGAAACCCTCGCCGACGCGATGCCAGTGCTCGACCCTTTCCTCGCCGAGCTTCCAGCACAGCTCGATCGGTTCGCCATCGCGGATCGCCGGGAAGTCGATCAAGCCTTCGAGCGGGCCCTTGAGCGCGATGCCCATGCTGTTCAAGCTGAGCACCGCCTTGAGCAGCTCCTCCTCGGCGCCCTGCGCCGCGTCGTGCGCCTGCTGATGCCGATCCTGCTGCTCCGCGCCCGCACCCGCGCGCTTCGACTGGTACTCGGCGATCCGCGCCTGGTCCTCCAGCTCGGGGAGGAGCGCGGACAGCTCCGCGATCTGGGCCACGATCCGTTTCACGCGAGGCAGCTCGCGGTTGGCCTCCTCGACCGTGTAAGTCCGGGTGCGCTGCACGGCTCAACGATACTTCGTCCGGTGGACGGCACGGCAATGTGGCGCCACCTGGGCGAGGCACGGGTGGCGAGGCTTGCCACCATCGGCCCCGACGGGCGCCCGCACCTGGTGCCGATCACTTTCACCGTCGAAGACCGGGTGATCTACTTCGCGGTGGACGCCAAGCCGAAGCGCACCACCGACCTGAAGCGCGTGCGCAACATCGCCGCCAACCCTTTGGTGACCGTGCTCGTGGACCACTACGACGACGACTGGACCCGCTTGTGGTGGGTGCGCGCCGACGGCACGGCGCGCGTCATCGGCGGACAGGAGGCGCAACACGCGCTCCACCTTCTCCAGCAGCGCTATGCGCAGTATCGAAGCGCGCAGCCGCAGGGCCCGGTGGTCGCAATCTCGGTGGACCGACTGTCGGGATGGTCCGCGACGTAGACATCACACGAGCACCAGCTCGGGCTGCGCCTGCCCCACCTTGTAGGTGAGAGGCGGCAGGTCGAGGACCAAGGAGCCGAGCGGATAAGGACCGAACGACTTGCCATCCGCGCTCGCCGTCCACGTGACCGTGTAGCGCACGCTCGCGCGCACGACGAAGCCGGGCTCGCTGTGCGCCTGATAGACGTGCGTCACGGTCGAGGGCCGCGGGTACGCGAGGCCGAACCCGGCCGGTCCTGCGAGCGGGCTCGTGGTCCCGTCGCCAAAATCCCAGTCGACGCCCGCCGGCGTTGCGGTGATGAGGTATCGAGCGCCTCCTGCGTCATCGGTCACCGTCATCGATGCGGGGGCCGGGGACAACCAGAACCAGGTCTGAAAGCCCACGAGCCCCGGCGCGGACGGATTGGATTCGACGCGTAGGCTCGGCGCCGGCCACGAGGGCATCGCCGGCGGTGTGAGCGGGGCTCCGCACGACTCCTGGTCGCCCGTGGAGTTGCCGGCACGGTCGACCGCCTCGACGTGCGCGCATGCCGTCTCGCCGGGATTCAGGCCGTTCACGACCACAACTCGCGGATCCGGGGTCGAGGCGAGCTGCTGCACGCCGGCGCGATCGGCGACCGTCACCCACGAGACGTAGTGGTCCATGCCCGCGACGAAGTAATCGCGACCCGCGCCATCGCCCCGATCCGCCACCGGATCCCACGTGAAGGAGACTGATGCCGGAGTCACCGCGGTCACGTGAGGCCGCGGCGGGTAGGGCGGGACCGCGTCGACGTAGATGTCGACGACCGGATAGCCGTACTGGTCGGCCATGAAAGGCGGTGGCCATGCCGCGCCGTAGCGGCCGATCCCGCACTGGCCGCCGAAGGTCCAGTTGTAGTACGCGATGTATTCCTTCGCGTGCCCGTGGATCGCCCAGCCGTGATCGCCGAAGTTCCAGTGATAGTGGCGTGGGTAGTCCTCGTGCAGCAGCCTGACCCAGCCTGAGGCATCGCCCGGCGTGCCCCGGAAATCGCCGTAGAAGAAGCCATACCAGTCGTCGTAACCCGGGTTCTTGTGAAAGCCGTAGAAGGTGTCGCGCTCCGGATTGGAGGCGACCGATGGGTCGTTGGTCACGACCGACGCGATCCACATGTCGGAGAAGTTGGTGCACCATCCGGGCGGATCGCCGTAATCGGGGCTTCCATAAGGGGACGCGGCGCGCACCGGCGACGGCGCCAGCGCGAGCAGGCAGGCGATGCAGAGGGCGCCCAGGCGGTGCATGCAGCGGACGCTACCCGCGCACGCAGCCGCCGAGAACCCTGCCTGTTAAGGGATCGTGATCACGCGCTCGAACTCGCCTTCGCCGTACAGGCTCACGCGGATCGTGTACCTGCCCGCCCCGCCCAACCGGAACCCGAGCCAGCGCACGTGATAGGAGCCGAAAGCATCGCCCGATTCCTCGCCGTTGCCATTGATGACCTGTCCTTGGGGGTCGATCAGGAACGTCATCAGGGCCGGCGCGCCCTTGTTCCCGCCATAGCCGGGAACGTTGCGACCAAGCTCCTCGGGCGACACCCCACTCACAACCATGTCGACGGCGATCGTCGCCGGTGTGTAAGTGACCGACGTGAATCGGAAGTGCGCGGGCCCAAGGTCGGCCGGCGCCGGAATCGGTAGCGCGTTCGCCTGGTCGACCCGGATCAGGGCGGGCAGAGTCCACGTACCCGCGATCCGAGGCCCAGGTCCGGCCAGGGTCGCCGTGTCAAGCTCGGTCATGTGCAGGGTGATTCGCGCGCCCGTGATGGCGTCCGGCCACGCGAGGGGCTCGAACTGCATGCTGAAGTCGCCGGTCAGGATGTTGCCAGAGCCTCCCGTGATCCGGTACGTGCGCGCGAACTGGTCGGTCAATTCGGTGAAGGAGCCGCCCATGAAAGCCGTTGGGTCTGCGTGCATCAGCAGCACGGTCCGCGTCGAGTCCGCGTAAGCGGCCACCAGCTTCAAGCGGTATCCGGACGACGTCGTTTCCGTCCCCACGTACGTGATCCTGTCGCGGGCACCCACCAGGCCGGCGTCGTGCAGCGCGTCTCCGGCCACCGGGACGTTCGCCAGCGCCAGGTCGGCAGCGGGCACGAAATAAATGACGCCGACGACGATCAAAAGCAGCGCGGCGACCATCGCCGCGAACCGCGGCGCGCGGGACGCTCGCTTCACGTGCCGGCGGGACAGCACGCGCGCGGTGACCCGTCCAGCGTCCGGCGTGTCGAACGAGAGGTCGCGGAGACGTTCCTCGAGCAAATCCGTAGTCATTTCGCTGATGCCTCCAGTCGGGCTCGCAACCTCGCGAGCGCTCGACGTATAGCTTTCCCGGCCGACTCGGGGCTGAGGCCGATGGCCGCTCCCACCTCGTCGGTGTCCAGGCCGACGCCGTAGCGCAACGCGATCACGGTGCGGTCGCGCAACGCCAGGGCGCGCAGTTGCGTGCGCAGATCGGTGTCGCGCAGCCGCCCAAGGACCTCTTCCTCCACCGACTCGGACTCGGGCCGCGCCAACAGTCCGAGGCGCTGGGTCAGCTCCCTCAGGCGCTGCCGCCGGCTGGCTGAATCCCGGGCCGCGTTCACCACGATGCGCCACAGCCACGCTTCGACGGGTCCGCGCGACGGTTGGTAGGTGCCGAGACTGCGAACCGCGCGCAGCAGCGCCTCCTGCGCGAGGTCCTCGGCGTCCGGCCCTCCGCCGGTGACGGTGGCGGCGAACCGGCAGACGCTGGGGGCATATTCCTGACACAGCTCCTCCGCGGTCAGGACGCCGCTCTGCTGATGTGTCGGGCTCAGCGTGGCCTCCATCTTGCCCTGATTACCGGCCCGCGGCCCGATTCCGGACATCCGAGACTTGACGAGAGGCGACGTCTCGTCTAGTATCGTCTCGAGATGGAGACGGTCAAGGAGCGGATCGTGGGTGGGACCAGGACGCTGCTCGAACAGGGCGAAAAGCCCACCGTGGCGCAGATCGCACAGGCGGCCGGGATCTCCAGGGCGAGCTTCTACCGAACGTTCGCCTCGCGCGAAGCGCTGCTCCAGGTCCTGGAGGTGGCGCCCGAGCCCGGCGCCAGGGAGCGAATCCTGGATGCGGCCCTCGCCATGGTCGGCGCAAACGGCCTGGCCGCCCTCTCGATGGATGAGCTGGCCGACCGCGCCGTGGTCTCCCGCGCCACCCTCTACCGCCTCTTCCCCG